>JANMVW010000455.1:0-11187 GCA_031393555.1 Acidobacteriota bacterium
CGCATGGGAACCTCCACGGCACGGGCCCCTCGGAACCGATGCTAGTCCCCACACGTGAAACCGGCCACAGCGGGTTAGACTCCCCGCCCGTGACCACACTCCGCTCCCGTCCGCTCGTCGCCCTGGCGATCTTCGCCGGAATCCTCGGCCTGACCATCGCCGCCTACGCGCCGGCCATCAACGCGGGGTACGTCTGGGACGACGATTCGTGGCTGACCGGGAACCCGGCCATCCAGGATCCTCACGGACTGCACACGATTTGGACCTCCGTGCCGAGGATGCAGTACTACCCGCTCCTCTTCACGAGCTTCTGGGTCGAGTACCGTCTGTACGGACTCGATCCGATCGGGTATCACCTCGTCAACATCCTGCTCCATGCGTGCAACGCGTTTCTCATCGGAATGATCTTGCGCTCGCTCGGGGTGCCGGGCGCGTTCTGGGTCGCCGCGCTCTTCGCGGTCCACCCCGTGCACGTGGAGTCCGTGGCTTGGGTGACGGAGCGCAAGAACGTTTTGTCGGGTTTTTTCTACCTCGGGTCGGCTCTGGCGTATCTGAACTTCGAGCGCAGCCGGCGGCATGCGGCCTACGCCATCGCCCTCGCGCTTTTCGTTTGCGCGTTGCTCACGAAAACCGCGACGGCGACGCTTCCGATAGCGCTCGGGATCGCCTCTTTGTGGCGCCTTTGGCCCCCCAGGGCGCGCGACCTCGCGCCGCTGGCGCCCTTCGTTCTTCTCGCCGTGGCCCTGGCCTCGATCACGGTCGTTCTCGAGAACAGCCTGGTCGCCGTCGTGAGTCCGGACTTCGGGTTCGCCTGGTGGCAGCGCCTCCTGATCGCTGCCCGCGCGTTGCTGTTCTACCCGGGCAAGCTTCTGATCCCGTACCCGCTGATCTTCAATTACCCGCGGATCGAAGTTCTCGAATTGTCGTGGCACTCCCTCTGGCCGCTCGGGATTCTGGCGCTGAGCGCTGCGGGGCTCGCCTTGGCCTGGCGGCGCGGACATCGCGGCATCGCCTGCGCCGCGCTCGTCTATGCCGTCACCATCTTCCCCGCCCTCGGATTTTTCGACGTCTACGCTTTTCGATTCTCGTTCGTCGCCGACCACTTCCAATACCTCGCGAGCATCGGCATCCTGGCCCTGTTCCCCCCGGCCGGCTTTTGGCTGCTCGGAAAGCTCGACGGCGCGCGAGGCACTCTTCCGCTCCGAGGCGCGGCGCGGGTTCTTGCGGCGGGACTCGTCCTCGTTTTCGGTGTCTTGACGTGGCATCAGGCGCGGGCGTACCGGGACGAGGCAACGCTCTGGAAGGACACGATCGCCAAGAACCCGGACTCTTGGATCGCGCATCACAACCTCGCGACGCTTCGCTCGAAATCGGGAGACTTAGAGGGCGCCGTCGCGGGATTCGACGAGGCGATCCGATGCAAGCCGGCGGCAGCCGAGTCTTACAGCGGAAGGGGTTTGGCCTACGAGAAACTGGGACGGCTCGACCTCGCGCTGATCGACCTCAACCGCGCCATCGAGCTCGACCCGACCTACCCGGAGGCCTATCTCAATCGCGGCGAGGCGCTTGCGGCCGCAAAGCGGTTCGACGAAGCCATCCTCGACCTCGATCGGTTTATCGCGAACAACCCCGCCTACGCGCCGGCCTACCAGTCACGAGCGAGCGCGTGGGCCGGGCTCGGGAACCACGAACGCGCGCTCGCGGACCTGGACCTGGCGATCGGGATCGATCCGAGCTCCGCCGAGCTGTACGACGGGCGTGGTTTCGTTCTGGTTCGGATGCAACGTTACGATGCGGCTCTGGCTGATTTCGAAAAAGCGGCTCGGCTCGACCCCAAGCTTTCGCTCACGTTCGTGCTTCGCGGTGGGCTCTACGAGCGCCTCGACGGCGATACGCGCCGGGCCTGCGGCGAATGGCGAAACGCTTGCCGGCTGGGAGATTGCCGGCTGGACGAGGCGAAGTGCGCGGGACGAGCGACAACACCTTGACGATCGCATGCGGTCGACGTATTAATTGGGCGTGATCACCCCGACGTGGGTGTCAACGAAACGGCGCGAAACCGCCGCTGCGACTGGGCCGGTGATCAACCGGCCCTTCGCTTTTTTGGGAGTGTTTTCGGAGCGAAGTTGCAGGACCGTTCCCCGCTCGCGCATCATCTCGCCATGGCCAAGCCGTCCGAGCGTCTCGTGTACACCTCCCACCGGGGCAGCGTGTGCCCGCGGTGCGGTTGGCCGGCGAGCGACTGCCGCTGCGCGTCGCAACAGCCGGCCGTGGACGAGCCGGTTCCGGC
The DNA here is from genome assembly GCA_031393555.1 of Acidobacteriota bacterium. Classification (GTDB taxonomy): domain Bacteria; phylum Acidobacteriota; class Polarisedimenticolia; order Polarisedimenticolales; family DASRJG01; genus DASRJG01. The sequence continues at coordinate 2,291 of JANMVW010000455.1, forward strand.
GCGCATCGTGTTCAAGCTGCGCATCGAAAAGACGGGGCGGGGCGGCAAGACGGTCACGGTGATCGATGGGGTTCCTCGCAACGCTCCGTTCGCGGCGGCGTTGGCGCAGGAGCTGAAGCGCGGCTGCGGCACCGGCGGAACGCTGCGGGACGGCGCCCTCGAATTGCAGGGCGACCTCCGCGATCGCGCGCGCGAGCTCCTGACGCGGAAGGGCTACGTCGTCAAGGGTTGACGCGGACGTTCGGGCCAGCTCACTTGGCGAGCTCGTACAGATACTCCACGAACGACATCGCCGCGCCGTCGAAGCCCTGGATGTTGGGACTGCTCGATTCGATGACGTAGTACTCGTCGGGCGCGTGGGCCCCGCTTCCGTGCCCCAAACCCCAGTGGCCGGACGCGAGGTTCAACGGGGGCCCGGTGAAGACATAGCCCGGATACGAGCCCGCGTTGCGCAGCCACATGACAGGATCGGTGCCGTTTCGTTTCAGGACCGCGATCTGCGCTGCAATCAGCGGAGCGCTCGCCGGCGTGCTGGTCGGATCGTAACCGCCGGTGACGTTGACCTCGATGTCGGCGAATCCGCGTTTTGCGAGGTGGGCTTTCAGGGCGGCGACGGCCTCCGCGAACTTCATGTCGGGAACGAGGCGCAAGTCGAGCTTCGCGGCGGCGCGATGCGGAAGGACCGTCTTGCCACCCGGCCCCGTGTAGCCCCCCACCAGCCCTTCGATGTTGACCGTGGGCTGCGACTCGAGCCGCTCGTTGGCTTCCGCCCACGGCAGGTCGTCGATCCAGTGATCCACGTTGAGCTGCGACTTCATCGTGGCCTCGTCTCTGCGCTTCGACGCCGAAGCGACCATCGCCTTTTCCGCCGCCGTCAACGGCCGCGGTTTCGGGTAGCCGTCGATCGTGATGGTGTTCCCGTCGGCCGACACGAGAGTGTCGAGCGCCTTCACGAGGCGCCATGCGGGGCTGTCGATCATCGCCTTCAGCGACGAGTGAATGTCCTTCTTGGGGCCGCGTCCCCATTTTTCGCCGCTGGCCACGAGCTCGAGCTCTACGATGCCCTTCGCGCCGAGACTGACCGTGACGACGCCGTCGGGCTCTTGTTCCGCCGAGGGCATGAAGACGCCGATCGTGTTTCGCAGCGCGGCCAGGACCTCCGGCCGGTGGACGAGCTGCCCGATGTGAGGCGAGCCGATCTCTTCTTCGCCCTCCGCAATCAGCACGAGATTCACCGGCATGGTCTTACCGGCGCCTCGAATCGCGTGGAGCGCCGCCAAGAATGCCGCCTCGGGCCCTTTCTGGTTGACCGCCCCCCTTCCGACGATCGCCTTGCCGAGTCCCGGTTTGTCGACGATCCGCGCCGCAAGAGGCGGCGAGGTCCACTCGGCGGGGTCGAACTGCTTGACGTCGTACATGAAGTACAGGCCGACCGACTTGGCGGCGCCGGCGTCGAGCGTTGCGAACACTCCCGGCTTGCCGTCGGTTTCGATCACGGTGGCGTGCTGGAACCCGGCGTCCCGGGCCAGCTGGGCCATACGCTCCGCGCCATCAGGATAGCCGCGGTTTTCAGCCGCGATCGCCGGTGCCGCAATCCAGTCTTGCAGCCGCTTCACCGCTTCGTCGTGTCGCTTCGCGATCTCGCGCCGGATCTCGCCGAGGTCGGTTTCGGCCGCCCTGACCTCGTTGGCGGTGAGCAAAGTGGAACACGCGACGAGTACCGCACAGATCATCGTTTTCGAGAGGGAGGGCATCATGATTCCTCATCGGTTGGAAAGCGGCGCGCTCCGGCGCCTCGACTAGGCCGCAACTTTTTTTCGGAGGAGGCCGGTGAGCGTGAGTGCCAGCGCGATCAACACGGTGACCCCGCAGACCTGGAGTAACCCGCTGGTCACCGGATGGTCGAGGCCGTTCGGCGCGGGGAACTTCTCGTTGATCGTCGGCATCAATTTCGACGAATAACCGATGAAGGCTCCGGTCAGCCCCGCCGCGCCGTTGGTCCAAGTGCCGATCTGCACGGTGGCGAACCACGCCCAGAGTGCCGGAGTTCCCAGCTCGAGCTCCGACAGCAGGAGCCCCAAGACCAAAACGAGCACCCCGTTGGCGGTGAACTCGATGTGAGCCATAACGATCCCTCGGAACCACGGGACCGCCGTCGGCGGAATGAACCCGACGAGGCAGCCGAAGATGACCTGCAACACGCCGAGAACCAGCGTCCAACGGCGCATTCTGGCTTTCAAGTTCATGGCAGCCTCCATTTCGGATGTGGCGACCTCGGTCACCGTTTCGGTCCTGCCACGAGCCAGCGGGGCCGGTGCCGACACCCTACCTCGTCCGGGACCGGGGACCCAAGCATGTAATCCCCATCCGTGACGAGCGGACAACCACAAGCTCGCGAATCCCCTCGTTCTCGCGCGATGCTTCTATTGACGCACAACAGACCGCGCTAATCCCCGGCGCTCCCCGGTGTATTCGCTGGCAGCTGCTTTCCGGCCAGGCGGAAGTCGTAGCCGAACCCGACTTCATAGATGTTGCGGGTGTAATCGGTAACGTCTTCGGACGGCGAGCTGCCTGCGAGTGCGATGGGAAAGGAGGAGTGTTTGGTGTTGCGCTCCGCTCCCGCCGACAGAAACCAGTGCCGCGGCAACTCGACGCGCGCCGTAAGCGTTGCGTAGCGACGCTCGTCCGTACGCTCAAAATGGTAGATGTCGTTCGGGTTGGCCGCAGTGTAGTCTCGATGCTCCGTATCGTAGCGTAGACCGAGCGTCGTTCTCCTCGCTTTCGCTCCCCAGCGCACGCGAGCCTCCGCCGACATGATGCGCCTGCGGCTCGAGATATCTGGCTCGGTAAAAAACGAAGTGTCGGGGAGATCGCCCACTCCTTGTAGGTTCTCTCGAATGAACGACAGCCGCAGCCGCAACAGTGCCCGGCCCAGGGGCTCCCAGGTCAGTTGGACCTGTTCGAACGGCATGATGCTGTCACGCTCGTTGAAGCATTTGTTGTAGTTCTTCGCTTCTTGGCCGACCACGCCGCGCAACGACAGGTAATGGGGCACCAGCACCTGATCGACATGAAGCTCGCTGCGGCGGGATCTGTAAGTCGCCTCCCGTCGCGGCGGCGGGAGTACGCCCAACTCGTTCGCCGTAGAGTAGCTCCGCAGGTTCCGGTCGTACTGGTATGGAGAGTATGCGAAGGACGCTCCGATCGTCGTTCCGTACTTCCCGCCGTGAAGGGGTTGGGACACCCCAAGCCGGTAGACCTGCCAGTTCTTGATGGCATTCGTCACGTACTGGTGCCCGGCGAAGTCGAAATCGAAGGCGGAAGGTCTCCCCTTGATCCAGCCGGCTCGGACGGACGTCGCGATCCGCGGCACCGTCACGTAATCTCCGGGCGTCTCTATGGAGTAGCGGCCCCCCTGGGTGAGCGTGGAGTCGGAACCACATGGGAATCCGTTTCGGCCCCCTTGGGTGTCGAGACGTCGTAGGTCTCTCGGGGAGAGCTCGGTGATGTTGTCGTCGTAGCGCTCGTCGAACGCGAGCCGCGCCGACCAGTCCACATCGGCGGCGAAGAGAGGGCCGGCCACCGGGACGCCAATCACCGCCACGAGAAGGGTCGCGACCCGAGCCGATCGACGCAACCGAACGGCCAGAGGGAATCCGTCACTCGACACTGAAGTACTCGTTTCCCGACGTCAGAGCTCCTCCGACCACGGTGTACGACGTCGCGGCGGTGTGCGAGAGGATCGATCCGTTGGTCCAGCCATTCGGGGTGTTATTTCCGAAAACCGTGTAGACCGCCTGGCCGGTCGAGGTCCACGTCAAGACGACGTCGGCCCCGGAACGCGTGACCCTCAACGCGATTGGGATCGCAGGCTCCTGGAACACGAACGCGCCCGTCAGAGTTCCCGATTGACCGTCCGCGTTGGTCACGGTGACGTTCGCGGTGCCGGGAGGGTGAGCCGGTGTCGTTGCCGTGATCGTCGTGCTCGCGACCGAGGTGACGCTCGCCTGAACCCCTCCGAGAGCGAGACTGGCGAGCGCTCGAAAGCCTGTCCCGGTCACTGTAACGAGCTGGGATCCCGCGGTACTCCCCGTTCCAGGGGAAATGGAGGTTACGGCCGGAGCAGGGTAAGGCAGAACCGTGTCGGTGAGAGTCATATCCGAAGCGACCACGACCCCCGGCCTCGTCACGGTAACCAGGCCGGCTGAGGTGGGAGGAGTAAAGCGAATGTCGTACGTTCTGGGGACCGACACGATCGAGAAGCTCCCCGTGGCATCGGTCGAGTTATGAGCGACATAGACTTGCGTCGTGGTCCCGGCCGCCAAGAAAGTCATCTGGACATTCGGGACTGGAACACCGTCGGAGGTGACGACCCGGCCGGACATGAAGAATCCGGCTGGCAAGATGACGGTCGGCACCGTCGTAGGATTGGCGGTCATGCCGAGGAGAGGAGATTTCACCCCAGCCAGCCTCAGACCTCGGGGTGGAGAATAAGTGATCGCGTACGTACCGGGCGGAAGATAGGTATTGAACGCGCCCGCGGCGTCGGTGTGATCGTCGCTAGCGACGATTTCGGCCCCGGCAGCGTTGAAGTAGTCCGTGTTGACGTCGAAGACGGGTGCGCCGTTCGTGTCGGTCACCAGGCCCTGGACGAGCACCCCGGCCGGCAGTTGCACCGTCGCAATTGACGTGTCCGCGGAGACGGAGGTCGCCGCGGACCACGCCCCGGCAAGGTGCGTGCACTTCTCGGGCTCGAACGCGATCACGTAGCGTCCCGCCGGCACGGAGACGCTGTAAAAGCCGTTCACATCCGTTCGATCGTGGGAGAGGAGCACGGCCGCTCCGGTGTCCGTGTCGATCGCGTTGATGTTCACATTGATGACCGGATTGCCGACCCCGACGGAATCGAGGATGGTCCCACTGACCGCAAACCCGGTTTGCAGCGCGACGGTGGGCAGCGTAAGGGGGCCGGTGATCGAGACCGGCGGGGCGGACTGCGCGAGATAGGGTGTCCCGCTGTGAGGCCCGTAACGCAACTCATAGGTCCCAGGAGCGACGACGATACTGTAGTTTCCAAGCGCGTCCGTCTTGTCCCGGACCGTGTACACCCGCCCTCCGCCGTTGGGTACGAAAAAATGGAGGTAGACGGCCGAGAGCGGTGCTCCGCCGGTATCCGTGACGTGGCCGGAGACGGCCACGCCGTTGGCGAGCTTGACGATTCCCAGTGTCCTGCTGATCGTCAAATCGTACTTGAGCATTCGATACGCGGCGTAGAGGGTTCCCGCCGGGGGACGGATCTCGAGGTCGTAAATTCCGGAATTGACCGTGGCGCTAAACGTGCCGGTCGCGGAAGTGATGTTGCCGGTGGCGCCCGCCAGCACGGCGGTGCACGAGTCTACGAAGTCGATTTGGACACCCGCAATGCCGACTCCGCTCTGGTCTTGGACGGTGCCGGTCAGGACGACGAAGGCCGCGTGCGCGGACGACGAAGCGAACAGGATCGCAAATGCGGCGAGCACCCACGGCTTGATTGCGATCACTTTCATAGTTCAACTCCTTTAAGGGTTAGATTCGGCGAAGCGGAGGCTCGGTCCGCGCCGGGCCCGAACTGCAGGCGCCAGAGCCGTGCGTAACGACCACCGAGGGCCATCAGTTCCACATGGGTGCCTTGCTCGAAGATCTCGCCGCCCTCCAAGACGACGATCCGGTCGGCGAAACGCACCGTTCCCAAACGGTGCGCGATCATGAGAGTCGTGCGACCTGCTGCCGCGATCATGAGGGCGTCGATGACCGATTGCTCGGATTCCGCGTCGAGACCGCTCGTGGGTTCGTCCAAGATGAGCAACGGCGCGTCACGCAAAATCGCACGCGCGATGGCGATTCGTTGCTTCTGGCCGCCGGAGAGGCTCGTGGCTCGCTCCGAGACGTGGCTCTGGTACCCGTCAGGCATCTTCCGAATGAACTCATCCGCCTTGGCTGCCCTCGCGGCGGCAACGATCGCCTCGTCGGTCGCTTCCGGCCGGCCGAACGCGATGTTCTCGCGGATCGTTCCGCTAAAGAGGAGCGAGTCCTGGAGCACCAGGCTCACCTGCTCGCGCAAGGACTGCACCTGGAGGTTCCGAATGTCCTCACCGTCCAGATACACCACACCCCGACCGGGGTCGAACAGTCTCGGGACGAGGCTAACCAGCGTGCTCTTGCCGGCCCCCGTGCTTCCCACGATCGCCAAACGCTCTTTAGGCTTGATCACGAGATTGATGTTGTTCAGTACACGTCGCCCCGGCTCGTACTCGAAGGACACATCGCGAAATTCGATCTCTCCCCGTAAAGGTGGGACCGGTCGCGCCGTCGGCAGGTCGGAGACTTCTCGCTGGGTCTCTAGAACGTCAAAGACCCGCTCCGCGCCGATACTGGCCCTGTTGAGGGTATTGGACAGCCTTGCGAGCGCTTTCATGGGGCTGTACAAGTTGGTCACGTAAGCGAAAAATACGATCACGTCGCCCGTTGTGATCTCGCCGGCCATGACCTGCCTCGCGCCGTACCACATGACCATCACGAGCCCCACGGCGGCGAGGAAATCCACCTGCGGCGCGACCCGGGCCTGATAGCGCACCCCCTCGAGGTACGCGTTGAGGCTGGACTCGCTCTGGGCCTGGAATCGGTCGTCTTGCTGCTGCTCTTGTGCGAGGCCTTGAACGATGCGTATCGAGGACAAGGTCTCCTGCGCCACCGAGGCCAGGACCCCGTCGCTCTTTCTTGCCGTGCGCGCGGCGAGTTTGATGCGCCCCGTGTATCGGAACACGGTCCAGAACAGCAGCGGGGCGACGGAAAGCGCGGCGAGTGCGAATCTCCAGTTGAGCCAGAACATCATCACGAGCATGGCGGCGAGCAAGCATGCGTTGCTGAAAAGCAGGATCGAGCCGTTGGCCACGGCGTCCTGAATCGCGTTGATGTCGGCGGTGAAACGGGTGGTGAGATCGCCGATGCGCTGGCGATCGTGGAATCGCAGCGACAGCCGCTGAATGTGGGCGAACATGCGGCAGCGAAGCTGAAAGCCGAACCGCTGCCCGACGTCGCCCATCGTGCGCGTAAAGAAATAGGTGAGGATGCCCGTGCTCAGCGCGATCAGAAGGGTCGCGGCGCAGGCTCCGTAGAGCACGTGCATTCGGTCGGGCGCGTGGTTCTCCAGCCAGTGACCCATGAAAGGCACGCGGCTGCGCCGTCCGGCGAGCACGTAGTCCACGACGATCTTGAGCGGCCACGGGCGCAGCGCCGTGAACAAGGCATCCGCCATCATCGCCGCGCAGGCGAACGAGAGGCCGACGCGGAAGGGACGAAGGAGAGGAATCACTCGTCGGAAGACATCCGCGATGCCCGACTTGACCTCCGCGTTGCCTTTGCTCATGCGACGGACCCGGGGGAGGAAGCACCGGAATTCCGGGGCAGCTCCAGCACGCCACGGTCGCTCTCGATGCGAAGTGCTTCACCGTCGTGGCCGGAGGCGGCCTGGAGGCGCTCGAGGACCCGTCTCAGCCCCGCGCCCTTCCACGCCCGCGGCTGATAGTTCACCCTGGGATCGCGATTTTTGACGTACAGGGGATGGAGCAACACCGTGGTCCCACGATCCTCGAATCTCAAGCCGAGCAGCAGGGACTCCGCTCGCGAGTTTCCTGAACCGAAGGTGAAGTTCCCCACGCTGTAGAAAATCGGACGGCCTCGCCAGATCTCGAACGGCTGGACGATGTGCGGGTGATGGCCGATGACGGCATCCGCCCCGCACTCCACCGCGAACCGCGCCTTTTGTCGATCATCCTCGGCGGGCTCTCGCACGTAGGGCACCCCCCAATGGAAGATCGTGACGACGTGATCCACCCGGCCGCGCAGGTCCCGGATGTCTTCCTCCAATTCACGGCGTGTATCCATGGCGCTGCCCGGCAACGTCGAGGTGGCCGCCGTACGACGGTTCCAGTAGTACGCAAGCACACCGATCCGCCGGCCGCCGGCCTCGAAAATCCGCGGCGCGTGAGCCGCCTTGCGATCCCGCCCGGCTCCCAGCGGCGCAACGCCCACGGCTTCGAGGGCCTCGAGCGTTTCCACCACGCCCTCACGTCCACAATCGAGGAGGTGGTTGTTCGCGAGCGTCATGGCACTGAAGCCTGCGCGTGCCAGCGCGCCCGCAAGGCGGGGGTGAACGCAGTACGAGAAGTTCCGTTCCTGCCGGGGGGCGACCTGTGCTAACGGCCCCTCGAGATTGCCCACCAGAATCTGGGCTCGACGGAGGAGCGGCCGGACGCCGGCGAAGGGATAGTCCTCGTCGTGCTCCGCGATCACCCGCCGCAGCCGTCCCCCCAGCATCACGTCCCCCACGGCAACGAGCGAGACGGGGCCCTCCGCGCGATCGAGGAGATTGCGCTCGAGTTCTTCACACGACGCCAACTCGTCGGAAGCGGGGACCTCCTCGGCGCGAACGTGCCGCAGCAGACCGGAAACCTCTCCGGAGACGTCGCCACTCGAAGAGGCCTCGGGTCCGAACGGGCTGGATCGCGGCATGGGGTCCATATCCTCAGGAACCTGTGTTGACGACCTGGCGAGCGGTGATTCCCCGACGCGCGAACACGCGAAGGATGACGTCGTGGTGTCTGCCGGAATACAACTCGCCGTCCGCCGCGAGTAGACACTGGAGCGCGGTGGCGAAGTCGCGGCGGGCGCGACGCAAGGTCGCCGTCGTCAGCGGTTCCTCGCTTCCCCGGAGCCGCCCGAGAAGGATCAATCCCAGGACCACCATGCGGTCGACCTCCCGAGCCGCATCGGGGTCGTCCCCCGCCAGGTGACCGCGCAGGTCCCAGAGGCTTGCGGCCCAGATGGTCCCGTTCGCGTGCTGATCCGCACCCGGGCCG
>JANMVW010000458.1:0-7043 GCA_031393555.1 Acidobacteriota bacterium
CGATGACGAGGCCGACATCGTCGAGTTGCTGCGGGAGGTCCTCGTGGCCGACGGTTATGTCGTGGACGCAGCCCCCGATGCAGGAGAGGCGCTCCGACTCATCCGACAGAACCTCTACGACGCCGCCCTTCTCGATTTCAACCTGCCGGACATGGATGGCGTGATGCTCCACCACCAAATCCGCCGGATCGACTCGGATCTGGCGTCGTGCACGATCTTCATGTCCGGTCTGCTTCAATCGGAAGACAACCTGGGCTACTACCTGTCCCAGAGCGGGGGGTTCCTCGCAAAGCCGTTCGATATCGCCGACGTCCTGCGCCGCCTGCTCTTGGTTCTCGGCGAAGAGTCGTAGCCCGGCTCGCTAGTACGCCGACCCCGAGGCGCGCCGGGCCACGGGAGCGGTCTGCTGCGCGGGGCGGAACATCCTGCCGAGCAAGGCATTCACCGGGTGGGCGCGCGATAGGAAGCCGATCATCGGACGTTTGCGCCAGCCCATCCTCCCGATTTCTCGGAGTATCTCCTGGTGGTTCTTCTGGACGGAGAGGCCCTTGACGAAGGCGGCGTACGCTTCCTTCCGGCGATCCGACAAGAGCAAAACGCGGCCGTAGTTCCAGAACAAGTCCGCGTTAAAGAACTCCAAGGTGACCGCCTGGCGGCAGCACTCCGCGCCCTCTCGGAGTTGGCCGGCATCGCGGGCGAGCGCTAACCCGTAGTAGGAAAGGTAGCGCGCCTGCGGTGTTTTCGCGCCGAGACGTCTTTCGAGTTCGAGCGCCGCTTCGAAGAGTGCCAACCCCTCGAGGCCCCGGCCGTCCTTGAGCGCCTGCAAACCGCGCTGGAACCTGGTCTCCGCCGCATGGACGAGCATCGATTCTCCTCCGTGATCGCAGAAGAGTATCGACTCCGTGGAGCCCCACGAGCCAGGCCTGGTTTTGTGTGTCCGATCACGGGAACGTAAATCGCCCGGCCGGTCTACCCGTTGACCCCGTCCACGAGCTGCTGATTGATCTCGATAGTGTGCGATTGGCGCAGGTTTTCGATGAGGCCCTGGGCCAACTGGTCGCGACGCTGCTGGAGCAACTCGTCGCGCAAAGCCGCCTTGCCCGCTTCGAACTTCGAGGGGTCGAACGCGTCGTGGCGAGTGATCTCGAAGGCGATCGCGCCACCTGGAGCGGCGGCCGAACCCTTCATGCCGACCGCGCCTGACGCGCCGAAGAGGACCGCGCTGAGTTCGGGAACGCGGCCGATGCCTGGGACTTCGTCAGCGGCCCCGAGGTCTCCGCTCTTTTTGACGTCGAGCTTCATCGTCTTGGCCCCGTCGGCCAGCGAGGTACCCGATGCGATGCGGCGCGCCACGAGCCGTGCGGCCTGTTGACCACGTTCGGCCAACACGTCTTTCGTGACCAGACTTTCGACCTCGGCGAGTGGGCGCACGGAAGCTGGAACGATCCCGATGCACGCGACGAGCGCGATCCCTCGTGCAACGCCGAGCGGGGGAGAAACCTGACCCGGTTGCAGGGCGACAACGGCACGGGTGAACTCGGGAGAGGGGCCGAGATCCGCGGCCAGATCTTCGCTGGAGACGAGGCGCTCCTCGATCTTCAGGCTGGACTTCACCGCGACCGCATCGAGATCCGCAGGGGTCTTGATTTGGCTCGCGAGCTGTTGCGCCTCGGTCGTGGCGAGATCCTGGGCTCGCTGCAATTCGAGGCGGCGGCGGATGGCGTCTTTGACTTCACTCAACGGCGTCGCCCCTGCGGCCCGGGCCTCCTCGACCTGAATGACATGGAACCCATACTCCGCCTCGACGATCGGAGCGAACTGCCCGGGAGCCGTCGCGAAGGAGGCGTCCTCGAACGCTTTCACCATACTCCCGCGGCCGAACCAACCGATTTCTCCACCCTGGGCGGCCGAGACGGTGTCCTGTGAAAGGGACCGCGCCATGGCGGCAAAGTCCTCGCCCTTCTGGGCTCGAGCCAAGGCGGCCGCGGCCGCGGCGCGGGCGGAACCCTTGTCAGCCTCGCTCGCCCCTGGGGGAAACTTGAAGAGGATGTGCCGCGAACGGCGCTGTTCCGGGCGCGCGTATTCGGACGCGTGCGCATCGTAGTCCGCTTCGACGTCCGCGTCCGAGACCTTCACTTTCGCGACCCGCGACTGGCGGTCGATCACGATGAGACGAACCTTGCGGGACTCCGATCTTTTGTAGTCGCCGGAGTGCGCCGCGTACCACGCCGAAAGAGTCGAGGTATCCACGCTTTTCTCAAATGCGACCGACGACGCGGGAACGAAGACGTAATCCGCCGCCGCGCGGACATTCCGCGAGCGCCAGGCCCTATCGAGCTCCGCGTCCGGAATGCGTGCGGATGCCGTCATGACCTCGATCCAGGTCTTGGTCAAGATGTCTTCGCCGAGTCTCTGCTCGTAGGCGGCGACGCCTCCATCGTAATTCTGACCGATGTAGTCCTCATACCGTTGCTTGCCTACAAAGTTCCCGGCTGGGTCTTTGAAGCTGGGGTTCTCGAGGATGGCCTTCGAGATCGCGTCGTTCGTCGGACTCAGGCCGAGCGCGCGCGCCTGGGCGAGAACGAGCTGGCGATCGACCAGAGTCTGGATCGCCTGCGAGCCGAGTTTCAGGGTCTTCTTCATCGGCTCATACTGGGTGCCGAGGAGCTTACGGTAATAGTCGTCCTGGCTGCGGGCGGTCTCCAGGAACTGCTGGGCGGGGATCGCTTTTCCGTCTACGCGCGCCGCCCAGTCGGACGACGTTCCGCCGCTCTTTACGCGCGGATCGAAGTAAGAACCCAGATAACCCAGCATGGCGAGGGCGACGACGACGAGCACCCATTTGAGGTGTCTCAGATTGTCGCGCATGACGTTAAGCATGGACGTTTCTCCGTTGGAGCGTCGGGCAAAGTACGGATGGTAGTCCAGCGTGAGGGCATCATCAAGACGGAAGCTCGGCCAAACGCCCCTGAGCCGGCCTTTTGTGGTCTAAGCAGGGACCGCGTGTTAGATTCGCGCCGATCCGGGCAGGCAGCCTGCCGACCCCGGCGGAGGACGTCTCCCCGCATGCCCGTGTTGCCGCAGAAGCCCAGGGTCCTTCTCGATTGGTTCACGGTGAGCTACCGCAGCGTCGTCACCGGCGTCGTTGTCCTGGTCGCTGCGCTCCTCGCAGGGGGCTGGTACTGGCTCTCTTACGCGCCGAGCAAGCCCCGTCAGGAGGCGCAAGAGGCGATTTCACGGGCGGTGGACAGGATGGCGGAGGCCGCTGGCTATCCAGCCACCCTCCATCTCGACGAGGTCCGGGGCAGCGCCCGTTCGGCTCTCGCGGAAGGTCGCGACGCGTTTCAGCGCCGGCAGTACGACGACGCCCGGGTCGCCGCGATCCGGTCGGAGAACTTCTCGCAAAAAGCGATCGACATGGCGCGGGGGGAAGGTGCGGCATCCAAGGAAGTCCGGATCTACCGAATGGAAGGGGACGTCCGCGTGAAGCGGGCGGGGGAATTCAACTGGGAGTCGGCGGATCGCAAGCTCCTTCTCAGGGTTGGAGACCAGGTCAAAACGGCTGGATCGGGCACGGTCCAACTCATCTATTTCGATGGAACGATTACGACGATCAACCCGGGTTCGCTTCTCGAGATCCGAGAGATTCACGAGGATCCCGCGACCAAGGTTCGCCGGGTCAGCGAGAAACTCACCTGGGGCGAGGTCCTCGCCTCGACCCAAAAGACAAATGTTGACGGATCCTTCCACGAGGTTGCGACGGACAAGGTATCGGCACGTTCCGAAGCCGCAGGCGAGTTCCGGGTCTCGTCCAACAAGGAATCGCAAGCCGCCGCGGTGGATGTTTTTCGCGGGCGCGTTCAGATCGCCTCCGGGGGGCGCGTCGAACGTCTCGATTCGGGGGAGCGGATTCGGGCCGACGCGTCAGGACAGCTGCAAGCGAAAGAGACCCTTCCGGCGGTCCCGCGCCTGATCGCTCCCGCCGACCAGAAGATTTTCGTCCACGAGGATCCAGCTCAGGCGTCAACAACGCTGGCCTGGGACAAGGCCGTCGGCGCATCGCATTATCACCTCGTGATATCCGACCGGATGCTGTTCACGGTCCCGCTCTACGACGCGGACCGCGAGGAAACGACGGTGCAGATCGATGGTCTCCGGCCGGGCGAGTACTACTGGAAAGTCGCCTCTGTCTTCCCGGCCGGCGTTCGCGGGCCGTACAGCGAACCCTGGCGGTTCCGGGTGACCGCCCAGAACCTCCACGACCGGGAGGACACGACCCCGCCGATCCTGGAGGTCACGGAGAGCGTCCAATCAGGTCCGATGCTGATTCTCAACGGTCGGACCGAATCCGGCGCGCACTTGTGGGTCGACAACGAGAAGGTCGATGTGACCGATGACGGGACGTTCTATGCGGTCATCCGGTTGCGCAAGGAGGGAGTCAACGACGTTTCGCTCCTCGCCCAGGATGCCTCCGGTAACACTCGGAAGCTGACCCATCGCGCTTATGTAGATCCGTACTAGAGACAGTGGCCTGTTTTCTTGCTTTTCTCGGTTTCCGGCGACTAGATTAGTGCTCCCGACATCGGCGCGGCGACTGTGCCGCGTGTGGAGAGAATTCTCATGTCTTGGTCCCCGTCGTCGTTTCTATCGATGTTCTCGAACGATCTCGCCATCGATCTCGGCACGGCGAATTCGCTCGTCTACTCCAAAGGACGCGGCATCGTCGTGAGCGAACCGTCGATCGTCGCCGTCAATCAGAAGACGGGGAAGGTCGAAGCCGTCGGCAAGGAAGCCAAGGAGATGCTGGGTCGCACCCCCGGCAACATCATCGCGATTCGGCCGATGAAAGATGGAGTGATCGCCGACTTCGAACATACGGAGCGCATGCTCTCGTACTTCATCGAGAAAGCCCACAATCGGAAATTTGGCGTTCGGCCGCGCATCGTCATCGGTGTCCCGAGCGAAATCACTCAGGTCGAGAAACGCGCGGTGCGCGATTCCGCGATGCGCGCGAAAGCGACAGAGGTCTATCTGGTCGAGCAGGCGATGATGGCCGCGATCGGCGCGGGCCTCCCCATAACCGAGCCGACCGGCAACATGGTCCTCGACATCGGGGGCGGGACCTCCGACGTCGCGGTCATCTCGATGGCTGGAATCGTCTATGCGAGATCGGTTCGGGTGGCCGGCAACGAAATGGATGAAGCGATCATCCAGTACATCAAACGCAAGTACAACCTCTTGATCGGTGAGCGGACCGCCGAGGAAGTCAAGATGAAGCTCGGGTCGGCCTTCCCGCTCGACGAAGAACTGACGCTCGAAATCAAAGGTCGTGATCTGGTGGAAGGGGTTCCGAAGACGATCGTGGTCTCGGACGAGGAGATCCGCGAGGCGTTAGCGGAGACCGTCGCGACCATCATCGAGGCGGTTCGCGCCGCGCTCGAACAAACACCTCCAGAGCTCTCGGCGGACATTGTCGACCGCGGGATCGTCCTCACCGGCGGGGGAGCCCTCCTGAAGAACCTCGACAAGCGCCTCCGCGAGGAGACCGGGCTCCCAGTTTCGATCGCCGACGACCCGCTGACGTCGGTCGTGATGGGCACGGGCAAGATGCTCACCGACTTTGATCTCCTGCGGCGGGTTGCGCTCGATTAGGATGCATGGCGCGCCGGACGTTTTCCGGACGCGTTCGAGGCGAGTTCCATGGCGGCCGTTTCTCCCGCCCGTGCCAACGCCCTCCTTCTGGGGGTGATGACGTTTGCGCAGCTCTTGCTGATGGCGGCAAGCGTGCGCGGGAGTATGGCCGCGTCCGCGGTGGCCGCCGTCGTTGGGGCCGCTTCGCGTCCCGCGGTCGCGCCCGAGCGTAGCGTCTCCGGTATTCTCTTGGACGTCGTCCATTTCTTCCGGGACGTTCACGCGGACGAACTCGAAAATGTGAAACTCAAGTTGGAGGTCACGCGCCTTTCGGGGGAGCTCGAACGAACGAGAGAGCTCGCCCAAGAGAACACGCGGTTGCGACGACTTCTTGGGATGCACGAGTATCTGGCGCCGAAGTCGATCGGAGCGTCCGTCGTGACCGCGCGCCTCGCTGGGCAGTCGCGAGTGATCTTGGTGGATCGCGGGGCGGCCGACGGCGTCCGTCCCGACATGGCGGTCGTCGCGTGGGGCGGGGCCATCGGGCGCGTCGTCAGCGTGGAAACCGGATTCGCTCGCGTTCGCCTTCTGTCGGATCCTAACAGCGGAGCGTCCGGAGTCATTGCTCGCAGCCGCGCCGAGGGGATGATCGTGGGACGAGGCGGCGAGCCCATGGAGATGGTCTATGTGCCCAAGTACGCCGACGTCCTCGTAGGGGACCGCGTCATCACGTCGGGGCTCGACGGCGTGTTTCCGCGCGGTTTCGGGCTCGGTCGCGTCACGGTCGTCGGAGAGCCCGTTGGTGCGAGCAAATCGATTCGACTGGAGCCGGAGGTCGATGACCGTGCCGTCGAGGACGTCCTGATCCTCCTCGAGCCATCCGGCACCAAGTTACTGGCGCCTGACGAGTCGGAGGCCCACCCGTGATCGTGCTGTGGGCTGTTCTCGGGATTGGCCTGTCGCTCGCCTTCGAGTTGGTCTTGGGTCGATTCGCGCCGGGCGCCACCCGTTATGTGGCGCTCCTGATGCTCCCGCTGGTGGCGTACGCGCTTCGCACCTCGCAGCGTTCGTCGATGGTCGTGGGATGCGCATCAGGCCTCCTGGAGGATTATTGGATCGAGCCGCGTCTTTTCGGGCTCAACGGACTCGTGAAAACGATCCTCGGCTGGGCTTTGGGAGGAATCGGGGCCCGTTTCGACCTGAACAACTTCTGGGGACGTTTTGCATCCGGGGCCTCGGTCCATCTCGTCGATGAGGGCCTTCAAACGGCGTTACGACGCCTGTTCGGGGAGGTCGTGGCGCCGGAAGGTATCGCCTCTCTAGGGATCGCTACCGTCGCCGGCGGGTTGCTGACGGCGGCGGTCTTGGCCATCGTGAGCAAGTTCGGAGCGAGCCGCCGCGCGACGCGGCAG
>JANMVW010000464.1:0-4915 GCA_031393555.1 Acidobacteriota bacterium
GGACCATGTTTCTTTACGGGTTCGCGGAACACCAAAAAAGTGGACGGCCACTCCTCCCGGCGTACGATGCTACGCTTCTCGGGGAGTTTCTGGTCGAGCAGGTGCACGGCTCGGCCGTGCCCGAGGGTTTCTTACAAAGCTTCCCGGATACCGCTTTGAAAGAACAGAGAACTGTCCCCTGACGCGAATCAGTAGCGGTAGTGGTCGGGCTTGTAGGGTCCGGTGACCGGGATCCCCAGGTAGCTGGCCTGCTCGTCGGTCAGCTTCGTCAGCCGGACGCCCAAGTGATCGAGGTGCAGCCGCGCGACCTCTTCATCGAGTGCCTTGGGCAGTACGTACACCTTGCGCTCGTACTTGTCGTTGTGGAGGTGCAGCTCGAGTTGCGCCAGGACCTGGTTGGTGAATGACGCCGACATGACAAAGCTCGGGTGGCCTGTGGCGCATCCCAGATTCAGCAGACGCCCCTCGGCGAGCACCAGGATCGAGTGGCCGTCGGGGAACACCCACTCGTCGTATTGGGGCTTGATGTTGATCCGGGTCACGCCCGGGGTCTTTTTCAGGCCGGCCATGTCGATCTCGTTGTCGAAGTGGCCGATGTTCCCGACGATCGCTTTGTCCTTCATGCGCTTCATGTCGCTTGCGGTGATGATCGACTTGTTGCCGGTCGCGGTGATGAAGATGTCCGCGGTGGCCACGACGTCCTCGAGCGTTGCGACCTGGTACCCCTCCATCGCCGCCTGTAGGGCGCAGATGGGATCGATCTCGGTGACGACGACGCGGCAGCCCTGGCCCTTGAGCGCCTGTGCGCAACCCTTCCCCACTTCGCCGAAGCCGAGCACGACCGCGACCTTGCCGCCGAGCATGACGTCGGTGGCGCGGGCGATCCCGTCGGGGAGCGAGTGGCGGCAGCCGTAGATGTTGTCGAACTTGCTCTTGGTGACCGAGTCGTTGACGTTGATCGCCGGGAAGAGCAGCGTTTTCGCTTCCATCATCTGGTACAGACGGTGGACTCCGGTCGTCGTTTCTTCGCTGACCCCGCGAAGGTCTTTCGCGACGTTCCTCCAACGGTTCGGACTCTTTTTCAACTCGGCGCGGATGAGCTCGAGAATGACGCCCCACTCCTCGGAGTCGGCCGCCGCGTCAAACGCCGGAACGGCGCCCTTCGCCTCGAACTCGGCCCCCTTGTGCACGAGGAGCGTCGCGTCGCCGCCGTCGTCCACGAGGAGGGTGGGGCCGCTGCCATCGGGCCACAAGAGCGCCTCGCTGGTGCACCACCAATACTCCTCGAGCGTCTCTCCCTTCCAGGCATAGACGGGAATGCCGCGGGGGTTTTCGGCGCTGCCTCCGGTCTCGGGACGGCCGACGACAACGGCCGCGGCGGCGTGGTCTTGCGTCGAGAAGATGTTGCACGACACCCACCGCACGTCCGCGCCGAGATCGGCCAGCGTCTCGATCAGAACGGCGGTCTGGATGGTCATGTGCAGCGAGCCCATGATGCGCGCGCCGGCCAACGGCTTGGCCGCGGCGTGCTTACGGCGCACGGACATGAGGCCGGGCATTTCGTGCTCCGCCAGGCGGATTTCCTTGCGGCCGAATTCAGCGAGCGAGAGGTCGGCCACCTTGTAGGCCGGTCGTTTCGCCTTGAGGGCGGCATCGAAGGGGTGGATCGAATCGGCGACGGAACGGCTCATCGGGATCTCCTTGTGGCGGGTTGGGCTTGGCGTGAGGCGGCTGCGGGCTTGACGGCGCGCGCGGCGAACAGCGCGGGCCCCTTGGCTTTGGGGTCCGCGGGAAGCGGCAGCAGGCGGACGTTGTCGAATCCGGTGTCGCGCAGAGTACGAAGGACGTCGGCCTCGGCGAAGCCGAGCCAGACGTGCCCCATCTGCGAGCGGTACTCGTCGCGCTCGTGGGGGAGCATGTCCACGACGATGAGCCGGCCGCCCGGCCTCAGCGCCCGGGCCGCTTCGGCGAGGCAACGCGCCGGATCGGGAACGTGGTGCAACACCAGGAACATCATCGCGGCATCGAGCCCGCCGTCGTTGACGGGCAGCGCCTCGAGAGTCCCCGCGCGCAGGTCGACGTTCTTGTGCTTGAGCAGCCTCTTTTTCGCCGCCTTGAGCATGGAGGGCGAGCCATCGACGCCGATGACTTGGCCGACGAAAGGGGCCAGGACCTCGGCGACCTGACCCGTGCCGCAGCCCAGGTCGGCGACGACGGCGTTTTCGTCGAGAAGCCCCAAGAGCGCGGGCAGGAAGAACCGCCGGCCGAACAGGTCGTCGCGCAGTTGATCCCATTGCGATGCGCCCGCGCGGAAGAACTCTTCCGAGCGCGAGCGCCGGATCGCCAGGACCTGGGTGAGGCGGCGCTCGTCCTGCTGTGCCGCCACCGTCCCCGTGGTTTCCCTCCTGATGAGGAGCCACAAAGACCTCAACGGAGCGTCGAGCCGGGACGTGGTGCTTGCGTATCGCCGGTTGGTCCCGTCTGCGCGGGAGGTCAGCCAGCCTCCGTCGACCAGCGTCTTCAAATGCCGGCTGACCGTGGATTGCGGTGCTTGCACGACACTGCACAGTTCCCCGACGGTCAGCTCGTGCCGCTCGAGGACGAGCATGAGACGGCTGCGCATGGCGTCACCCACGACCGGCATTTGATCGAAAAGGGTCGCGGGCTTAGCCATGGATCCATCCGTTCATGCGGATTAAAGGATAGGTGATTCCGCCGGACTGTCAAGTCCGCTAGAATAGCCGTCATGCCTGCGGCGGTCCTGGGTTTGATCCTCACGCTCCTTTTGCCGGGGGGGCGTTTCAACGCCTACTTCACGCCCGTGTTCACCGACGCCGGTTACCAGAAGGTGGCGGCCGCCAAGGTTCTCAAGGCTTGGAAGCCCCCGGTGCCGGCGCCGACGGGGAAAAAGACGGTGTTGATCGCGCAGATCGCCAAGGACGGGACGCTCGCGGGCTTGCGCGACCATCTCATGACGGGCCAAAAGTCCTGGGATGACGCCGCCATCGCGGCCGTGAAAAACGCCGCGCCGTTCGCGCCGCTCCCCAAATCGTGGGCGTTCCCCACGATGGAGGTGCACTTCCACTTCGAGGCTGCGGCCAAGTGAGCGCGCCTCGGTAGGCCTCAGGCTCCGACTCGCACCGGGGCGGGAGCGTCGGCCCATTCGATCTTCTTCACCGCGGCGGTCACCACATACACGCGGGAATTGTTGGTCTTCGGGTCGGCGGGGATCACGAAGAACCCCTGTTTGTCCTTGCTGTACCCGGTCGTGAATCCGCCGAGTACTTCTCCGTCGGCAAACGTCACGAAGATCTTGCGCCCCTGACCCTTCGCCTTGGCGAGGTCGCGGTCTTCCACGTGTTTGGGGTTCCCCTCATACGACCGCACGAAAAAGACGCCTTTGAGTTGTTGGATCGGAACGGGCAGCGCCCGGGCGGCCGGATTGTCCCGGACCGCCAAGTGAAAGACGGGCTTGAGCGGTGCAAAGTCGTGCGTCGTTCCCTTGAGGATGCGACCGTCCACGAAGCGGACGACGACTGCCGAGCCGGGAGCTGTGTTCGTCATCATCCCGGTAAAACCTAGGGCTCGGCATGCGCGCAGGCAAGTCGGAGAGGCTAGCCGGAATCCCCACTCCGGATCCCCGGGACCTCGCCCGTGCAGACTCCGGAGGCGGGGATCGCGTCGCAAAACGACGTCGCGTCGAGCGCATGAACATCGCAACCTCGCGCAAGCAACTCTTCGATGAACGGCCTGCCCAAATAGCCGGTGCCACCGGTAACGAAGACGGGGTTCACGAGACCTCCTCACCCTCGCGGCGGAGCGCGACGTTGTCGAGGACAACGACGCCGGGGTGGTCGTTGCGGGCGGCTCGAACCAGCGCCGAGGCGACCCGTCGCGCGTGAACGGGCTTCAAGGCGGCCGGGAAGAGATACGCGAGCCGCTTGATGACGAGTTCGCCGACGCGTAGCGCCTTTCTCGGGCCGAGGAGAAAGGACGGCCGGGCGATCGTGAGCGCGACGTAGCCTACGTGGTTCACGGCGTCCTCGAGCTCGCCTTTGACGCGAGTGTAGAAAACGCGCGAGCCGGCGTCGGCCCCCGCGGCGCTGACGAGCAGGAAATGCTTCGCCCCGTGCTCGTGCGCGAGTCGCGCGAGCGCCAACGGGTAGTCGAAATCCACACGCCGGAACGCCGCCTGAGATCCCGCATGGCGGATCGTCGTCCCGAGCGCGCAAAAGACCTGATCCACGCGGAACCACTCGGGGTGGGCGTCGAGAGCGTCGTACGCCGCCACGAGCTCTCGCACCTTCGGCCCTCGCAGCGAAGGGTCGGAAGGCCGCCGGACGAGGACGCGCACCTCACCGACGTCCCCGTCGCGGACGAGCCCCTGAAGGATCCGGCCGCCGACCAGGCCGGTCGCGCCGGCAAGCAAGACGGTTCGAGGCATGAAGAATCCTACCGGCCGGCCGGTGAGCAGTCCCGATGGCGCGCGCAACGGACGAAGCTCTCGGCGATCGCGTTGTCCAATTCCGGGAGCCCTTTGATCGAATGCACGCGGTCAAGGAGACTGTCGAGTTGGTCGCGCGTGGGCTCGGCCCAGCGGTTGACGGAGAGACTCATCGGCGCGGGCTCCGGGTCGGCGAGAGCCAAAAAAGCGAGGAGCGCGACGACGCTCAAAAGTACCTCTGTTCAGCCCGGCGGCCGGCGTACAGGCCCGCGGCCATGCCGACGATGCTCAGCATTACGGCGGTCGCGAAGCCGACCCAACTTCCGATCCACCAGCCGAGCGAGCTTCCGACGGTCGCGCCGACGAAGGCGAGAAGGCGCGACATGTGGCCTAGCGACCGCCCGCGGGGCCGAAAAAGCGGATCATGGCGAAGCTGGCTCCGGACGTGACCAGAGCCGTGGCGAGCCCGAC
>JANMVW010000465.1:0-1571 GCA_031393555.1 Acidobacteriota bacterium
CCCCGGCTCGTCGCGCACGCCGGGCCGTTCGTCCGCGGGATCTACCTGACGCTTCACGCGCGGTCGCCGCGGGCCGCCGAAGCTCCGGCGGCCTTTCGCGAGGCGTACGCCGGGCGCCGCTTCGTGCGGGTGCTGGACGAGCCGCCGCATCTCGCGCGCGTGCTCGGCACCAACCGTGCCGACCTGCACGTGACCGCCGATGAAACGACCGGCGAGATCCAGGTGAGCGTGGCGATCGACAACCTCATCAAGGGGGCCGCGGGACAGGCGATCCAGGCGGTGAATCTCGCCGCCGGCCTCGACGAGGCGGCGGGACTTCCCGTCGCGGGAGCGTATCCATGTTGAACCCACCGATCGCGGCGACGGCCAAGCGTGACCTCCTGTCGATCGAAGACCTGGAAGACGGCGCGTTCGAGGCGATCCTCGAGTTGGCGGCGCGCGTCAAGCGAGGCGAAGTCCGGGGCGGCCTCGAAGGAAAGATCCTGGCGCTCGTGTTTCTCGATCCGAGCCTGCGCACGCGTGCAAGCTTCGAGGCCGCGATGGCGCTTCACGGTGGGCACGCGATCGTCGTCGAACCCGGCCGCGGCAGCTGGCCGCTCGAGCTCGAAGACGGCGTCGTCATGGACGCCGACCGCACCGAGCATCTGATCGAGGCGGCGCGCGTGCTCGGCCGTTACGCCGATGCGCTCGGCGTGCGCTCGTTCGCGCGCGGCGACCGCTGGTCGGAGGTTCGCAAGGATGCGGTCCTTCGCGGTTTCGCGCGCCACTGCGAAAAGCCGGTCATCAATCTCGAATCGGCACGGCGCCATCCCTGCCAGGAGCTGGCCGACGCGATGACGCTCGTCGAGAAGCTCGGCGATCCCCGGCGCAAGAAATTCGTGCTCTCGTGGACCTGGCACCCGAAAGCGCTCCCGACCGCGGTGCCGGCGAGCGCCGCCTTGGCCGCGGCGAGGCTCGGCATGGACGTCGTCATCGCGCGTCCGCCGGGTTTCGATCTCGACCTGGAAGACGAGGCGCTCATCGCGACGACGGCCGGGGCGGCGGGCGGATCGCTCACACTCTCGGACGACCAGGACGCCGCGTGCGCGGGAGCGGACGCGATCTACGCCAAGGCGTGGGGCGGGCTCGACCGCTTCGAAGACGAAGGCGGAGAAACGGCAAAACGGCACGCTCATCGGGGTTGGCAGATCCGCAGGCAGCACGTCGCCTCCTCGCGGAACGCGGCGGGCATCGTGATGCACTGCCTGCCGGTGCGCCGGAACGTGGAGATCGAGGACGCGGTACTCGACGGCCCGTCCTCCGTCGTCGTGGACGAAGCCGAGAACCGTTTGCACGTGCAGCGCGCGCTGCTGCTGCGTTTGTTCGGTGCGGCGTGAGGCTCCATCAAAAAGGGGACAGTCCCCTTTTTCGCACCAAAGCGGTATCCGGGGAGCTTTGTAAGAAACCCTCGGGCACGGCCGAGCCGTGCACCTGCTCGACCAGAAACTCCCCGAGAAGCGTAGCATCGTACGCCGGGAGGAGTGGCCGTCCACTTTTTTGGTGTTCCGCGAACCCGTAAAGAAACATGGTCC
>JANMVW010000003.1:0-2579 GCA_031393555.1 Acidobacteriota bacterium
GCCGCGGGCCATCCCCAATGCCAACGCGGCGATCGATATGCGTCCCCCGTCGAGGATCCGCATCGCATCGACGAACCCCTCGCCGCGCGCGCCGACCATCGCCTCAGAAGGGAGCGCGCAGTCCTGCATGATCACCTCGGCGGTATCCGAGGCGCGCAGGCCCATCTTGTTTTCTTTCTTCCCGCCGCGAAACCCCGGCGTCCCCTTCTCGATCGCGAATGCCGAGATGCCCTTCTTCTCGAGGCCCGGGTCGGTCACCGCGAAAACGATCGTGAGGTCGCCGACCGAGCCGTGCGTCGTGAACGTCTTCGAGCCGTTCAAAACCCAACCGCCGCCAGGATTCGGCCTCGCGGTTGTTTTCGTTCCGCCGGCGTCGCTCCCGGCCGTCGGCTCGGTGAGACTCCACGCCCCGATCCACTCGCCCGACGTGAGCTTCGGGAGGTACGCCTTTCTCTGCGCGTCGTTCCCGCACGCGAAGATGTGATTCGTGCACAGCGAGTTGTGCGCCGCGACCGAGATCCCGATCGAGCCGTCGATCCGGGACAGCTCCTCGACGACGATGACGTACTCGACGTAGCCCAAGCCCGCGCCGCCCAACGGTTCGGGAAACAACACGCCGTAGTACCCCTGGGCCGCCGCCTTCTTGACGAGGGCGAGCGGGAACTCCTGGGATTCGTCGTACGTCATGACGTGCGGGCGGATCTCGTCTTCGGCGAAAGCCCGGACGGAACGCCGCAGCAGGTCTTGCTCTTCGGTGAAGGAGAAATTCAAGGGACCTCCTCGGGGGGTGATGAACAGGTCGGATTATAGCTAGGGCTTGCAATGCGACGAACGGAGATGACTTCAGCAGCAAAGGCCTGAGCGTTTGGCAGCCTCAACGGTGTAGCTCCGTGAAATCCGGGGTTTGACAGTCCTGGGTTAGGGCGCGCGTATTCGTCCGGAGCTTCGGTTTCGGTAATCGTGTCACGACGCCCATCCGAACCGACTCAAAGAGGAGTACGCTTGGCCACCGGACGAAATAGCCCGCAGTTTAGGTGCCGGACACGCTGACATCGAACGACGGAGCTTGATGAGGAACGATGCCCCACGAAGACGGACATAGCGGGAACAGAAAAGCCATGGCGGCCGGCTTCCTCGCGACGCAAAAACTGCGGTCCGGCGCACGTCAGCGCGCCGACCGGGAAAGCGCCGGATAGGAGGACGCACATGATCCGCGTCGAGATCCGACCCGAGTTGCTGCGCTGGGCGCGCGAACGCGCCGGCTTCAGCGTCGGCGCACTCACTCGGCGCTTCCCGCAGCTTGGAGCCTGGGAACGCGGCGAGGCCCGCCCGACACTGAAACAGATCGAGAGCTTCGCCAGGGCCACCTACGCACCCGTCGGGTTCCTCTTCCTGGAGGAACCGCCCATCGAGCGCATCCCCATCCCGGACTTCCGCACGGTAGGCAACGCGCACGTTGGACATCCGAGTCCGGATCTTTTGGACACGATTTACGTCTGCCAGCAGCGCCAAGAATGGTATCGGGACTTCGCCCGATCCTCGGGCGAAACGGCGCTTCCGTTCGTCGGCTCCGCGCAGATTGCAAGTGACGTTGCAGCCACCGCCGCGGCGATGCGCCGCGTGATCGGATTCGATATCGAGGAGCGCCGGACGCTGCCCACCTGGACTGAGGCTCTCCGCCGCTTCATCGCGCAGGCGGATGGATTAGGCATCCTCGTCATGTGCAGCGGAGTCGTGCTCAACAACAACCGCCGGCATCTAGAGCCGGAGGAGTTCCGCGGGTTCGCGATCTCGGACGAGTTGGCCCCTTTGGTGTTTATCAATGGCGCGGACACGAAGGCAGCTCAGATGTTCACGCTGGCGCACGAGTTGGCGCACATCTGGCTCGGGCAATCCGCTGTGTCCGACGCGCAAGCGGCGTGGATGCCGGAGCACGCGGTCGAGCTTTGGTGCAACAGGGTTGCCGCCGAGTTGCTCGTGCCGCTGGCGACCCTGCGTGGCGAGTACGATGCGTGCGCAGGGCTGCGGGGCGAGCTCGATCGACTGGCGAGGCGCTTCAAGGTCAGCACCCTGGTCATCCTGCGTCGCATCCACGATGCCG
Source organism: Acidobacteriota bacterium (assembly GCA_031393555.1). GTDB lineage: Bacteria > Acidobacteriota > Polarisedimenticolia > Polarisedimenticolales > DASRJG01 > DASRJG01. The sequence continues at coordinate 2,102 of JANMVW010000003.1, forward strand.
GTGGCCTCACTCGCGAGGATCTGTGGCAGGCGTACGCGGACGAACTCGAACGACTGCGCGCGATTCCCGGGGGAAGCGGTGGCGATTTCTACCTGACGCAAGCGGCGCGGGTCAGCAAACGTTTCGCGCGTGCTTTGGTCGTGAGCACGCTCGAAGGCCAGACACTACATCGCGATGCTTTTCGCATGCTCGGTCTTGCAAAGCTCGAGACCTTCCACGAACTCGGCCGGAGCCTGGGAGTGGTCGTCTGATGGCGTACCTGCTCGACGCTAATGTCTTCATCCAGGCGAAGAACCTCTATTACGGGCTCGACTTCTGTCCGGCGTTCTGGGATTGGCTCATCGCGCGGAATGCCGCGGGTCAAGTGTTCAGCATCGAGCGGGTTGGTGACGAGCTCGGGGCCGGCTCCGACGAGCTTGCAACGTGGGCAGCAGAACGGAGCCCGGGGTTCTTCCTTGAGCCCGACGCCGCGATTTTG
>JANMVW010000026.1:0-7935 GCA_031393555.1 Acidobacteriota bacterium
TGAATCATGCTCGGCGCGGGGTTCACGAGGAGCTCCCCGTCAACCAACTCGTAGCGCTTGCCGTCGCCGTCCCTTGCCATGATGTCCGAGTAGTCGAATTTCCGATTGAGTCCGTGGGACATACAACATCCCTCCATGACGGATCGTAACGCCAGTAAACCGCAAACGTTCCAGGAGGAGCGCGGGCAATACGGGGACCCGCATCAATCTACGTCACGTTGACGGTAGCGGCTGCCGTTCGGCACACATTCGTGGTTTCCGGGGCGCAACCCGGGAGGCAGCGACGGGACGCCAGGACGCCTAGATCAACGGGCTGGCAGTACGACCGTGCATGGCGGCGAGTTAGCCTTGGGGCGCCGTGGGCGTTCGGCGACCATCGCATCGCCGTCCGGATTGAATACGAGTGGCATGATGAGGCGGCGAAGGAGCGTGAGGTAAGACGATGACGCTGTACGTGAAAGGCCTGTGGCGTTATCCCGTCAAGACGCTCGCGGGCGTATCGCTCGACACCGCCGAGCTCACGCCGACCGGCATCCCCGGGGATCGGATCGTTCACGTGCGGGGCCCCGAAGGGGTCCGAACCTCGCGGCGGCAGCATCTCTTGCTGGGATTGAAAGGGACCTTGGGTCCCGACGGCCGGCCGCTGGTAAACGGCCACCCGTGGGACAGCGAAGAGGCGTCGGAGTTGGTGCGGCGCGCGGCCGGCGCCGATGCGTGGCTCGAAGCCTACGACGGCGTCGAACGGTTCGACATTCTCCCGCTTCTCGTGGCAACCGACGGCGCGGTGGCGACGTTCGGCCGGGATGTCCGCCGTCTGCGTCCCAACATCCTGATCGGCGGGGTTCCCGGGATGGACGAAACCCGTTGGCCGGGGCGCGAGCTTCACATCGGGGACGCCGTGGTGCGGCTGGATTCCTTGCGGGGCCGCTGCCCGATGACCACCGTGGACCCGGACACGCTCGAGCGCGATCCGGAGGTCTTGAAGGACATCGGGCGCCGGTTCGGAGGCCGCCTCGCGCTCAACGCGGACGTCTTGCGGCCCGGCACGATCCGGGTCGGCGATCCGGTGACGCTGGTCGCGGGGGGCGTTACGCCTCTCTGAGCGCCGCCGTCACGGGCATCCGCGCCGCCCGGATCGCGGGGAACAACCCGCCCGCGAGCCCGAGCACGAGGGAGAAGAAGATCCCTTGGAACAGCAGTGCCGGTGTCACGTCGAACGCGAAGGTCACCTGGCTGAACGTGTCCCAGTTCAGCGTCGACGTGCGATAGCCGTCGAGAAAGGCCCACGCGAGCAGCGCGCCGACGACACCGCCGGCCACTGCAAGGAGCAGAGACTCGGCCAGGACCGAAACGACGACAGCCGCGGGGCCGAAACCCAACGCACGCAACGTCGCGATCTCGCGCGTTCTCGCCGCAACGGCCGAGTACATCGTGTTCAACGCGCCGAAGACCGCGCCGATACCCATGAGGACGGCGAGCAGAAACCCGAGATTGCGAATGATCGCCTGCAGCGACCGCCCCTGGTTGGCGAAGAAGTCGCTCTCGCGTTGCACCGTCACATCGAGGCGCGGGTCCTTGGTCAGCGCGTCCTTGAACCGGTCGAACGCATCGATCGACTCCAGGCGCACGACCACGGTCTGGAACGAGTTCCCGCGGCGGTAAGAAGGCTGGAGCACGCGCGCGTCGGTCCAGAGCTCGGATTCCCACAGCGCGCCGTTCGCGGAGAAAATCCCGACGACGGTCCACTCGTTCTGGCCCCACTTGACGTGCGTTCCGACGTCGAGGCCGCGGAACTGCCGGTGGGCCCCCTCGCCGACGAGGATCTCGTTCTTCCCCCATTCCAGCATGCGGCCGGAGGTGATCTTGAGCTCGGGTCGGGTCGAAAACGCCGCGGGCTGGACGCCCCGCAGTGGAACGTTGGCCGGCGTTCCGGTCGATTTTTTGGGGACGTCGACGACCACGAACAATTCGGGGGAGGAGAGGGGAACGGGCGCCTCGCCCGCGGCCACGGAACCGCGAGCGATCCCGGGCGCCTGGGCGATGATCTCGACCGCGTCCCCCAGGAGCACGCTCATCATCTCGCTGTCGGTCCCCGAGCGAAGCACGAGGGCGTTTTGCGGAGAGCCCGCCGCGCGGAGCGCGTGGCGGAACCCCTCGCCGATCGAGAGCACCCCCACAAGAACGGCGACGACTCCGGCGATCCCGGCGACCGTCGCCAACGCGGCTCCGCGGCGTTGGGGGATCGTGCGTACGGCGGTGAGAGTGACGGCGAAGACCTGCACGAACCAGTTCATGCTCACGCCCTCCGCAACGCATCGACGATGCGCATCCGCATCGCCTGAATCGCGGGCAGGATCCCCGCCACGAGTCCAAGCAGCAGGACGAAAATGACGCCCAGGATCAGGTCCTTCGTCGGGAAATAGAAGATGGGGAGGAATCCTCCCGTGGGATCGCCGGCGCCGACCGCCAGCACTCCCAAAGTCAGGCCGATCCCGCCGCCGAGGATCGCGAGCAGTCCGGATTCGGCAAGGATGAGCGCGAGCGTCCGACCGTCCGAAAATCCGACCGTCTTCAGGACCGCGATCTCGCTCGTTCGCTCTCGCACCGATTGGGCGATCGTGTTCCCGGTGACGAGCAGCAACGTGAAGAACACCGCGGAGAGGATCCACTGGATGATCGAGCCGATGTCCCCGATCTGATCGGCGAAGCTCTGCGCCAGTGCCTTCTCGGTGACGGTCTTCGTTTCGGCCGGGGAGTTCTCGAAGATCGCGTCGATCCGCTTGCAGATCTCGGCCGTCTTCGCGGGGTCAGCGATGCGTACGATGTACCATCCCACGATCCCCGTTCCCGCCTGACGAGCCTCATCGAAGTAGTCGTAATGGAACAGGAATTGAGTCGTGTCGACCCCTTTGGCTCCCGTATAGATCCCGCGGACGTTGAACTCCCAGGTCGCCGAGCCGTCCTTCTTGCGCCAGATCGTCCCCTGGATGGGCACCCGGTCGCCGATCTTCCATCCGAATCGCTCGGCCGTAGTGACACCGATGAGGACACCCTCGCGGTCTTCGATCCATGCGCGCTTCTGATCGTCCGGGACTTTGAACTCGGGGTACATCGCCAGGTACCCCTCGGGGTCGATCGGTCCCTGGAAGACGCCTTGGAACCCGTTGTTCGGGTTCTGGTAGACGCCGCCGAACCACGACGCGTGCGTGACGAGGACGACGCCCGGAACCTCCGCGATCTTGGCTTGGTAACCCGCGGGGAGCGGCTGGATGATCGAGGTCTTGTGCGTGGTGAACAACCGGTCGGCGCCCGCGACGTCGACGCCGGCGCTGAAGGCGACCCTCACGGCCGCAAGGTACGAGAACAAGACGAACGCGACGACGATCGACAGGAGCGTGAACACCGTGCGCGCCTTGCGGCGCTTCAGATTCCCCCACAAGAGCGGCCAGAACTTCATGCCGCGGCTCCCGCCAGGATTCCCTTCTCGAGGTGGAGCGTCCTCGTCGCTCGCTCCGCGGCGCGCGGGTCGTGCGTGACCATGATCACCGTCTTGCCCTGGTCGCGATTCATCGCAGCGAGCAAGTCGAGGATTTCATCCCCCGCCTTCCGGTCGAGGTCTCCGGTCGGTTCGTCGCACAACAAGAGCGTCGGGTCGGTCACGATCGCGCGCGCGATGCCGACGCGTTGCTCTTGGCCGCCCGACAGCTGCCGGGGGTAATGCTTGGACCGGTCCGAAAGCCCGACGAGCGAGAGCGCCGTGGCCACCTGTTGCCGCCGCCGCGCGCTCGAAAGCGAGGTGAGGAGCAGGGGCAATTCAACATTTCTCTCGGCCGTGAGCGCCGGGAGGAGGTTGTACATCTGGAAGACGAATCCGACGTGACGCGCCCGCCAAGCCGTCAGCTTCCCTCCGGCGAGCTCGGAGATGCGCACGCCCCCCACGTCGATGGTTCCCGCGGTGGCGCGGTCGAGCCCGCCGATGAGGTTCAAGAGGGTCGACTTCCCCGAACCGGAAGGACCCATGAGCGCGAGGAACTCCCCCGGCGCCACGTCGACGTCGAGCCCCTGGAGGACGTCGATCTTCTCTCCGCCGCGGAAAAACGTCTTGTGCACGTTTCGAACCCGAACCAACGCTTCCATCGTCGTCTTCCCCCTCACTCTTTCTTGCGTTCGGCGACGATCGTGCCCGCGACGAGCTCGACCGGGCCTTCGAGTACGACGTGCTCGCCGGCGTTCAATCCCGCCAAGACCTCGACAGGATCTCCGGTGCCCGCGCCGACGGTAATCGCGCGACGCTCCAACGTGTTGTCGGGACCCACCACGAACGCGAACTCGCTCCCATGCGGCCCTCGGACCGCCGCGCGGCCGACGCGAACGACGCGCGCCCGCGCCGCGGCGGGATCCGCCGGGGCGACGGCGTCGGCCAGAAACGCGACCTTGATCCCCATGTCCGGGAGGATGCGAGGATCGAGCTTATCGAACGCGATGCGCACCGTGACCGTGGCTTTTTGCCGGTCCGCGGCCGGGATGGTCGTGATCACGGTCGCCGGGATCGCCCAGTCACGGTACGCGTCGAGCGTGGCCTGCACTTTTTGCCCGGGTTCCACGCGCTGGATGTACGCCTCGTTGACGTCCACCTCGATTTCGAGGGACGACATGTCGACGACGGTGCAGATCCCGGTCCGCGTGAAGCCTCCGCCTGCCGACATCGGAGAAATGATCTCGCCGGGTTGGGCGTTCTTCGAGATCGCGACCCCGGCAAACGGCGCGCGGATGATCGTGTCCTCGACGAACTGCCGCTGGATGTCGACCTCACGCTCCGAGGCACGGACGCGCTGACGCTGGGTAGCGAGCTGCGCCTCGAGCACCTTGACCTCGGCCTCGACCGCGTCCCAGTCCGCCTTGGACGAGATGCCGCCGGCGACCAGATCGCGCACGCGGGCCTGGCGGATCGCGGCCTCGTGCAAGCGCGCGTCGATCTCGTCGATCAAACGACGGGTCGCTTCCAACTGCGCTTCGGACAGCGCCAAGGCTTGGCGGGATTGATTCGCGTCGAGGCGGGCCAGGATCTGGTCCTTCTCGACCCTCATCCCTTCTTCCACCAGGACTTCGACGACCTTGCCCGTGACCCTCGAAGAGACCGTCGCTTGGCGCCGCGCCGTGACGTAACCCGAGGCGTTGAGGACGGACGACGCACCCCCCGAGGCCGCCGCAGACGCCTCGACGGTCGTCGTGCGCACGAGCACGGCCCTTGGGCGAAGCATCCACCAGGCGGCCGTGGCGGCGACCACGACGACGAGCGCGCCGATCCCGAGCTTGAGCCCCGCCCTGGAAGACGGGGGCGCCTGCCCGCGGTCGATCTTCAGCGCATCGAGCTTTTCTTTCAGGTCGGACGCCATGGCCGAACGAGACTACGCGACCGTTCGCCCCGGGGCAATGGGAGATCGGTGGGCCACCTACTTCGCCAATACCCCGGCGACGATCAGCAGGGCGACCGCGACGCCCATCAGGCTTTCGCCCGCGATCAGCCCGGAGCTCACCGGGACCACGTAACGCTCCGCGAACGCCGGCCGTTTGAGCCGCAACACCTCGGCGATGAGCCCGCCGGCGAACATGGCGGATGTGAAATTTCCCTCGCGTGTCGTCTTTTCCCCTTCGATTTCGATCTACCCATTGGAAACGGTTGATCGTTCTCGAAAGGGGCCGGATATGAACAAGCGATTCACAGCGACGGCGATCGTGCTGACATTCTTCTCGATTCCACAACTGGTCCACGCGACCTGCAGCTCCGGTTTCACCCTCAACCTGGCGGGGCAGCTTCCTGATTTCACGTTCCAAAGCGGGGTGCCCCAGACGATCCGATTCAACCCGTGGTACGTGTCCTTTGTCTCCAATAGCGGTTCGTGCGGCATCTTTGCGCGGTCGACCACACCCGGAGTGTCCCTCCAGGGGACGTACGGCTGCTCGTTCCCCGGGTGCCCGATCGCGCCCCCAGGGGTCTGGGCGCCCGTCGGAGACGCCTACCAGCCGCTGTTCACCGAGGTCGCCCACAAGACCACGGACATTCCGATCATCTTCGACGGGACCACTCCACCGGGAACCTACGGAACCATCGAGATCGCCATCCGTGACAACGATCTCGGGATCCCGAGCCAGTTCGTCATCGGGACCGCGAACGTCTACGTCGAGTCGGCGACCCCTCCGGCGACATGGTTCGGCGTAGGCACGAACGCCGGCAACGTCTCGGGCGACCGGGTTGTCATCGACCATCCGTATCTAAACGGAAAGCCCGGCGCCAAACTCTTCGTCACCCACGTCCGGAACCCCGGAGGTTCCCTTTTCGGAACGTCTTGGAACCACCCGATCGCGGTCGTTTACGACCCACTCTTGACACGCTGGACCATTCGCAACGTCGACGGATTCGCCATGCCCACGGGCCTGGGTTTCGGCGTCCGCTTCGATCCGACCGCCTCGGTCTACTGTACGCCGTCGTCACCGGGCGTGTACGCCTCGGTGACGATCGACCACCCGTATTCGAACGACAGCGTGTGGGCGACGGTCCTCGTAACGCCGGTCGGCGGGCGACCGCAGCCGATCGCGGTACGGTTTGACACCCCGTACTGGCGGATCGTTTACTCCGACGGCCAGTGGATGGATCCGGGCACCTGCTTCAACGTCAAGGCGTTCGCCTTCACTCAGTACCTCGACGATCCCGCGGCCGGGGACCTTTCGGCCCGCGCGAACGTCACCGCCGACTGGGGAGCGGGAGAGGATTTAGGAGGCAATGGGGCCGGCCACAACTCGGGCGCGGGCCGTTACCTGCAGTTCGACTGGGCGCTCGGCAACCCTTTCCGCCAGGTCATGTGGACTTACAACCTGACGCCTCTCGGTTTCCACGCAATCTACGATCCGAAGTTTTTCGGAGTCATCGCTCCGTCAGCCACCGTCGGCGGCGGACGATGGGCGGTCTATCACGAAGACGCGACGCCGATGATTCTCGGGGCGCGGTTCAATGTGTGGGCGCCGTGCGCGGCCGCGGCCTGGTACCCGGACGCCGACGGCGACGGCTACGGCGGGCCGGGACAGGTTCAGGCTTCGTGCGCGCCGCTGCCGGGCTACGCCTCACGAAGCGGGGATTGTGACGATGCCAACGCCACGAGATACCCCGGCTCGCCCGAGATCAATGACGGCCAAGACAACCAGTGTCCCGGCGCTCCGGGGTCCGGCCTGATCGACGAGATTTCGACGTTCGATTCCTTCGGTGACCGCCAGACGTTCTGCTGGACTTACCAAGGCGGCGCGACGAGCTATCAGCTCGCGCGGAGCAACGTCCGTTCCTTCTCGACATGCAGCATCGTGGCCGCAACGAGCAACACGTGCACGATCGATGCGACCGTGCCGTCGTCGGGCCAGGCGTTCTACTACCTGGTCCGGGCGGGCGGCCCCTGGTTGGGAACTTGGGGGGCGGACTCCGTTGGCGTGGCACGAGGCCTCTCCTGTCCGTGAGGTCGAATCGTCCATGGATGAGCATTTCCATCGCCGCAACCCAACTGTGCGGCCGTCCTGGGGTGGTCCCCAAGCAGGTGAGGACCTGCCAACCGCATAAAGCGTCCCGACCCCGGCAAGGGGTGACCGGCGGCCGACTACTTAGCCAGCACTCCGGCGACGATCAGCAGGGCGACCGCGACGCCCATCAGGCTTTCGCCCGCGATCAGCCCGGAGCTCACCGGGACCACGTAACGCTCCGCGAACGCTGGCCGTTTGAGCCGCAACACCTCGGCGATGAGCCCGCCGGCAAACATCGCGATGGCGTTGCTGCCGGGGATGACCATCGAGATGCCGAGACCCGAAGGAGACGGGACCAAACGCTTCAGCCGCGGCGGGGCGAACTTCTCGAGAAGCGCGAGCGCCACTCCCAGGGTGAGCCCGACCAGGATG
>JANMVW010000036.1:0-1579 GCA_031393555.1 Acidobacteriota bacterium
CCGTTCGCCGGACAACGGCGGATTCCTCGGAACTGGCGTTCCGCAAGATCTGCCTCAGATCGCGGCGGCTCTTGTGGCTTCCCTTCGCGGCCCAGATCAGCTTGGACAACGCGGCGTCGCCGCGCGAGGCGATCGGTAAACTGACGCCGGGCAACACTTCAGCCATCACGGACCGTGCGAGCTCGCCCGGAATGGCCGCTTCGGGATACAGGTCGAGCTTGAGCGCCTGTTCGATGTCCAAGACCTGAAACATCACTTTTTTGTCGAGGGCTTTTCGCGCACTCGCCGGCTCGAGATGGAATCCCGCCTCTGCGAGCGCTGACAGGAACGCTTCCCGGTTCCGAAGCGCCGCATCGTAATCAATGACGAAATCGAGATCCTGGGTCATGCGTGGCTCGCCGTAAGCCACCGCGGTGATCCCGCCGGTCAGGTGGAAGCGAATGCCGAAACGATTCAGGACCTCGACCGCCTTCGTCAGCGTCGAGTGGAAGATTTCAATCGGATACACGGTCGCGGATCCCTTCAATCAACGATCGGGCGGCAGGATCCGCGCCGTACTGACGCAGCGCAACCTCCCACTTGAGACGCTCCGGTCCGATCGGTCCTTTTTCTTCGAGAATCCGCCGCGCGATGAAGCCCCTCGCCCAGGCGAGCAAGTCCTCCGCGCGATGAACGCGCTCGGCGATCGTCATGGCATCGATTCGTTTCCGGTACTCGAGCTCGACGGTATCGATCGCGTTCATCGCGCTTCCACGCCTGCTCAGGCCAGGTCGAACCGATCGAGGTTCATCACCTTGACCCACGCGGCCACGAAGTCACGCACGAACGCCTGCTGGGAGTCGTCGCACGCATAAACCTCCGCGACGGCCCGGAGCTGGGAGTTCGATCCGAAGACGAGATCGACGGCGGTGCCCATCCACTTGACCTCGCCCGTCTTCCGATCGCGTCCTTCGAACGCGTGCGCGCACTTGGGATTCACCTGCCACTGCGTGTTCATGTCGAGCATGTTCACGAAGAAGTCGCCGGTCAACGTCCCGGGCCGCTTGGTGAAGCTGTCGAGGAGGACGCGCATGCCGCCGACGAGCACGGTCAGCTCGGGTGCGGTCAGCATCAGCATCTGCGCCCGATCCACCAGCAGCTCTTCCGACGACCGCCGGTTGCCGGCGGCGTAGTAGTTGCGGAACCCGTCAGCGGTCGGCTCGAGCACGGCGAACGATTCCACGTCGGTTTGCTCTTGGGACGCGTCCGTGCGCCCCGGCGCAAACGGAACTTTCACGTCGTGCCCCGCGGCCTTCGCGGCCTTTTCGATGGCGGCGCAACCGCCCAGGACGATCACGTCGGCGAGCGAGACGTTCTCGGTTTCCTTCTGGATCTTCTCCAGGGCAGACAGCACCTTCGCCAGTTCGGGCGGGTTGTTGACGGCCCAGTCCTTCTGCGGCGCGAGGCGAATGCGCGCTCCGTTCGCTCCGCCACGCTTGTCGGTGCCGCGAAACGTCGACGCGGACGCCCACGCTGTTGTGACCAACTGGGAGATGGAGAGCCCGGAGGCCAGGATCTTCGCCTTGAGCGCGGCGAGCTC
>JANMVW010000099.1:0-3457 GCA_031393555.1 Acidobacteriota bacterium
CTCGTCGATGCGCCTGCGGATCCAGTGGTCGGTGAACTCCGCGTGCCGATGATCGCTGGGTTCCCCTTTTCGCATGTGACAGCGGACGCAATCGTCGGGAGGCGAGGTCGCCTGGCGGGTCGCGGGGGGAGCCGTACACGCGTCTTTCGCGTGACAGCCCAAACATTTCAACGTGAAGACATCCGGCGGACGGTCCTTGCGGTAGACGGTGACGTGCGGGTTATGGCAGGTGACGCACTCGAGGCGCCCCTGGCTTTCGACGAAGCACCGCGACAGGAGCATGCGATCCACCTGCGCGGAAAGGCCGTAGTCGTGAGGCGTCGTCTCTGAAAAGCGGCACGGCACCATGGCGGCGGCGATCGGCCGGCCGGGACGCCACTCCTCGAGCGTCGCGTCGTAGCGCGCGACGCGCTCGGTCGACTTCGAGTCGCCGAGATGGCACTGGAAGCAGATTTCCATGCGCAGCTTTGCCGTGAGCCGCTTGGGATTGACGATCGCGGGGTCGCCTTGTCCTGTCGGTGTGTCCCCTTGCGCCCACCGGTCGACATGAAGTTGGCCGGGACCGTGGCAGCGCTCGCAGTCGATGCCGTTCGGGATGGGCTCGACGTAGGCGTTGCGCGCACCGGGCAGTCGCTCCATGCGCGCGTTGTGACAGAAGACGCAGGTGCGATCGATCTCTCGCGAGAAGTAGTCGTTGTTCTGCTCGTATCCCGGGCACAAGTCCCAAAGCGCGTCTTTCGTGTACCAACACATGGGCGCTTGGAACAGTTTGACCCCGACGGACACGAGATACGTGCGGCTGTGGTGCCCTGAACCGACCACCCGGGTCAACTCGCGCTCATCGACCGCGGTCTCCCGGCCCTTCGGATCGACGAGCGATTGCCGTATGAAGAACTTCCCGTCACGACGGAACATGCGGTAGCGCAGTCCGGTCGCTTTCACCTCGAACGTGTTGCGCGTCGTCCAGTCCTCGATCACCCGGTCGTTGGTGAGCGGGTACCAGGATCGTCCCATCCCCGTGTGCGAGAAGGTCGACCACGTTTCGGCATGACAGGGGCGGCAGGCCGCGCCGCCGACGTAGGCCACGCCGGAGACCGGCGGCTGTTCCCGCTTCGGCTGGCCTTGGCAGGCCACGAGCATGGCGAACGCGAAAATCCCGGCGAGACGCTTCATGCCCACGCGCGTCCTCCAACGAGCTCGCGCACCAGGTCGGGATCAGCGGTGTAGGCGATCGGCGGCCGCCTGTCGTCTTCGATCGCAGCGATCGCGAGCGGCAGGCCCGCGGTGAGCCGGTTGTACGTCAGCGCCAGCAGCGGCTTCAAGTTGACGACGTCCTCGAGGCAGTAGCGCAGCAGCGTGTCGAGCGCCGTGGCCGTTCCGGCGCGGTGCGCGCGCCAGAGCAAGACCGCCATGAATCCGTCCACGCCGTCGAGCGCGTCGGGCCGGGCGATGCCGAGCTGCTTTTCCGCGCCCTTGAGCCCGCCCTTCACGCCGAGCCGGTGCAACGGGAAACGCAGGTCGATGTGGTGGAAGCGATCGAAGTCGACCTCGGGAAAAGCGTGTTTCAAGACGGGAAGGTCGAACGACGACCCGTTGTAGGTGACGAGCAGCTCGACCCCTTCCAAGGCCTCGGGGAATTGCGCCAGGTCGAGGCCGCGCACGAACGCGCGCGTCGTCGTCCCGTCCGACACGCCGACGCAGGTCACCGAGTCGCCGTCGAACGACAGGCCGGTCGTTTCGATGTCGAGGTAGAGCGTGCGTCCGGGGAACTGGTTGGCGAGCCGCCACGCTTCCCGCCTCGGGAGCTCGCGCGCCGCCCGCGCGTCGTCGAGGTGCGCAAGGATGAGCTCACGCCACGCCCCCGCGGGGTGCCCCCGGCGAAACGCCTCCCAGTCGGTGAAGCCGCGCAGCCACAAGTCGCGCTCGCGCTTTTCGCCGACGCCGGGCACGTGCAGGTAGGTGTGACGGAGCATTGGTAGGCCTCAGGCGCCGCGGCCGTATGGCTCGGTTTCCTGAGGCCCCCTGTCAAACCGTGCGTGCGGATTTCCCGCACACGGCTTACCGATGGTCTTCTCACGTCGCATGCGCGCCTCCAGGGTAGCGGATGGTGCCGATGAGTCGGTGCAGATCGTGGTCACGGACGAAGCGGGCTATGGGCCAAGCCCGCGGATCGAAGTCGCTTCGCTTCTTTCCCCCGCGTCGAAGCAGCAGCGCGATCAAGCGCTGCCGCACGTAGCGGTCCATCTGCTGGAATTTTAGCGAGGCGTTTCCGGTCCGAAAGTAATTGCCCCATCCGCGCAGCACGGGGTTCAAGTCCAGGATCACTTCCCGGATGTCCTTCATCCCGGCCCGGCGGCGGCGTGCTGTCAGATCACGGACTCGGCCTCGAATGGCCTTCATCGCCCGGGGTGATGGCCACCGAAACAAGTAGTTCCGCCCCTTGAAGTGGGAGCGGATTACCCGCAGGGTGCACCCTAGGAATTCAAACCCATCCTTGCCCAGTCCGAGTTCCACCAGTCGCGTCTTCGTCGGATGCAGCGTCAGGTGCAGCCGGTCGAGGATCTCTCCCAACCGGCTTCGAGCTTCCTCCGCGTGAGCCTTCCGCCGACACATCACGACGAAATCATCCGCATAGCGCACCAGGGTTCCCAGGTGCCCGTACTCGGACTCCCACACAGCGTCCAACTCGTCGAGGTAAACATTCGCGAGCAAAGGCGAGATCACTCCACCCTGCGGCGTTCCCGCCGTCATGGTGCGCACCTCGCCTTCCTCCATCACCCCGGCCTTCAGCCACTGCCGCACCAGTTTGAGTACGCGCCGGTCCGAAATCCGTCGCTCCAGCTTTGTCATCAAGAGATCCTGATCGATTGTGTCGAAGTACTTCTCGATGTCGCCATCTACGACGTGGTAGTGCCCTCGACCGCCCACGATACGGATACGCTCGAGCGCCTGGATCGCGCTGCGCTTCGGGCGAAATCCGTACGAGCAATCCTTGAAGTCGGCTTCGAAGATCGGCTCTAGGACGATCTTTGCCGCCATCTGCACGACCCGATCTCGTACCGTCGGTATCCCCAACGGCCGCTTCCGTCCGTCCTGCTTCGGAACGTAGTGCCGCCGCACCGGCTGCGGTCGATACGTCCCCTCTCGCAGGTCCTGCTCGATGTCGCGGAGAAACTCCGCAACACCCTCCCGCTCGATATCGTCAAGGCTCTCCCCGTCGATCCCGGCGGCTCCCCGATTCGCCTTCACACGCTCCCACGCTCCCTCCAGGACGTCACCCCGGAAGATCCGGTCGTACAACGCGTGGAAACGCCGACCTGGACTGCGCTTGGCAGCCGTGTACAGCTTGCGCTGGAGTTCTCGCACTTTGTTTACTTCTGGGAGATTGGTCCTCATCGGACCATGCCCTCGTGCTTACCCCCACGCTCAAGCGTGACCAAAGCAGGGCTCCTTCCCT
>JANMVW010000104.1:0-23612 GCA_031393555.1 Acidobacteriota bacterium
GTCATCACGGTGCTCGTGCGCCAGAAGAACCCCGGAATCCGTATCGTCGCACGCCACGTCGATGCCGCGATGGCGGATCGCTTGAGGAAGGCGGGCGCCGACGCCACGGTGTCCCCCACAGCGATCGGCGGTTTGCGGCTCGCCTCCGAGGCCGTGCGACCTCACGTCGTCGGTTTTCTCGATCAGATGCTCAAGGAGAAAGGCGCCACGGTGCGCATCGAGGAGATCCGCATCGCCGCGGGCTCTCCGTGGGCCGGGCGCGACCTTCTCGGGCTCGACTTGCGCGGGCGCTACGGGCTGACGGCCCTCGCCGTGAAGGACGCGGCCGACGCCCCCTTCCGCTACGGCCCGGCTCCTCAAGAGACGCTCAAAGCGGGCGCGATCCTCGTCGTGTTGGGCGAGGAGGGGCGGATCGGCGAGGCGCGGGGACAAGCCGGCGGGGGATCGGCTTCGCCGTCGGGCGAGTAGGAGGTAGGTATTGACCCCATAGCGTACCCACCCCACCCCCGCCGTACGATGGTCGAGGAAGGAACGAGGCCATCGCAAACCCCACGACGCCGAACCTGCTCACCCTCGTTGGCGGAGCTGCCTTCGTGGTGCTGGCGTTCGCCGGCGCTCACGCATTAGCGGCGCCGCCGGATCCTTTGCGGCCGAGTCCTGTCGCACTCAGCGTGTCCGAGCACCAGACCCAAGAAGATTTCGAGGCGCGCGTCAAGCGTTACCGGAGTCTGACCCGGAAACTCAAAGCGCAGCTCCCGAAAATTTCGAAGCGCGCGACACCCGAACAACTCGAGAAGGACCAGCGGGCCTATTTCGAGCTGGTCAAAACGGCGCGTGCGGGCGCCCCGAGGGGCGAGTTCTTCACACCCGCCATGCAGGCGCTGGTGAAACGAACGCTCGCCGCGGTCTTGCACGGCCCCGAGGGGACGAACCTGAAGGCGGCCATCATGGACGAAAATCCCGGCGTGCCAAATCTCGGCGTGAACGACCGCTATCCGGATTCCATTCCCGTCTCGACGATGCCGCCTCAAGTGTTGAAGGCCCTGCCGAAGCTCGAGGAGGAACTGGAGTACCGCTTTATCGGAGAGCGCCTGGTTCTCATGGACGCTCACGCCTACATCATCGTCGATCTCACTGACGACGTTTTGCCGTAGCGGAGGCGGCGAGCGTGGCTTTGACCGTGCGCAGGATCGTCGCAGCCGCCGGGGCTTGCCTCGTGCTGGCGTCCGTGTGCCTTGGCGGAGCCGACGTCCCGCGTCCGCTCCCGAACGTGAAGGGTTCCTTGAAATTCGCCGTGCTCGGAGATTTCGGCACGGGGGACAAGGGCGAGTACGAGCTGGCCGCCCAGGTGGCTCGGCTTTACGAGACTTTCAAGTTCGACATCGTGGTTCTCGTGGGAGACAACCTGTACGGCTCGCAACGGCCCGTCGACTACCAGGTGAAATTCGAGACCCCCTACAAGCCCCTGATCGATGGGGGGGTGAAATTCTACGGCGCACTCGGGAATCACGACGCGCGCGAGCAGAAAAACTACAAGCTGTTCAACATGAACGGCGCGCTGTACTACTCGTTCAAGGCTCCCAACGAAAGCGTCCGCTTCTTCATGCTCGACACCACCTACCCCGTGCCCGAGCAAATCGACTGGCTCGACAAGCAGCTCGCCGGCTCGCACGACGACTGGAAGATCGCCGTCTTCCATCACCCGATCTACTCTTCGGGCGGGCGGCACGGATCGAATCTGAAGCTGCGCGACGTGCTCGAACCGCTATTCGTTCGTTCGAACGTCAGCGTGGCTCTCACGGGACACGATCACTTTTACGAGAGGATCAAGCCTCAAAAAGGGATCGCGCACTTCGTCGTCGGCGGCGGGGGACGATTGGCGCCCGGCGACATCGACAAGACATCCGCGCTCACCGCCAAGGGGTTCGACGCGGAGCAGTCCTTCATGGCGGTCGAGATCTCCGGGGACAAGATGTACTTCAACGCGATCTCCCGCGGTGGACTCGTCGTGGACTCGGGGGTCATCGAGCGGCGCCTACCCCTCCCGAAGGCCCCATGAAGTCGCTCGCGGCCGTTGGGCTCGACCGCCTCGCCATGGTCCTGATCGTCCTCGGCCTGGCGTTTGGCGTGCCGGGGAGCTCGCTGGCCCAGGAGTCGCCGTTTCCCGTCGAAAAACACAAAGCGGGAGACAGCGAACCCGCGCAACAGAGCCTCCTGGAAGAGCTGCAAGCGGCCGCCATCCGGCTGCCGCTCGCCACGTTGCTCGGAGCGATGCTGGCCTTGCGTCCGCGGCGCCGGGGCACTCCCCCGCGGAAGTTGGCGGTCGTGGAGACGCAGATCGTCCTCGCCATCCTGGGCACCGTCGTCATGCTCGTCATCGGGTCGTCGCTCGCGCGCGCGTTCGGCATCGTCGGGGTCGCCGGCTTGATCCGCTACCGCTCCAAAATCGACGACCCCAAGGACGCGGTGGTGATGCTGTCGGCCTTGTCGGTCGGACTCGCGTCCGGGGTCGGCCTGTACGCTCTCTCGATCTTCTCGACGGTGTTTCTCGTCGCGACGCTCTGGGTGATCGAGAGCTTCGAGCCTCGCACGCGGATCTTCGAGCTCACCGTGAAGCTCGGCGACCAGACCATCGTGCTGCAGCCCGCAATCGAAACGGTGCTCCGCCGTCACAAGGCGACGTTTGAAGTGCGCACCGTCTCCGAGGCCGCAGCCGCATACGTGGTCACCGCGCCGGCGGCGATCAGCACCGACGACGCCTCGCAGGCGCTCGTGGCTCTCGATCCCGGGGGCAAGGGCGCGGTCGAGTGGGTCGAAATCACCAAAAAAGTAGCGAAGTAGGCATGGCGGGCGGGTTGAAAGCCATCATCCAACCGGGAGCCGGGGTCGCTCCGGTAGTGGCCGCCATTCGGCGGGCCCGGACTACGATCGACGTGTGCATCTTTCGGCTCGATCGGAAAGATATCGAGGCGGCGCTGGCCGCCGCCGTCGTCCGCGGTGTACGCGTACGGGCCTTGATCGCCAACACCAACACCGGCGGCGAGGCGAACCTGAGAAAGCTCGAGCAACGCCTCCTGGCAGCCGGCATCACGGTCATTCGCACCGACGACGACCTGGTTCGCTACCACGGCAAGTACATGGTGGCCGACGCCGTGCTTTATGTCTTCGGCTTCAACTTCACGAGGCTCGACATCGAGAAGAGCCGGAGCTTCGCCATCGGGACACGGGATGCGCGGACCGTGAAGGAAGCTCAAAAGCTCTTCGACTCCGATTCCACGCGCCAACCGTACGCCCCCGCGCGCTCCAATTTGATCGTCAGCCCGGAGACGGCCCGCGACCTCTTGGGGGCGTTCATCTCGGGGGCGAAACGAACTCTCGACATCTACGACATCAACATCCAGGACCCCGCGATGATCAAGCTCCTGAAAGAGCGCGCCGGCAAGGGCGTGCAGGTTCGCGTGATCGGGAGCCTCAAACAGGTGATCGAGAACGTGACCGTGAAGCGGCACAACGCCTTGAGGCTCCACGTTCGCGCGATCATCCGGGACGGCTCGAGGGCGTTCGTCGGGAGTCAGAGCCTCCGGAAGGTGGAACTCGACAAGCGGCGCGAGATCGGCGTTCTCGTCAACAGCCCCACGGTCGCGCGGCAACTGATGCAGGTGTTCGAGGCGGACTGGGGCGCGGAGCTTCGCGCCGGCTCCGCTTAGCGCGGCTGACAGGCGGGATGCTCGGTGATCTCGCTCCGTTTTTCCTTGAACAAGGCCACCCAGTCCGCGATCGTCACCTCGCGTTCCCCGGGCTTGCCCACGTCGCGTACCTGATGAAGCCGCTCGATGCGGGCGGCCCGGAAGAGGTCGGCGATCTGGACGTCCGATAGTTTGTCGAGTTGCTCGGCGAGCAAGAGACGCCCCCCTTCGCCGATGACCGGGTCCTTGAGCGTCGAGCTTCGGAAGCTCCCACCGACCGAGGCCAGCCGGGCCCGGCAGGATTTACTGTCCCGCCAGACACGGCGCCCTTTCCACGCTTCGTAGTCGACCCGGCCGCCATTTCCGGTGGTGAAACCGCCCCTTCCGAACACCGACCCCAGATCGTCCACGTACATGACGGGACGTTCACACGTCACGACGCCATGGTCATCCACTCGGAGCGAGACGTGCGGACAGGCCAGGGTGTTCTGCTTGGACTTGTTGTCCGCGTTTTGAACGAAGGCATTGAGCAGCTTGAGGGCGTCGATTTCGGCGCGCGTGGCTCCTCCTTGCGTTTCGTCCACTTCATCGAGGAGGGACCATCGCCACCCCTGTTTGTCTTGCGTCTCGATCTTCTCGGAATCGAGCTTTTCTTCGATGGCGGCCAGCTCGAACGTATAGGTCCCGAGGCGCGCTTTGTCCGGAAACGACGCCATCGTGCCGTCGGCATTCAGCGGGCTTTTCTTTCTCGCATCCACGTACTCGAACGGGTGTTCGGGGCAGCCGCGGCACGTCATGCGCACGGGGAGCATCCGGTCCGCATAAAAGCCGAGCGCCCAGAAAAGCCGCGTGCCCAGGACTTCGCCGAAGACTTCCTTGTACGGTCCGCCTTCGTCGTATTTCACTTTGACGACGGTTCCGTCCTCCAAACGACAGGTGAATTTTTCGCTCCACCCGGACATCTTCTTCGGGACGAAATCGCAGCTCACCTCGGTGTCGACGGCGAACCGGAGCGGCCCGTCCGGCCCGTCATAGAGGTTTTTGGCAGCCACATCCGTGGGCTCCCAAACGCGGGCCCGCCGGACGTAGTCCATGCGCTGCTTCGGCGTCTGGCTGGGGAGCTTGACGCGGTCCGCCACGCCGGCGTGGGACGGCGCCAAGGCCAAGGCCCCGGTGAGCACCATCGCCACGGCACCGGTACGCCGGACACGCCGCCAAGCGAGACGCGATCGATCGCCCATGAACCTCCGCCCTCCGTTAGTTCCCGTCTTTGGGTGACGGGGTCGGCGGCGGGGCGGGGGGCGTTGGCGGAGCCTCAGGAGGAGGCTTGATCCTCGACCTCTTGTTCTTCTTTGGCGCGGCTTCGGGCGTGACCGACCGCGGAGCAGCCGGCGGCGCGACTCGCGCGGGCGCGGGCGCGGGCGCGGGCGCAGCTGAAGGCGCGGGCGCGGCGTCCGGAGGGCGGTTCTGCTTCGGCGCGTTTTGAGGCGGCCTTCCGTGGCGGTTGTCGCGCGCAGGCGGCGCTTCGGTCCTGACGGGGGGCGGAACCACAGGCTGCGCGACCGGCGCCGGCGCGCGCGTAGGCGCAGGCGCCGGCGTAGGCGCGACGTCCTCGGGCTGGTTCCGTTTTGGCGCGCGTTGAGGCGGCCCTCCGTGGCGGTTGTCGCGCGCCGGCGGCGCTTCGGTCCTGTCGGGCTGCGGAGCCACAGGCTGCGCGACCGGAGCGGGGGCCGGAGGCGTCTTAGGCGTCGGAGGCGCGATGTCACGCTCGATACGCTTCGGAGCTCGGCCTTCGGCGTCATGCCGCGGCTTGAGTTCCTTCTGCCCCACGGGAGCGAGCGCCGACACCGCGCTGACACCCTCGGGCGGCTGGGTGCCGCGGACGAACGGCCTTCCCACGGGCCCAGCGGCCGCTACGGGTGCGGCGACCGGTCGTCCGGTCCTTTCGATTTCAACGACTTTTTGGGAGAACGGCGCCGGCCTCGGTGGGGGCACGAGTCGCGTGACCATCGGGCGCCCGTGCCTCGCCTGCGGAACCGCGATGGCTCTTGGTTGATCCGACGACGAAACGACCAGACTTGCGCGGTCGGGGACCACGCCGACGGCGGTGAATCCCATGACCGGCGCGCGATCGAGCTGCGCGCGATCGACATGGATCGGACGCACGACGTTGGTCGTGAACGTGTTGTAATTGACGACGGTGACCGCGTTGATCACCGTGATGTTCGTGTAGTTGTTGGTCACCTGCGGAGCCGCCTGCCACGGGTAGTAGTAGCGCTCCGCCGGGGCCAGTGGGACCCACCCGATCGCTGGGCCGCCGATCGAAAGCGAGAGGCCCCAGTTTCTTCCGCCCACGAAGGCGACCAGGGCCGGGGCGTAGATGGGTTGAAGACTCATGACGGCCCGCGGACCGCGATAACCCCTTGGCGGGGGCGGGACCCAACCCCACGAGTCACCGACGTAAACCCAACGGCCATAGTGATACGGGGCCCAGCCCCACGACTCGGTGGAAACCCAGGTCCATCCGTACGGATCCTGCCAGATCCAGCGACCCGACTGGTACGGCGCCCATTCTCGGGACATCCCCGAGGGGACCCAGACCCGGCCGTACTCGCGGTTTTCGCGCCAGGTTCCGTGGTCGTCCAGGTCCTCGTAGCCCACGACGTCGGCGTTGACGTAGAGCGCACTCGGAGATCTGACGATGCGCGAGTCCCTCCCATCGACCCAACTTTGAAAAGGCGTGCCGCCGGAGGGCCTCCCGTAGCCGTACGTCGGCGGGTCGGTGTTTTCGAGCTCGAGGCTTTCGCCTTCGCGCACGTCGAGCTGCTGTCCGTTGACCGCCAGCGACATGCTGCCGCGGAGGACCGTGTACGTCGTCAGTTGATCCGTGACGTCCACCCGGTACCGGCCCGGCTCGAGATAGGTGGCGGCGGCACTCGGCGTGTCGATTTCCAACGTGAATCCACGGGCGAACGAGCGCACGCTGAAATCCAGCGAGCCGCTGTTGATCCCCAATTGCGCGATCTCATTCGTGTTATTGACGAGATCGACTTGGGTCCCGCCGTCCACGCGGACGATGAGTCCGCTCCCCAGGTCGACTTCGGCCCGTCCACCGGCTTCCGCGTAGAACGAGTCACCCGTCACGAGCGGCGTGTTCACACGCAGGCTGTTCCAACCCTCGACGTCGCCACGCTGGTAGGCCACGTCACCGCTGATGTAGCTGACGCGCGCCACCCTGGCGCCGGAATCGTCCGCGTGGCTCGCGAACGGCAAAAACACGGTACCGGCCAGAAGGGTGGCCACGATCGCAGGACTTCTCATTTCATAGCACTCCCGGAGGGCATGCCCCCCACGCAGACGATCACGCGGACATCGAGTCGAATTCACCGTGATGGTGCGCCGCGGGGGGCTGGATCGCCATGGGGTGAAACCCCACTCGGCCGCATGAAATCCGCCGGCAACGCGTCAGTAGTAGGGCTCCCAGATCCAGGAGAACGTCTCGGCGACGCGCGCCGCCGGCCCTCGATGCTTCCACGAGTCGTACGTGACTTCATGACAGAGTTTCAGGTCTCTTTGAAACATCGCCTCGACCAGCATCGCGAACGTCGGGTCGTAGAACGAGAGACTCTCCTCGGCGTTGGTGGACATCGAGCGCGAGTCGAAGTTGATCGACCCGATCGTCGAGAACAGGCCATCCACGACCACGGTCTTGGAATGGAGCATGGTCGGCTGGTACTCGTAGATCTTGACCCCCGCCTTCAGCATGGGGCCGAAGTGACGCCGCGACGCCTGCCGCACGAGCGGGACGTCGATCTGCTTTCCGGGCACCATCACCTTCACATCCACACCGCGCTGAACCGCCCCGATGAGCGCCGCGCGGATCTGGGCGTCGGGGAGAAAATACGCGTTCTGGATGTGGATGCTCTTCCGAGCGGCCTGGATCACCATGAAGTAGAGCATCTTGGGGAGCGAAGACGAGTCCCCCTTGGACGATTTGATCGCCTGCGACAGCATCGTCCCCGTGGAGACCGCGGGCGGGTAAAACGTGTCGCCCGCCAGAATCTCGCCCGTCGTGAACGTCCAATCCTCGCTGAAGATCGCCTGCATCTGCGCCACGACGGGGCCTGTCACCCGGACGGCGCTGTCGTGCCACTCCTTGGGGTTGCGAGCGTCGCCGAGCCATCGCTTGTCGAAACCGAATCCCCCCGTGTACCCGATCTGGCCATCGACAATGACGAGCTTGCGGTGGGTCCGCCTCCCGGCGATGGCATATCTCGAAGCGGGTCGATACGACTTGCAACGCACACCCGCGGCCTCCAAACCCTTCCGCAATTTCTTGAGCTTTCCCCCCTGAGCATCGACCAGGAGGCGCACTTGAACGCCGCGGCCGGCCGCCTCGATCAGCGTATCGGCGAACCGCTTTCCCGCTTCATCCGGTATGAGGATGTACGCCTCGACATTGACCGACACCTTGGCCTCGCGGATGTCTTTCGCGATCGCCGGAAACAAGCCGTCGCCGTTTTCGAGCACTGAGGCGAGGTTCCCTCCGACCATGACGCTCCCGACGCTGTCGAGCGAGCGGCGGAATTGAGGATCCTCCACCGAAAACGACGGGGCGAAACTGTAGTGATCGCGCTGGTTCTTGGGAACCATCTTCTGCACGATCGCGCACCCGCTTTGGGCGAGTGCGGCCACGGCGAGCGCCACGGTCATTGCGATTCGGCCGGCGGCCAATCCGCCACACCGCCGGTTCGCGGAGATCATTCCTTCTCCAGGTCCAGCATCGGCCGCAACGCTACGCGCCCCATCGGCTCGGTTCCATGGGGTGAAAACCCCAGGGGGTTTCGGCTGCCAAAGCTCGAAAACGCCGGCGCGCCGTGCGAGGATGTCCCCGGAGGGACCCATGTCAGTCGCCAAAGTCGTAGAGATCTACTGCGAATCGGAAAAGAGCTTCGACGACGCCATTCAGCAGGGCATCAAGCGAGCGAGCAAGACGCTCAAGAACATGCGCGGCGCCTGGATCGCCGAGCAGAAGATGGATATCGAAAAGGGGAAGGTCGTCCGCTATCGCGTGGCGATGAAGGTCACATTCGTCCTGGCGGACTGAGGCGGCCTCGTCATCGACGGATGCCACGCGTACAACAGCGTGCGGTCCTTGAGTTCGTCGATCAGCGTCCGGGCGATCGCGGGACGAACGGCCGGACACCCGTAACTGCGCCCGAGCCGCCCCAACTCATGGGCGACGGCGTCGCCGACGTAGGGCGCTCCGTGGAGCACGATGGCGCGCTCTTCGGCTCGGTCGTTCACACCGACTTCCATTCCGCGCAGGCGCAGCGAGTAGCCGTTCCGGCCGTTGTAGGTCGCGCCGGTCACAAACGCTCCGAGCGAGGTCATGAGGCTCCCGACGTCGTTCGAAAACGATCGAGCCAAGTCGTCGCCCGAGTTCCGGCCATGCGCCACCAATTCGTGAAAAAGCAGGCGGTGCGAAGCCAGGTCGAAGACCCACAGGCGCTTGACCGTCGACGGCAGCCCGTAATCGATGACGGTGAGGAGCGGGCGGGAGAGCTCCCCGTTGAGTTCGAGGTCGTTCCAGGCGGCGAGCGCGGCCCGGAGCGCCGCGGGCCGCAGCGTGGGAGCCGCGAGGAGCAACTCCGTTTCGAGGGCGCTCGCCCCCGACTCCAAAGCCGCCAAAGACGCGGCACGAGCGCAAGGTACTATCGCCAGCAACGGCAGCGTGGCCACGAGCAGAATGCGGCGAACCCTCTTCATGATGGGTTCACTATAGGTCGCCGCGGCCCCTAAACCCGGATTGTCAACGGGGACAGGCCTTTTTTGGACTCAAGGAGCGGCTGAGGGGGTCGCCTCCTTCGCACCCGACGCCGGCCCGCCGGAAACGCGAGACGCCACGCGATCGAGCGCGCTTCGCTGCGGCCCGTCGAAGTCATAGACGTCTGGACTGAAGCGCAAAGCCCCGGCGTGGTCGACCCAGGCCGTCAAGTAGAGGATGTGGATCGGCACCGGCGGCTTGAGGGGGAGGCGGCGCTCGTCTTTCTGGTCCAGGGCGTCCCGGAGAATGTCCGGCGACGAGGCGTCCAACAGCAGTCGCGCCAGCTCGAGGGGGTTTTCGACGCGGATGCAACCGTGACTGAGATCCCGGTCCAAGTGACCGAACAGCGCCCGCGTGGGCGTGTCGTGCAGATAGACATGGAAATCGTTCGTGAGCTGGAACTTCACGCGGCCGAGCGCGTTGTTGGCCCCCGGATCCTGGCGCAGGCGATACGGGAACTCCCCATCGCCGAGCTCGCGCCAGTTCACGGTCGCCGGGTCGATCTCGACAGGATCGTCCTCCGAACCCCGGAGCAGGCGAAGGCCATGGCGTTCGAGCGCCTTCGGGTTTTTCCGCAACTCGTCCAAATACTCCGTGGCGGCGATGCTCTTCGGAACGTTCCACGGCGGGTTCACAACCACCGCGACGATCCGATCGTCGAATACCGGCGTCGGCGTGAAGGCTTTCCCGGTAACCACACGCGTGCGCCACACGCTGGCACCGCCGCGCACCAGCTCGAGGTCGAACGCCGGGATGTTCACGATGACGTTCGGATCGCCCAGCGCGCGCGGGACCCACCGCCAGCGCTCGAGGTTCAACTCGACCTGCCTGATGCGCCGCTCAAGCGGCACGTTCAACTCCGTCAACGTGGCCGCGCCGAGCTTTCCATCCGGGTCGATCCCGTGCTGCTCTTGAGAGTGGCGGAGCGCATCGGCCAACGCTTCGTCGAACAGATCGCCCGCGGGCTCCGAAAGCCGCTGCCTGAGGAGGGCGACCCTCGGTCCGCGCGCGCCCCGCACGAGCTTGGGCCCTTCGGGGATCGCCGGCCATCCGCCCCGCGCCTCAACCTCCCTCAACACCCTCAACGCGTCGCGCAGGCGCGCGTACCCCTCGTGTGGCGGAGGGAGTGCTTCGAGCAACGCCGCAAGGCTGTCACTCCGGAGCGCCTCGACCAGTTTCGTCAAAGGATCCAGCTCGGGGGTATTCGTGTGCCAATCGTTTCTAATTTCGTCGGGGTGCACCCGGCCCGTGGACAGGTCCGAGGCGTAACGGAAGAAGGCGGAGGTCATCAGCAGATCGAAGTCGGCGAGGCGCGCGATCGCGGCGTCGTCGAGCGGAGATTTTCCGATGGGAGCTTCGAGAAGCTCGAGCCGGCTGAAGGCGTAATCCTCCGGATCGAGTCCATGCTCGCCCGCCCGCCGCAGCGCTTCGAGAAGCGTCTTGGTCGAAGCGACGGTCTTGCCGGCCTCGTCGCACCACGCGAGCCGGTGCTCGTTGCTGGTGTAAAACGCCGCCAGCGTTTCGCGCGTGGGGAAGACAGGGTTCGTCGGACTCGCTCCTCCCTCCGACGGCACCGGGGCAGTTCGCAGTTGTCTCGCCAGCGCTTTTTCGACCTCGTCGGCGGAGAGATTCACCGGTCCCGCGGCGGCAACCAGCCTGAGCCTCTCTTCGAGTCGACGGGGGATGGGGTCGCGCGCGTCGCAGGCCGCGGCCGCGACACCCGCGATCAGAAGCACGAGCCAGACCCGGCCGAGGTCGTGAGGGAAGCGAATCACAATGCACCGTAAGCCATCTGAAATGAGGTTCAGTACGCCGGGAAGTAGTCGATCGCGCCCGTATCGCCGTCGTAGATCATGTCGTAGGGGAACCAGTAGATGGACTCGTCGCCCCACTCGTCGATGTAGCCGTAGCCGATCCAGAGGATCTCTAGGTCCTGGGACTGCGCGACGAGATAAGACGCGAACTGGGCCCGGCTCGTTTGCGCTTGCGCCATGTTCCGCGTGGTTTTGTACTTGGTGACCGGGACTGAGCCCTTGTCGGCGTGCTTCACGCGCATGCCGGTGATCTTGCCTTTGGACACATTCACAAACGCGCTGTAGTTGCCTTGGTCCTGGAGCTTGTGGGGGCCGTTTCTCTTGATTTTGTCACCGAGCAGCGCCTTGCCCGAGTAGTCCTTGTGCTGCTTTTTCCCCTTCGACGGGCCCAAGCTCGATTGGCCCTTCGGGTTTTGCCCCTTGTCGTCGGACGGTGCGAAGGCGAAGCCACTGGTCGCGACGAGGCCGAGGGCGGCAAGGAACGCAGTGAGAAGACGAACGTTGTAGGTCATGCCTGCACCCCCCTGACGTGTGTCCATCCACCCGGCGTGAAGGCTACCCATCGCACGCGGACCGCGCGATGGGGTGTAAACCTACCGGACCCGGATCGACCTTCGCGACGACAGAAACCCCGTGGCGACGGCCCGGCCCCACGTCGCACCGTTGAGCTCAGGATCGAGTCCGTCACGCCGTCCCCGTTCGCGTCCAACGACGACTCGAGAGGCGGCTTCTCATGGTTTCCGTGTACGGGTCCTGCGGGCGGCCCTCCTCCGGGAGGCCCTGGCTACCTCCTCGGCCGCATGGCCGCGGGAATCGGTGGGGGCAAGAGCAGACGGTCTAGCTTCTCGCGCTGCGCGGGAGTGAGCAAAGCGCGGAGGTCGCGAAGCAGCACAGCGTCGGCAACCACGCGATCGGCGTCGAGGGCGGCCACGGCCGCGGCGGCCGCACGGATCGCCTCCTCGTCGAACGTTCCGGCCTGGACCCGATCCGCGAGGGCCCGCCGCGCGGCTTCGGCCGCCGGGTGCGCCGCGTCGGCGGCGTCGTGGCGCGCCCGCATCAACGGCTCGATTTGCGCCTGCTGCGTGGGTGAGAGGTCGATCGCGCGGAGCACGAATCCAAGCGGCACGGGGCCGGATCCCGGAGGCGGGGGCGGGCCAGGGGGCGGCGCACCCTGCTGGGCGCACACGGGCCCCATCGCGAGCATCATCATTAATGCGACGGCTATCCAGGCCATACGTTGCTTCATCGAGGTCTCCTTTTCACTTGGGCTAGAGAGGACGAGGCGCCCGCCGGATACAGGGGAGGCGCTGGAAAAGGGATCACCTCACTCCACAGGGTGAGAGAATGCGTCGCATGCAGCAGCGGCTTGTAACCGGACGCCGGAACGGCCTCTCTGACTCATCGAAGGGTGACTTGTGGAACTCATTTATCCATGGGCGATGGGCATGACGCTCGCGGACGATCGCGACGCGGAGGAAGCCACACTCATAGCCAGAAGCCGCGGCGGGGACGAGGCCGCGTTCGCCGCGCTCGTACGACGGCACCAGTCCCGGGTGTTCCTCCTGGCGGGGCGTTTCTTCCGCCGCCGCGAGGACGTCGAAGACGTCGCCCAAGAGACCTTTTTCGCCGCCTGGCGCAGGCTATCCACGTACGAGGCGAGGGCGCCGTTCGAGCACTGGATCACGCGGGTGTGCCTTCGTCTTTGCTACGCCCGCCTCGCCGCGGACCGCCGCCGCGAAGACCCGCTCCCTCCGTCGGATCCCGCCGCCCCGCATCACGATCCGTCGGCGGCGATCGACGTCGAGCGGCTCCTGGCTCGGCTCAGCCCGTCCGATCGTTTCGTGTTGCTGCTGCTCGACGGCGAAGGCTGGAGCGTGAAAGAAATCGCCGAGCGCGTCGGATGGACGGTCACCAACGTCAAGGTCCGCGCCTTCCGGGCGCGCCGGAAGCTTCGCCAAGTGCTGGAGGACGCATCATGACCGGCCGCAAGCCGCCAGAGGGCCTCGAACGGCGACTCGACGACGTGCGCCGATCGCTCAGGGGGCGGCACGCCGGGATCGAGCCGGATGCGCACTTCGCCGATCGGGTCATCGCGCGGCTGCCGAGAAACGAGGGATGGACGATCGCTTGGGCGGCACGCCGGATCTTGCCCGTGTCGATCGCATTCGCCGCCGTCCTGATGATCGCAGCTTTGACGACCACGAGGTCCTCGGACCGGACGATCGCTTCGACGGCGAGGTCAACCTCGGCGTCCGCGACCTCCCCGACCGGAAGCGATTCCCTGGAGTGGCTGCTCGAAGGCGGCGAGGGGCGCCGATGAGCCGGTTCGTCGCCGTCGCCGCCGCGTTGTCCTTGCTGGTTTGCGGGATCGTGATCGGCGCTCTCGGGACCTTTGTCGTGCTCCAGCGGCCCCACCCCCTCGACGGAATGCGACCGCCCCCGCAACAGCCACCGCCGCCGCAACCGCCGCCGTTCACTCGCGAGATGGAGGAGCGGCTCGACCTGTCGGACGACCAGAGGCAGCAGATCCAGGCCATCCTGCGGGACAGCCGCGAGGAATCCGAGGCCATCCGCCGCGATCTGCGGCCGCGCCTCGAAAAGAACCTGAAGGCGACGCAGGACCGCATCGGCGCGGTCCTCACTCCGGAGCAGCACAAGACGTTCGACGAACTGGTGCGGCAAGACGCGCGCCGCGCTCAGCGCTTCTTCCTCGACGGCCCTCCCCCGCCTCCCGGTGGGCGGCGTGGGCCTGGACCTCCCGGCCCGCCGCCGGACGACGGTCCTCCTCGCTAACGCGGGTTGCGGGTTGCGGGTTGCAAGCCGCGATTTTTTTGAACTTGGGACGTAACCGGCCCCGAAGGTTGGGTATCTATACCGGCGTAACCTAGCGGGGGTGAAACATGAAGAGCGTATCGAGAAGCTTGATCGCCGTTGTCGTTCTCGCCGGAGCCGCGAGCCTCGTTCGCGCCCAGGGCGGGCCGCCTCCCCCGCCTCAGTTGCCGGTCCTCCAAGTACCGACCGCCAACGCCATCACTGAAGAAAAGCGGGCGCTCGGCAAAATCCTCTTCTGGGAAGAGCAGCTTTCGGGCGACAGCACGGTGGCGTGCGGGACCTGTCACGCGATGGGGCGGTCGGGGACGGAAGCGCGAAACAACCCCATTGCGATTCACCCCGGACCCGACACCCTCTTCGGCACCGTCGACGACATCCGCTCATCGGCCGGAGTCGCGCACGTCGATGTTCTCGGAAATCCCGTGCAAGACCCGCTGTTCGGTTTCAACCGCCAAGTGACTCGGCGCGCCGCGAACGCGGCCGTCATCTCGGCCTACAGCCCCGAGCTGTTCTGGGACGGACGAGCCGGAACGACATTTTTCAACCCGGAAACGGGGAGCATCAGCATCGCGAACGGTGCCGCCCTCGAGAACCAGGCGATCGGCCCGATCCTGAGCACCGTGGAGATGGGGCGCGACCAGAGATCGTGGGCGGATGTCGCATGGAAGCTCCAGCGCTCCGAGCCGCTCGGCGCCGCGACGGGCTTGCCGGCCGACGTCCTGCCGCTCATCGCCTCGCACAAGAGCTACCCCGAGCTCTTCCAGGCCGCTTTCGGCGATCCTACGATCACGGCCGAGCGGATCGCCTTCGCGATCGCCACGTACGAGCGAACGCTCATCCCCAACCAGACCCCCTACGACCGCTTCGCCGCGGGGATTCCGCCCGGCCAACCGGGATCGCTGACGCCGGCTCAGGCGGATGCCTTCAACAAGTTCCGGCCCTCGCCGTGCGCCGCGTGCCACACGCCGCCGCTGTTCACCAACAACACGTTCCGCAACATCGGCGTGCGTCCGCCTTCGGACGACACGGGACGTCAAGAAGTAACGACCCTGTTCCAGGATCGCGGGAAGTTCAAGGTTCCGACCCTTCGCGGCGTCGGGCTCAAGACGACGTTCATGCACAACGGCATTTTCTCGAACCTGAATCAGGTGATCGCCCACTACGCTCCGGGGAACCCGCGCATCTTCCTGGACAACCTCGACCCGTTGCTGCCGGTGGGGGTGGCGCCGCAGGACGTGGCCGGCCTGATCGACTTCCTCGCCAACGGCCTGACCGATCCGCGCGTCAGAGACCAAGTGTTCCCGTTCGACCAGCCCGCAACGCATGACGGGAGGCTGCCTCAGCTGTCGTTCGACGCCGACAAGAGCACGATGCGCTGGCCCCTGCTCCAAGGGGTTTCGGCCTACGTCATGTATCGCGGCAAGCTGGCCGAGCTCGTGGACGTCGACCAGGACGGTTTGCCGGACCTCGGTTACGGCGCTTGCGTAAGCGACGCCGATCCGAACACGGCCGACGCCGTCTACGTCGACAGCGAGACTCCCGGCGAGGGCCAAGGGTTCTTCTACCTCAAGGGCGTTCGCGACGGCAGCACGATCCGGGGCCTCGGCGTGACTTCGGCCGTCGAGCAGCGCGTGCCTGCGGTGACTTGCCAGTAGCGCATCAGCCTCGCGGGAGCTCCGGATTCGCCGCCAGGAACTCGGCCGCCCAGCGGTACCGCGCTAGCAGCTCCGGGCGCGGACCGTTGAGGAGCGCCGTCGCCGCGTAGAGCGCTTCGACCGAGGCCAGACCGTGTTCCGGATCGGGCGTGAGCTTGCTGCGGCGCGGGTAGGCGGTAACGAGGTTCGGCAGGCGTCGCCGGAAGAGCTCGCCGTCGATGCACGCCGAGAGCTTCGGCAGCCTGCGCCAGGTGCAATCGACGAGCAACAGCCCGATTCCGCGATCCGCTTGGCATAGCTCGTCCCCATCCGGGTGGAGCCAGATGCGCCGCCCGGCATCGACACGCTGGCCGCCGCGCGCGGAAACGAAGCGGACACCCGGCATTCCGCGCAAGGGGGTGAGCGAGCATTTCTTGGCCGGCTCGCGCGGATCGTGCACGATCAGGATGTCCACGGCCGAAGCTTAGCAGGGCTGATTGGGCCCCCGGACAGCCCCGGTGGCGCCTTGGACCTTCGGAATCAATCTTTGTCACACCGGACGACCGGCCGTCGACCCCCTGGCGGGGTCGATGGGCTGGGCGTTCGAGCGGGGGTGAGAGGAGGGGCGGCCTTGGGTAATCAGAAAATCCTGATCGCCGACGACGAGGAGACGATCCGGTTCGTCCTCTCCCAGATGCTCGAGCGCGAAGGCCTCGAAGTCGTCACGGCCAAAGACGGCGCCGAGGCGGTCGAGCGGTTTCAAGAAGTGGAGCCCGACCTCGTGATCCTGGACATCGTGATGCCGCGCATGAACGGGTTCGAAGCGTGCCGGAAGATCAAGGCCGACCCGGACAACCGGCTGACTCCGATCATCATCGTCACCTCCTCGAGCGCCGCCGACAACCGGATGAAAGGGCTCGAGGCGGGGGCCGACGACTTTCTTTCGAAGCCGGTCGATCGCACCGAGATGATCGCGCGCGTCCGGTCGCTCCTGAGGATCAAGCGTTACGCCGACGAGCTGGAAAGCGCCGAGTCGGTGCTCCTCGCGCTCGCCCGCAGCATCGAGGCGAAAGACCCTTACACCGAAGGACACTGCGAGCGTCTGTCCAACTACGCGGTGAAGTTCGGCAAGCGCCTGGGCCTCGACGAAGAAGAGCTCACCGCCCTGAGGATCGGCGGCATCGTCCACGACATCGGGAAGGTCGCCGTGCCGGACGCGATCCTCCTCAAGCCGGCCGCCCTCACCCCCGATGAATGGAGCGTGATGCGCGAGCATCCCGTCGTCGGGGCGCGGATCTGCTGCGGCCTGCGGTCGTTCAAGTTCGTCGTCCCGATCATCCGCCACCACCACGAGAAGATGAACGGTCAGGGATATCCCGACGGCCTGAAGCGGGACGAGATCCCCAGGACCGCCCGCGTCCTCCAGATCGTCGACGTCTTCGACGCCTTGACGACCGAGCGCCCCTACAAGAAGGCCATGACGGATGACGCCGCGATTCGCGTCATGCAGGAAGAAGTCGTCAAGGGCTGGTGGGATCCCGACTATTTCAAGGTATTCGAGACCCTCGTCCGGGAAGAGTCATTCAGAAGCGCAAAATCGGCGCCGATTGAAGGGGAGAAGGTCGGAGCTCGTCCCGACTGACGTGCATGGCGGTCCCAAAGACATTCTGTGCGGCGACGCACCTCAGAGCGAGGGTGGCCCTGGCCCTCGTCGTGCTGTTTTGCGCCAACGCCGGCGCTGTTCTCGCCGACGGCGACCTGCCGTCCCCCTCACCGCATCTCGAGGTGATCCCCGCGGGATCGCTCGTCATCCCGATGGACAACGCCAAGCAAAACCTCGGAGGGGCCCTGTTCAACCTCAAGTCGTACGGGCTCGTCACGCAACTCCTCTGGAACGAGATCCCGGTCAAGTGGGCGATCCGGTCCGGCAAGGCCAAGGACGCCGTGGACTTCACGGCCTCCGCCGCGCGGGTGTGGCCCTCCTCCGGCGCCGTGGGGACCGTGGCGTTCGCCGGGGGGCCCTTCATCATTGACAGGGACTGGGTGGCGCAGGCGCAGGCCGTCATCACGAGCTTCGGAGGGAACGTCGCCGTTTACAAGCTGACCGCCGACGTCACGGTCGACGTCCGGTTCACGCTGACGCACAAGCCCAAGCTGGCCATACTCGATGACGGGGGAAACGCTCCCATCCATACGGCTATCGCTCAGGAGGCCGGGCTCGTTTCGGCGACGCAGTACCAGCAGATCTCGGCCACGACGTTGAGCACGATCAACGCGAACAGCTGCTTCACGGTGGCGACGGAACCCCACTTCGACTCTCCGGCTGCGGGTCCGCAGGCGCAGGCGATACGCGAGTTCTTGCTTTCGGGAGCGAATTTCCTCGCGCAGTGCGTCGCCTCGGTCTCGTACGAGAACAACGCCGCGTTCGGTCACTTTCAGTCGACCGCGGGAATCGTGGGAAACAACGTCAGCAGTACTTCGCTTCTCTACCCGAATGCCGATCTCCCCTTCGCGCAGTTCGTGGGAGCCCTCAACGATGCGACCGGGTCCGTGCAGGACTTCAAGCTGGCTCCGGGATCGGCCTTCCAGAATTCCGCGCATGCTCTCGTGTCGAACACCGCCCCCACGGGCGTCAACATCGCTACAGCCTCGAAGCTCACCGCGGACGCCGGCTCTGTCGCCTATTACCTGGGTGGCCACAACTACCAGGGCGGTGGCCCATCAGGCGGCAACGGGTCCACACTCCCGGAGCTCAACGGTCGCAGGATGTATCTAAACGCCGTGCTGACCCCGGCGGTCCGGCCGACGGGGTGCGGGCTCAACTTCGTGCCGAAGCTGCGCATCGCGGGGCACGTCTTCGAGGATGTCGACGGAGACGGCGCGCTCGGCGATTCCGTGGGCGCACCGGGAGTCGGCGTGCGTCTCTACGCCGACAACGACAACGACGGCGTGGTCGGGGCCGCGGACACGTTCGTCGCGGCGACGACGACGGATGCGACGGGCCTTTACGGGTTTCAACCCGACCCGGCCACAAACGGCGTCCACTACCTGGTGACCGTCGATTCAAAGACCGTCCCTCCGAGCGCGGGCTTCAATGTCGGCTTCAACCAGGGCGACGTGTGGGCCGAACAGACCTACGGCGACAACCCGGCGACGTCCTCGCTCGACCTCGGTCCTCGCTTCGGTGGGCGGAGCGCCGTGGTCCCCGATCAGGTGAACTCCGGTAATACGGCCCCCGGCGCGAACGTCTACGAGCACGTCGCCCGCTTGGACCTCAGCGGAGGCGGGGTCGGAGGCGTCGATTTCGCTTTTTCCTTCAGGGCCATCGCACACACGATCGACGGCCCGGACTCGGACACCGCCGCGAACAGGACCCGCCAGGGCTCGTTGCGCCAGCTCGTTCAAAACGCCGACGCGATCGCCGGGGCCGATCGAGCAACCATACCCGCAGGAACCTACGACCTCAACCTTGCCGGGATCGGCGAAGACCTTTCGAGGACAGGCGATCTCGATATCACCGACGAACTGATCCTCGACGGCGCGGGCCGCGCGAGCACGATCGTCGATGGCAACGGCCTGGACCGTGTGATCGACGTCTCGCTGACGGGCACCGTCAGCCTCTCGGGACTCACGATTCGAAACGGCCTCTCCGACAAGGGGGCCGGACTCGCGGCCGCGGCCGGAACCATCACCTTGTCGCGGGTGATCGTCAGCGGCTGCCACGCCACGGGCCGGGGCGGAGGCCTCCACACCCAGGGCGCGATTCTCATCCTGAATGACGTCGTGGTTACGGGAAACCGGGCGGATACTCTCGGCGGGGGCGTATCGAACCAGAACGGCACGGCGACGCTCACGGACGTCACGATCAGCGGCAACACCGCGGCGGACAGCGGCGGGGGATACGCCCACCAGAGCGCCGCCGGATCCTCGACCTTGAACCGCGTCACGATCAGCGGCAACACCGCCGCCAACTCCGGCGGCGGGTTCTACGCCCAAGTCGGCGCCAACAGCCTGACCAACGTGACGCTGAGCGGCAATGCCGCGTCCACCGGAGGCGGCCTTTACAACGGGGCGGGAACGCTCGCTCTCATGAACGTGACGTTCGCCGGCAACACGGCCACGACGAACGGTTCCGCGATTTACAACGCCGCGGCCGCGACGGGCATCACGATCAAGAACACGATCGTCAGCAGCACTCCGAACAATAAGAATTGCTTCGGCCCGTTCACCGACTCGGGACAAAATCTGGACAACGGCACATCCTGCGGCTTCAACCAACCAGGCGATCTGAAGAACAAGGACCCCCTCCTGGGCCCGCTGCAAGACAACGGCGGTCCGACGGCAACCCATGCGCTTCTCGCCGGCAGTCCCGTGATCGACAAGGGCAGCAACACGGGTTGCCCCGCCGTCGACCAGAGAACCAGTCCTAGGCCTTTAGACGGCGACGGTAACGGCACCGCCGTCTGCGACATGGGAGCGGTGGAGGGTATCGGGATTTTCGCGACGGCCGATCTCTCGGTCGTCAAGGACGACGGCGTAACGAGCTACACGCCGGGCGGTTCCGTCCGCTACACGATCGTGGTCCGCAACGCCGGACCCAACGGCGTCACCGGCGCCAGGGTCGTGGACACTCCGCCCGGAGCGATCGCCGGCTTCTCCTGGACCTGCGTCGCAAGTGGCGGCGCCTCGTGCGCCGCGAGCGGCACGGGAAACATCAACGACACCGCCAGCCTGCCGGTGGACGGCGCCGTGACCTACACGGTCTTCGCGACCATCGCCCCTTCGGCAACCGGGAACCTCGTCAACACGGCGACCGTCACGGCCCTGAGCGGCGCCACCGACCCCGTGCCGGCAAACAACACGGCCACGGACACGGACACCCAGGGCCCCTCGATCTCCGACCTCGGGATTTCCAAGACCGACGGAGTCACGAGCTATACGCCCGGCGCGACGACGACCTACACCATCGTCGTGACCAACGCGGGGCCGAGCGACGCCGTCGGGGCCACCGTTTCGGACGTCTTCCCGTCCGCCTTCACGAGCGCCTCCTGGACCTGCGCGCCCTCCCCCGGGGCGTCGTGCACCGCGAGCGGAACCGGGAACATCCACGACCTCGTCAACGTTCCGGTCGGAGGGAGCGTGACCTACACGGTCGCCGCGACGACGGCCTCGGGCACGTCCGGCGATCTCGTGAACACAGCGACCGTCGCGGACCCGGCTGCGGCCACCGATCCCGCGCCCGCGAACAACAAGGCCACCGACACGGATACGCAGGGACCGCCGGTCGCCGACCTGGGCATCGCCAAGACCGACGGCGTGACGAGCTACACCCCCGGCGGCACGCTCACCTACACGATCGTCGTGAAAAACACCGGGCCGAGCGACGTCGACGGCGCCACGGTCAAGGACGACTTCCCCGCCGCACTCGCGAGCGCGGCCTGGACCTGCGCGCCTTCGGCCGGCGCATCGTGCGCGGCGAGCGGGACCGGGACCTTGAGCCACACCGTCAAGATCCCCGCGGGCGGAACACTGACCTACACGGTCGCCGCTAGGATCACCTCGTCGGCGACCGGGGAGCTCGTCAACACGGCTTCGGTCGCGATTCCGGCCGGTGCGGCCGATCCCGCGCCCGCCAACGACACCGCCACGGACAAGGACACGCAGGGGGCATCGATCGCCGACTTCGCCGTCAGCAAGACCGACGGTGTGACGAAATACACGCCGGGCACGACGACGACCTACACGATCGTCGTCAAGAACTCCGGGCCGAGCGACGCCGTCGGCGCCGCGGTCAAGGACACCTTCCCGGCGGCCATCGCCGGCGCGACCTGGACGTGCGTCCCTTCGGCCGGCGCCTCCTGCGCCGCGAGCGGAACCGGAAACATCGACGACCTCGTCAACCTCCCCGTGGGCGGAGTTCTCACATACACCGCCGTCGCGTCGATCGCCGCTTCCGCCACCGGGAATCTCGTCAACGTGGTGGCCGTCGCGCCTCCGGCCGGCGCGACCGATCCCAATCCCGCGGACAACACGGGCACGGACACGGACACCCAGGGCGCGCCGATCGCCGATCTTGGCGTCACCAAGACCGACGGCGCGGCGAGCTACACCCCGGGTGCGACCACGACCTACACGATCGTCGTGACGAATGCCGGGCCGAGCGACGTCACCGGCGCCAAGGTCAAAGACAGCTTTCCCGGGGACGTCGTCGGCGTCTCCTGGACCTGCACCCCCTTGGCCGGGGGGGCGTGCGCGGCGAGCGGAACCGGAAACATCAACGACACGGTGAACGTCCCGGTCGGAGGAAGCGTGACCTACACGGCGGTCGCGACGATCGCCTCGTCCGCAACCGGGACTCTCTCGAACAAGGCGATCGTCTCGACGCCCAACGGAACGGACGACCCGGCGTCTTCGAACGACGCCGCCACCGATACCGACACGCAGGGCGCATCGATCGCCGATCTCGGCATCGCCAAGTCGGACGGCGTCGCCAGCTACACCCCCGGCGGCGTCCTCACCTACACCATCGTGGTGACGAATGCCGGGCCGAGCGATATCTCGGGCGCCACCGTGCGCGACACCTTTCCGGCCGCCGTTACGAACGCCACCTGGACGTGCGCGCGCTCGGCGGGAGCATCGTGCGCCGGGAACGGGAACGGCAACATCAACGACACCGTCAGGATCCCCGCGGGCGGAAACGTCACCTACACGGTCACCGCGACGATCGGGCCGGCAACCACCGGGAATCTCGTCAACACGGCCACCGTTGCGGCCCCCGCAGCGGCGAGCGATCCCGCGCCCGGAAACAACAGCGCCTCGGACGCGGACACGCAGGGCACGCCGATCACGGACCTCGGCATCACCAAGACCGACAACGTCCTCAGCTATACGCCGGGCGGGACGCTGACCTACACGATCGTGGTTTCGAATGCCGGACCGAGCAGCGTCATCGGGGCCGCCGTTTCGGACACCTTCCCCGCCGCCGTCGCCAGCGCGTCCTGGACGTGCGCGCCGTCGGCCGGAGCGTCGTGCTCGGCGAGCGGGGTCGGGAGCATCGCCGACACCGTCAACGTGCCGGCCCGGGGGACGGTCACCTACACCGTCAGCGCGTCGATCGCCTCCTCGGCTACCGGGAGTCTCGTCAACACGGCGACCGTCGCGGCTCCGACGAGCGCAACCGATCCCGCTCCAGGGAACAACAGCGCCACCGACACGGACACCAGGAGCACCTCGAGCGCCGACCTGCGCATCACCAAGACGGACAACGTCGCCAGCTACATTCCCGGCGGCACGCTCACCTACACGATCGTCGTCACCAACGCCGGCCCGAGCGACGTCGCCGGCGCCGTGGTCACGGACACTTTCCCCGCGACCATCTCCAACGCGTCCTTCACCTGCGTCCCGTCGGCCGGAGCCTCGTGCACGGCGAGCGGAACCGGGAACATCAACGACACCGTGAACCTCCCGGTGGGCAAGTCGGTCACCTATACGGTGACCGCGACGATCGCGTCCTCGGCGGCCGGCACGCTCGTGAACAGCGCGACGGTCGGTCTCCCCTCCGGCGTGGGCGATCCGGTTCCGGCGAACAATACCGCGACGGACTCGGACACGATGGGCACGCGGATCACGGACCTCGGCATCACCAAGACCGACGGCCTGGCGAGCTACACGCCGGGCGCGACGACGACCTACACGATCGTCGTGACGAACGCCGGGCCGAGCGACGCCGTCGGGGCGACCGTCTCGGACGCCTTCCCGCCCGCCGTCACGAGCGCGTCTTGGACCTGCGCTCCTTCCGCCGGCGCGTCGTGCGCGGCGA
>JANMVW010000149.1:0-2170 GCA_031393555.1 Acidobacteriota bacterium
GTCGTCGAGCGCCGGAGCGGAGCGCGGCCTCGGTCGTGGCATTTCGATCGGCGCGTTTTTCGCCGTCGCGACGGGCCTGTGGGTCTGGACCCTCCCCGAAACCCGCGGCACGCGCATCACCGCGACGGGGATGGTTAGGGAATAGGGGACAGTCCCCTTTATCATCACCGCTTTCGAGGGCCCGCTATGTCGCGACACCGCCTTTGCGCCTTGCTGTGCGTCCTAAGCGCCATCGCCGGGCAGATCTCGGCGCAGACCCCGGAACCCGATGTCGCCTCCGCCCTCCGCTGGCGCCTCGTCGGTCCCTTCCGCGGCGGACGCACCATCACCGCAACCGGCGTGCCGGGCCAACCCAACCGCTTCTACTTCGGTGCCGTCGGCGGGGGCGTCTGGCGGAGCGACAACGCCGGGCGCACCTGGGAACCGGTTTTCGACGCGCAGTCGATCGCCTCGATCGGCGCGATCGCCGTTGCACCCTCGGACTCCAATGTTCTCTACGTCGGCTCGGGTGAAGCGGACATGCGCTCGGACATCTCCCATGGCGACGGCATGTACAAGTCGACCGACGCCGGGAACACCTGGACGCACATCGGATTGACGGACTCGCGGCAGATCGGCCGGGTCCTCGTCGATCCCCACGATGCGAACATCGTTTTTGTGGCCGCGCTTGGACACGCCTACGGGCCCAACACGGAGCGGGGAGTCTTCCGCTCGAAAGACGGCGGGAAGAACTGGGCGGCGGTGTTGTTCAAAGACGAGAACACCGGCGCGATCGATCTCGCCTTCTATCCGAGCGACAGCAAGACGATTCTCGCGGCGCTCTGGCAGACGAGGCGCCCGCCGTGGAACGTCTACCCGCCCTCGAACGGTCCCGGCAGCGGCCTTTACCGCTCGGTCGACGGCGGCGACACGTG
Source organism: Acidobacteriota bacterium (assembly GCA_031393555.1). Taxonomy (GTDB): domain Bacteria; phylum Acidobacteriota; class Polarisedimenticolia; order Polarisedimenticolales; family DASRJG01; genus DASRJG01. The sequence continues at coordinate 915 of JANMVW010000149.1, forward strand.
GGCGCAGGTGACCGACGGGTTTCCCGTGGAGAAACTCGGGCGCATCCGCGTGGCGTTCGCGCCCTCGGCGCCTCGCCGCGCGTACGCGATCGTCGACGCCAAAGAGGGCGGACTCTACGTCTCCGAAGATGCGGGCGTGAGCTGGAAGCGCGCGAGCGCGGACAAGCGCATCTGGGAGCGCGGCTGGTATTTCGGCGGCGTGACGGTCGATCCGAAAAACGCCGACACGGTTTATGCGTGCAACACCGCGCTCTACCGTTCGACCGACGGAGGGAAGACGTTTTTCCCGTTCAAGGGCGCGCCGGGAGGGGACGACTACCACCGGCTTTGGATCGACCCGGACGACTCGCATCGGATGATCGTCGCGTCCGACCAGGGCGCGGTCGTCACCGTCGATGGCGGCAAGACCTGGAGCTCCTGGTACAACCAGCCGACCGCGCAGTTCTACCACGTCGCAACCGACGACCGTTTCCCGTACTGGATCTACGGCGCTCAGCAAGACAGCGGCGCCGCGGCGACGCCGGTGCGAACCGACTATCGCTCGATCACGCAGCGGGACTGGAACGAGATCTCTTCGGGGGGCGAGAGCGGGTACATCGTTCCCGATCCCACGGATCCCAACGTCATTTGGGGCGGCACCGTCGGGAAGTTCGACTGGAACACGCTTCAGGATCAAGACGTCGATCCCACGCTCGCTCACCCGGGCGAACACCGAGGGGAGTGGACGCTCCCGCTCGCACTGTCGCCGCGCGACAAGAAGACGATCTATTTCGGGAGGCAGTTCCTCTTCAGGTCGGTGGACCGCGGCAACCACTGGACGAAGGCGAGCCCCGATCTCACGCGGGAACATCCCGAAGTGCCGGGGAACCTCGATCCCGTGACAGCCGTGGACTCCGACGTCAAGGGACCGCGCCGCGGGGTCATCTACGCGATCGCGCTCTCGCCGCTCGCCGATGGACGGATCTGGTGCGGCACGGACGACGGCCTGATCTGGCTGTCCAAGGATAACGGCAAGAACTGGCGGGACGTTACGCCGAAGGACTTGACCGCCTGGTCGAAGGTCGGGATCATCGAAGCCTCGCACTTCGATGTGGAAACGGCCTACGCCGCTATCGATAGGCACCGGCTCGACGACCTGACTCCGATCATCCTTCGAACCAAAGATGGCGGGAGGACTTGGGCGTCGATCGCCAAGGGGATTCCGCGCGGGAGCTTCGTCAACGTCGTCCGGGAGGATCCGGTCCGCCGCGGCCTGC
>JANMVW010000183.1:0-11776 GCA_031393555.1 Acidobacteriota bacterium
GGGGATCCCTTCCAGAACGGCGAGGGCCGCCTCGTCCGCCGGCCGGTCCGGTCGGGGGGATGCGGTCGCCGGGAGAGTCGCTCTCCTGGCGGTGTCTCGCCACACGATCCCTGCGGCCACGAGCAGAGCGATCGCGAGAAACGCTACCCACGCCGCGAGGGGACTCCGTTTCAATCCACTTTCCTTTCCGGCGCGGATCCCTATATTGTTGGCGATGGACATTATAGGTTCCGGGCTTGGGTCGGGGTGGGTCGCCAAGCCCAGACGACGGTGACGACGGGGATGCAGACCAGCTTCAGCAGCCAGACGCTCGCCGAGATCTTCCGAGACCTCTACGCGGGGGAGCGCTCGGGCGTCCTCGAGCTGAGCCGTGGAAACATAGAAAAGAGGATCTATTTCGATCGCGGCATGATTCTTTTCGCGGAGTCCGGGGCCGACAATGAAGACCTCGGCCGCCGGCTGGTCAGCGAAGGGAAAATTTCACCTGGAGCCCTTTCGGAAGCTCGGCGGAACATCAGCGAGCCCAAGGACCTCGCTCAGGCCCTGGTCAACCGCGGCCTGATCGGAAAGGAGACCCTTTCCCACACGGTGCGCTACCTCGTGGAGCAGGTCGTTCAGTCCGTTTTCGAGTGGGAAGGTGGGACGACGCGATTCAGCGAGGGCTGGCTCCTCCAGGAGATCTTCGAGAGCGACATCCTGCTCACCTTCGAGGTGATCCTCAAAGGGATCGGATCGATGGTCGGATTCGAGCCGATTCAAGATGCGATGAAGGCGCTCGACAACCGGCTCACGCTGTGCAGGCAATCGCCCGTCCCCCTCGAGCGGGTCGCGCTTTCACCGGCGCATGGTTACATCTTGTCGCGCGTCGACGGCCAGAGTCGCCTGCAAGACATCCTCGCGCTCCTTCCGCCCGCCGAAGAAGGCCTGGCCTGCCGCTTCCTGTACGGGCTCCTCGTTATGGGAGTGATCAGCTACGACCCGCCGATCGGGGAAGGCCCCTTCCGAGTGACCACGATCCTTCGGGACCACGCGGACACAGTCGCGCTCGAGGGGCTGCAAGAGCGCATGATTCTCGACACCTATTCCTCGCTGAAGAACAAGAATCCGCAAGATGTTCTCGGGTTGCGATCGGGGGCTTCGCGCGACACGATCGAACGGGCCTACGAAGAGGCCAAAGACAGGTTCAGCCGCGACCGCATCCTCCCCCGAATTCGAGAGCGACTCCGCTCCGAACTGGCCGTCATCGAGAGCCGACTCGTCGAAGCCTATCTGACGCTCGTGCAAGCACGGACGAGCGACCACGGGACCCGGCCTGACGACGGACCCGCCGTCAAGGAACCCCAAGGCATGGATGACTTCCTCGTCCGGGTCGAGATGGACAAGACCAAGACGAAGGTAGCCATCGAGGAAAACGCCAGACTCGCCGAGTCTTATTTCGGACAGGCCAAGAAGTTCCTGCGCGAAGGGGACCCGTACAACGCCATCCAGTACGGGAAGCTGGCGATCAGCTACAGTCCCGAAGACGCGCGTTTCTATTTTCTCCTCGCCGAATGCCAGGCGAAAAATCCGGATGCTCGCTGGCAGCGCTTGGCCGAGCAGAATTACGTCGAGGCGGCTCGTTTGGACCAGTGGAACGCCGAGTACCGGGTGACGCTCGGCCGTTTCTACAAACGGCGAGGATTGAAGATCCGGGCCAAAAAACAGTTCGAGGAAGCCCTCACGCTCGCTCCGACGCACGAAGGCGCGCGCAAGGAGCTCGAGTCCGTCTCCTGAGCGACACCGACTCCGGGCCGGACGTTTCTTGACAGTGGCCCCCCCCTTGGTATAATCCGCGTTTCTCCGGAAGCCAAATGTTCATTGATATCAACACAATAGGGACTGAGGGCATCTCGTTTGCGCGTTCCGTCCGCCTTCACGGACTGGAAGGCCCGAGCCGAGAGAGCATCCCCGATGTCGATGCGCGACTGGAGGGCACCGTCAATCCCGTGCCCGGCGGCGCGGAGTTGCACGCTCGACTCGGAGCGACCGTCCCTCTGATGTGCAGCCGTTGTCTCGAGACCTTCTCGTGGGACGTACGGATGGCTTTCGCCTGGAAGGTCCTGAGATCCTCCGCGGACGATGACGCCTCTGTCCTCGTCGCCCCCGAAGGCAAGATCGGACTCGAAGATCTCGCCACCGAGCAGTTGTACCTGAATCTTCCCCTCAAACCGATCTGTTCTCCGAACTGCCTTGGGCTGTGCCCGACGTGCGGGACGAACAGGAACTTCGGCGCGTGCGCCTGCGTGCCCGAGGACATCGATCCTCGGTTGGCCCCGCTTCTCCCCTTCCGACGAAAATTGAAAGACTCCTAGAGCGACAGCGCGAATCCCGGACTTCCGGGGCGCCCGCGTGAGGTTTTAGACGATGCCGAATCCAAAACGACGCCACTCCAGGGCCCGCCGCGACAAGCGGCGTTCGCACGATGCGCTTGCCCAACCCGGGACCTCGGTGTGCACCAACTGCCAAGAGCGCAAGCTGCCTCACCGCGTCTGCCCGCATTGCGGACACTACAAGGGCCGCGAGGTCGTGGAACCGCCGTCCGCCTAGGTGCCTCCGCGGGGTATGATCATCCGCCGCGTGACGCGTCCCGACCCAACGGTCTGGGCCTCTGGCGTCTGAGTCCGCGGAGGGGGAGCGATGGGGACTCGTAGCGCGATCATCACGGGAACGGGTATGAGCGTGCCCTCCCGCGTCATGACCAATCGCGAGCTGGAAGGAATCGTCGATACCAGCGACGAATGGATCCAGACCAGAACGGGGATTCGCGAACGGCGGATTGCGATGCCGCACGAGGCGGTCTCGGACTTCGCCCTGGAGGCCTCCCGCAACGCGCTCGAGATGGCCGGAGTGCCGGCGGGCGACATCGACCTCATCATCTGCGCCACCGTCACGCCGGACGCTCCGATTCCGGCAACCGCGTGCCTGCTCCAGCATCGGCTCGGCTGCCAGCGCGCGGCGGCGTTCGACATGCAAGCCGGTTGCTCGGGTTTCATCTATGCCCAATCGGTCGCGAAGCAGTTCATCGTGAGCGGCCGCTGCCGCAACGTGTTGGTCGTCGGCGCCGAGTTGCTCAGCAAGTTCCTCGACTGGTCCGACCGCACCACCTGCGTGATCTTCGCCGACGGCGCCGGCGCCGCGGTGATGAGCGAGGGGAGTCTCCCGCGGGGCATCCTCGCGTCGGCGCTGCACTCGGACGGGAGCATGAGCGATTTCATCAACATGGAGGGGGGCGGATCCAAGCACCCCGCCAGCGAAGACACCGTGGCCAAGGGAATGCACTTCATCAGGATGCGCGGAAACGAGACTTTCAAGATCGCCGTACGCTCGCTCGAGGACGTGTCCCGCGAGGTTCTCTCGGCGGCAGGGCTCACCCCCGACGACGTCTCGTGGTTCATTCCCCACCAGGCCAACCAACGGATCATCAGCGCCGTGGGAGAGCGCCTGGGAATCCCATCGGAGCGCTGCTACGTCAACATCGACCGGTACGGAAACACCTCGGCGGCGTCGATCCCCATCGCCCTCGACGAAGCCGTTCGAACCGGAAAGGTCCAGCAGGGCGACATCATCCTGATGGCAGCCTTCGGAGCGGGCCTCACCTGGGCGGCCAGCGCGGTGCGCTGGTGAGGTCTTTCGCTGCGTTGTTCCCCGGTCAAGGATCGCAGTACCCCGGGATGGGGAAAGACCTCGCGGCGACCGAGTCCGCGGCGGCTGGGGTCTTTCGGGCCGCGGACGAGGCACTGGGTTTCGGGCTGTCCGAGCTCTGCTTCGAGGGGCCGGAGTCCGAACTCGTTCGCACGGAGATCACGCAACCCGCGATTCTCACCGTCGCGATCGCCGCGTTCAAAGCCTTCGAGGCGCTCGGCGGAGGCCCGCCGGTCGCGGCCGCGGGTCACAGCCTCGGCGAGTACGCGGCCCACGTTGCCGCCAAGACCATGAGCTTCGACGATGCGGTGCGGACCGTCAGGGAGCGCGGGCGATTCATGCAAGAAGCCGTGCCGGAGGGAGCGGGCGCCATGGCGGCGGTCCTCGGCCTCGATCGCCCTGCGGTCTTGCGGGCCTGCGCGCAGGCCGAAGAGGGCCAGGTCGTGAGTTGCGCGAACGCTAACGGTCCGGGGCAGATCGTCATCGCCGGCCACGCCGCCGCCGTGAAACGAGCGTGCGACGCCGCGCTCGCGGCGGGAGCCTCTCGGGTGATTCCGCTCCAGGTGAGCGCCCCGTTCCACTGCGCCCTGATGGAGCCCGCGGCCCGCCGTTTGGCCGTGGTGCTCGCCTCCGTGACGTTTTGCGATCCATCGATTCCGGTGTACACCAACGTCGACGCTGGCCCCGTGGCCACCGCGGCGGCGTCGCGTGACGCGCTCGTGAGGCAGGTGGTGTCGCCGGTCCGGTGGGAGGAGGAGGTGTTGAAGATGGCGGACGACGGGATCGATACTTTCGTTGAGTTCGGCCCCGGACGCGTTCTTGCCGGTCTCGTGCGCCGCATCCGCAAGGACCTTCGCGTTTTTTCGGTGTCGGACGCTCCCGGGCTCGCCGCGACGCTCCAGGCGCTTCGGAGTTGATCGTGGACCGTCCGTTCGAGGGGAAAGCGGCGCTCGTCACGGGGGCGTCGCGGGGAATCGGACGCGCGATCGCCCTGGCGCTTGCCGCGCGCGGGGCGACCGTGGTCGTCACCGCGCGTTCGGCCGAAGCCGCCGGGCGAACCGCGGACGAGATCCTGGCCGGGGGAGGAATCGCGCGACCTCTCGTGCTCGACATCGCTGACGAACGGTCGGTCGACGCCGCGATGGCGGAGCTCCTGAAGGAGCATGCTACAATCCCGCTTCTCGTGAACAATGCTGGAATCACCCGGGACAACCTCCTGATGCGGATGAAGAAGGAGGATTGGAACGAGGTGATCGACACCAATCTCTCAGGGATCTACCGCATCTGTCGCTCGCTGGTCCCCTCCATGGTGAAGGCTCGGTACGGAAGAATCGTGAACATCACGTCCGTGGTTGCACGCATTGGAAACCCCGGCCAGGCGAACTACGCCGCGGCGAAAGCCGGAACGGAAGGGTTCACGCGTTCCCTCGCTCGCGAGCTGGCCTCCCGGAACATCATGTGAATTGCGTGGCTCCGGGGTTCATCGAGACCGACATGACGGGGACTCTGACGGAGGCGCAACGCGAGGCGCTTTTGGCCCAAGTCCCCTTGAAGCGTCTTGGCCGGCCCGACGACGTCGCCGCGGGGGTGAGCTACCTCCTCAGCGATCAAGCCTCATACGTGACCGGGATCACTTTGGATATCAACGGCGGAATGTACATGTGAGTGGGCTCCGCGTTCGGGCCGTAACGACGGAACCGACCGCGATTTACGACGGAGGATCAGAGCGATGGCTTCCATCGAAGACAAGGTCAGAAACATCATCGTGGAGCAGTTGGGGGTCGACGAAAAAGAGGTCAAGTCAGAGGCCCATTTCGTGGACGATCTGGGGGCGGACTCCCTCGATGTCGTCGAGCTCGTCATGGCTCTCGAAGAGGAATTCAAGCTCGAGATCAGCGACGAGGACGCCGAAAAGCTCACCACCGTGAAGCAGGCCATCGACTACATCGGGGCCCACGCTAAGGCCTGAGCGTGCGTCGCCGCGTCGTCATCACCGGGGTGGGGATCGTCTCGCCGCTCGGCCTCGACACGCCGTCCACCTGGGAGGCGCTCGTCGCCGGCAAAAGCGGTATCGGGCCGATCACCAAATTCGACGTTTCCGCGTTCTCGTGCCGGATCGGCGGAGAAGTGCGGGGATTCGTCCCCGAAAACTATATCGACCGGAAAGAAGTCAAGAAGATGGATACCTTCATCCACTTCGCGATCGCCGCGTCGAAAGAAGCGATGGCTGATTCCGGTCTGAAGGTCGACGCGACCAATGATGAGCGCGTTGGGGTCTACATCGGGTCGGGCATCGGGGGCATGCCCCTCTTTGAAGAGACCCACAAGTTGTATCTCGAGAAAGGGCCGCGCAGGATTTCGCCCTTTTTCATCCCGGGCATGATCATCAACCTCGCGGCGGGTCACGTCTCGATCCTCTTCGGCGCCAAGGGGCCTAACCTCGCCTGCGCGACCGCGTGCGCCACCGGGAACCACGCGATCGGAGAGGCCATGCGCCTCATCCGCGAGGATTACGCCGACGCGATGATCGCCGGGGGGACCGACGCCGTGATTGTCCCGTTGGCCGTCGGCGGCTTTTGCGCGATGAAGGCGCTCTCGACGCGCAACGAAGAGCCCGAGAGGGCCTCCCGTCCTTTCGACGCGGACCGCGACGGCTTCGTGATCGGCGAAGGGGCTGGAATCCTCGTGCTCGAAGAGCGCGAGAGGGCGATCGCTCGCGGGGCGACGATCTACGCGGAGATCGCCGGCTACGGGATGTCCGGAGACGCTTACCACATCTCCGCGCCTTCCCAGGACGGCGAAGGGGCGGCCCGTGCCATGCGCGGCGCGCTCCGTGACGCCGGGATCGATCGGAACGAGGTCGATTACATCAACGCCCACGGGACCTCCACTCCGGTCGGCGACGCGATCGAGACGCTCGCCGTCAAGGCCGTTTTCGGACCCCATGCGCCGAAGATGGCGGTCGCTTCGACCAAGTCGATGACCGGCCATCTGCTCGGAGCGTCCGGAGGGTTGGAGTGCGCGATCACCGCCTTGGCGGTGCGCGACGGGATCGTACCCCCGACGATCAACTACGAGACGCCCGACCCCTCGTGCGACCTCGACTGCGTCCCCAACATCGCGCGCCGGATGCCGATCCGGGCAGCGCTCAACAACTCCTTCGGCTTCGGAGGCACGAACGCGTCGATTCTGCTGACGCGGCACGATGCCTGATTCCGGCGGGAGTCCCACTCCGGTGAGATCATGAAAATTCTTGTCTGCATCAAGCACGTCCCCGACACGGAGGCGAAGATCAAGGTCGGTGCGGACGGGAAGAGCCCGGATCTCGCCGGCGTCAAGATGACCGTCTCCCCGTTCGACGAGTACGCCCTCGAAGAAGCGTTGCTCATCAAAGAGGCCGGGGGCGCCAGCGAGGTCGTCGTCCTGGGTGCGGGCGACGACGGGGTTCAAGGGTCGCTTCGGCAGGCGCTCGCGATGGGCGCCGACCGGGCGATTCACGCAAGCGGAGACTCCTTGGCGACGGCGGATGCGTTGACGCGCGCCCGCGTGTTGGCGGCGGCGATCCGCGAGGAGGCCCCCGAGCTGGTCTTCACCGGAAAAACCGGCGTGGGAGACGACGAGGGACAGGTCGGTCCCATGCTCGGCGAACTCCTCGATCGTCCGCACGCCGGCGCCGTGTTCGAGCTCTCCCTGGCCGGCCAACGTTTTACCGCCCATCGCGGCATCGAGGGCGCGGTCGAGGTCGTCGAGGGCGACCTCCCGGCCGTCATCGCTTGGGACAAGGGCGAGCACGCGCCACGTTACCCGTCGCTCCGCGGCATCATGGCCGCCAAGAAAAAGCCCTTCACCACGCGGACGACGGCCGAGCTGGGCGTGACGATTCCCGTTCCCTTGGTCGTCCGCGAGGCCCTCGAGTTGCCGCCGGCGCGCCCGGCGGGGCGTCTGCTCACCGGAGACTCGGCCGAGGCCGCAAGCACGCTCGCGCGCCTGCTGCGCGAAGAAGCGAGGGTGATCTGATGGGCGCCCTGGTCGTCCTGCTCGAGCGTCGGGCTTCCGAACTGAAGGTGGCGAGCCTCCAGGCCCTATCGACGGCGCGACGCCTCGCCGATCCGACGGGGGACAGCGTCGTCGCGCTCGCGTTCGGCGCGGGCTCGGCGTCTTGCGCCCAGGTTGCGGGAGCGCACGGAGCGGATCGCCTGTTCGCCGTCGAAGATCCCTCGCTCGATCTGTACGTTCCCGAGGTTTACGCCGCAACGTTGGCCGATCTCGCGAAGCAGTGCTCCGCGGACACGATTCTCGCCGCCGGCACGAGCCTGGGACGCGACGTCGCCGCCCGAGCCTGCGCTCGTTTGGGAACCGGACTGCTGTCCGACGTCGTCGAGCTCGAACGGACGGCGGGGGGCAGGTTACGCGGGAAGCGCCCGGTGTATTCGGGGAAGGCCTACGCGTGGGCGTCCGTGCCCGACGCGCGCCCCTCGATGGCCACGCTGCGCCCGAACGTATTTCCGTCCGTCACCGGCGGTCCACGGGAGGTCGAGGTCGTAGCGTTCACTCCGGCTTCGGTTCCGCGGCGCGCGCGGGTCGTGCGGCTGACGACCCCGGCGGCCCAAGAGTTCGACGTCGCCGAGGCGTCCATCGTCGTCAGCGGCGGTCGCGGCCTGAAGGCCCCGGAGCACTTCTCGTTGATCCGCGACCTGGCGGCCGCTCTCGGGGGAGCCGTCGGAGCCTCGCGAGCGGTGGTCGACGCGGGGTGGATCTCCCACGCGCATCAGGTCGGGCAAACGGGCAAGGTGGTTTCGCCGAGTCTCTACGTCGCTTGCGGCATCTCCGGAGCGATCCAGCATCTTGCGGGGATGTCGTCGTCCAAGGTCATCGTCGCGATCAACAAAGACCCCGAGGCGCCGATCTTCAAGGTGGCGACGTACGGCATCGTGGGCGACGTCTTCGAGGTTTTGCCGAAACTCACCGAGGCGATCACCAAACTCCGGGCCGGAGCGTAGAGCTCTAAACCTCGTCGAAGAAGTACGGCCTGAGGCACTGGATCCTGCTCTCGTAGTCCTTCGGATAGAGGAACCAGGTCGCGGCGGCGACCGACGAGAGCAGCGAGTTCCCGTCCTGCGGCGTGAAGCAGTAACCCACGATTTCCGTTCCGTCACGCACCGTCACGGTCGGCCAAGCCACCACGGTCACGTTCAGGATGCGTCCGAAGTGACCGTAATCGCGGCCGAAAGAAAAGACCGTGTTCGCCGAGCTCTTGTACGTGATCGCCATCCGGTCGTTCTTTTTCACATGCTCGAGCAGTCGCGCCGTGGTCGTGGGGTTCTTGACCCGAATGTCGAAGAAGATCATGTGCATGTACTGCGTGTTCAGCACGACCGCGGACGAGAACAGATTCATGTCGTGGCCCATCGTGTTGAACAAAGCCCAGGCGTCGCGCGCGTGGTGCGTCCCGAAGCGCGGGTCCTTGTGCTTGCCGACCTCCGGCGAGGCCACGAAACTGTCGTCTTGGGAGAGGTCGGATGCGCGGCGCATGCAAACGAACCGTCCGTCGACGAGATTGCCGGGGCCGCCGTCTTGCATCGCCAGAGTGTGGATGAGGATCGACAAGTTGTGGGTGTTGCACGAGACCACCTGGACGAACTGGTCTTCCCCATGGCGCAGCGCGCTGTCGTTGATCCCACGGGCGTAAGGTTTTCCGAAGCCGAATTCGCTTCCCTGGGCGATGAAACCGCGCGTGTTGTGGGTGAATTTGCTGTAGAACTCGTTCTTGTTCGCGATTCCTACGCCGGACGGCGTGCAATCGATCACGACCGCGGCGCGCTCCAACGCCTCCATGGACTCGTAGGCCGGCTCCATGCCGAGGTCCCTGAATCCCTTGGCCGCGGCCGAGTCGACGCAAAGCTTCGCGCCGCGCTTGATCAGATTCACGACCTTCGACCGATCGTGCAGGAGCGGCGTTCGCTTGTGAAAGGTCACCTCTTCGATCCCGAGCGGCCCCTTCATCAGGGTGAGGAGCCCGATCAGGGGTTCTCCGATGGTGCCCGTGCCGATGACGTGGACGATCGCTTTGTCAGCCATGGCGCGCTCCAGGTGGTAGGAGGGTGGCGGCGGACTATGCCATCGGGCTGCGACGGGCGTCAAGCACGAGACGAGGTCGGCGCGGGCCTGCCTGCTAGAATCCACGGCGCGCGCCGGTGCGCCATCCGGAGTCTTCGCGATGGGCGATCACGAGAAGAGCACGCTTCCCTCGCTGACCGTCGGTGAGCTCCTCGCCGACGACGATGCGGCGTCTCTGGGTCTCGTGCTGCTTTCGGGCGGAGACGGAATCGCCAACGTCGTCGATCGCTCCCGCATCCAGAAGCCGGGACTCGCTTTGGCGGGGTTCCTCGAGTACATCCACCCCGGGCGCATCCAGGTGCTCGGCAAATCCGAAACGAGTTTCCTGAACGAACGCGCTCCCGCCGAAAGATCGCGCATCGTCTCGCAGCTTTGTCGCCAGGGCGTGAGCTGCTTCGTGCTGACGACGGGGCTCGAGCCGCCGGAAGAGCTCCTGGACGAGACGGAGCGTCAGGGCGTGCCGCTTCTGCGCACCGAATTGTCCTCCTCGACGACGATCGAGCGCCTGACCCGCTATCTCGAGGACAAGCTGGCGCCGCGGTCGGTCGTTCATGGCGTTTTGCTCGACGTCTACGGGCTCGGCGTCCTCCTGATCGGAGACAGCGGCGTCGGTAAAAGCGAGTGCGCGATCGACCTCGTGGTGCGCGGGCACCGGCTCGTGTCCGACGACATCGTGGAAATCAAGAGGCTGGGCGACACGCTCGTGGGCACCGGTCCCGAATTGACGCGCTACCACATGGAGTTGCGCGGCGTCGGCATCATCAACGTCAAGGACCTGTTCGGCGTCGCCTCGGTGCGCCTGACGAAATTCGTCGAATTCGTCCTCAAGCTCGACCCCTGGAAACCCGGAAAAAAGTACGATAGGCTCGGGCTCGACGACAACGGCTACGAGATTTTGGGCATCACGCTCCCATACATCGAAATGCCGGTGGGGCCCGGACGCAACCTCTCGGTCCTCATCGAGGTCGCGGCTCGAAATCACCTCTTGAAACTCAAGGGGTATCACCCGGCGCGCGAGCTGGCCCGGAAACTCGGCGAGCGGATGAAACCGCCGGACGACGACGCCGTCTCCGGACCCATCGGGGATCGCGAACCGGGTGACGGAGAAGGGAGATGATGGAACGTCTCGTCGTCATCACCGGGCTCTCGGGCTCGGGGAAGTCCCTTGCGGCGCGCTGTCTCGAGGACATGAACTTCTTTTGCGTCGACAATCTCCCCGTCAACCTGATCCCTCAGTTCTACGAATTGTTGCAGCGCAGCGGCGGGGCGATTCCGCGCGGCGCGATCGTCGTGGACGCCCGCGAACGCGAGTTCCTCTCCGGGTTTCCCGAGACTCTCGACGCCTTGAAGGAGGACGCCGCGCCGGTCACCTTGCTGTTTTTCGAGTGCACCGACGAAATTCTGAAGCGCCGCTTCAGCGAGTCGCGGCGTCCGCACCCGATGCAGGATCCCGGCGGCTCGCTCGAAAAGGCGATTCAAGACGAGCGCGCGATCTTGGCGCCGCTGCGCGACATCTCGGATCGCATCATCGACACCAGCCAGTTCAACGCTCACGAGTTACGGTCGTTCCTCAAAGCCTCGTTCGGGGAGCATCACGCCACGACGGCACTCAACGTCCACATCGTGTCGTTCGGCTTCAAGTACGGCGTGCCGGCCGAGGCCGATCTCGTCTTCGATGTCCGGTTCATTCCGAACCCCTACTTCGTCGAGGGCCTCAGACCCTTGGACGGCAGGCACGAAAAAGTCCGGGCGTTCCTCGAAACACGCCCGGAAGCCAAGGAGTTCGTCGCCCGCCTCGAAGATCTCCTCGATTTTCTCATTCCGCATTACGCCTCGGAGGGGAAGAGCTACCTGACGATCACGATCGGCTGCACCGGGGGCAAGCACCGCTCCGTGGCGCTTGCGGAAGGGATCCGGGAGCATTTCGTCGACAACGGCGTGCCGGTAGACGCGGCCAACCGGCCCAAACTGTTCATCA
>JANMVW010000215.1:0-3643 GCA_031393555.1 Acidobacteriota bacterium
CCGAATGACTCAATGGGAGACCTGACCCCCTCCCCTCAATGGGAGACCTGACCCCCTCCCGAGCGCCCACGCGGCAATCGCCGTGAAGGCGGCGACCGCGCCGAGAATAACGAGCATGCGGAGGTAGGGTTTCCCGGCGGCCATCCGCTCCTGCGCGATCCGCCACGCCGTCACCATCCAGACGACCGCTCCCGCCGCGAGCCCCCATCGCAAGACGAGAAGCGCCCACGGGCGCTTCACGAACACCAACGCGATCGCCGCTACGCACAAAACGGCCGGCACGAACGCGGCGGCGCGGTAGAAGTGCGCGGCGAGGACGAGCAGGGCCAGGACCGCGGGGATCGAGCGGAGCATCGGCGACCTCACGCGGTGGGAAACTCCGTGTCGACGGCGGCGGCGCAGGCGACGAGGGCGCGGTGGGCAGCCGTGTATTTGAGGAGGGTCATCCTGTCCCCCTCGACCTTCATCTTTCCGGTGAGGATCGCGGTGGCGGCCAGCGTCTTGCGCGAAAGCACGTCCTTCCAGACCGAAAACGGTGCGCGAAGCCCAAATCCCGCGGTGGGGTGGGAAACGCCCTCAACGAACGACGCGCCGCCGCAGGCCCCCTTCGCCAGCTCGACGAGCAACGCGTAAGTCTTGGGGAGCGTCGCGTCGGCGTCGAACACGAGCAGGACGTTTCCGTTGAAGCCGTCCCCCCACTTCGCGGCCGCGTTGCGGTATTCGCTCGAAGCGTTGACCTCGGCGACCAGCGCGGCGGCCCAGGCGGCGGTGCCGAAAACCAGCGTCACGGCCTGGCCTCGAACGGGAGGAACCCCGGGTTCAAGATCGTGTCGGGGTCGTAGCGGCGCTTGAGCGCGCACAGCTCGTCCCAGCGCTCGCCGAAATGCTCTTTCCATTCGTCGGGCGTGAAATTCACCCAGCCCGACAGGTAACGCTTGGCGCCGAACATCAGCATCATCCGGCTGACGTTTTCGAGCCTTTCGCTCATCTCGCCCCAGAATTTCTGCGGGACCGCCGGCAGGAGTCCGAAGCCGACGAGGTTTTCTCCCGCGGGGACCATGAAGTTTTTCGAGCGCGAGGTCGTCCCTTTCGCGGGCCAGAGCAGAACGTGCCCGCCCACCTGGATGCCGGGGGGCGTATCGGCGAGCACCTGCTCGATACAGTCCGCCGCGGTCTCCCACGGGAGGATGCACTCGATCCACGGGTGCATGAACTCCCAGGTCCCAGCTTTCCTCCACAGCTCGAAGACCGGGACCATGCGCTCCAGGAAGTCGATCGTCGGGCAGTCGTCCGTGTAGAGGTTGTCGTAGGGGCGTAAGCCCGCGAGGAGCGCCGCGTCGTCGGGCGGGCTTCCCGCGTCGTACTCGACCGTGAGGTGGAAGGGGTAGAACCACTTCGCGAAGACCTGGCGCTTGCCCGCCACCGGCCGTGTCCCTTGCGCGCACGGCGCACCCCAGGATTCGAGGTGGTCCCACCGGCCGCTGTCCATTGCGACGCGCGCGTCGTCGAGGAAGATCCGCAGATCGTCGTAGAGGAGGTAGTAGGTGCGCGACATCGGCTTCATGCGTCGAAGCTGTAGCCGCGCCCGCGTGATGATGCCGAACGACCCCAACCCCGCGATCGCGCCCCAGAACAAGTCGTCGTTCTTGTCGGGGGAACAGGTCACGACCGAGCCGTTTCCAGTGACGACGTCCAGCTCGACGACGTTGTCGCCTTGCGAGCCGTACCGGAACGACGCGACGCCGATCCCCGCCATCGACAACGTGCCTCCGACCGTGACACCCAGGTTGTTCGTCAGCACGCGCGGCACGAGGTTCCGCTTCGCGAGATGGTGCGCGAGATCCCGCCAGACCACCCCCGGCTCGACGTCCACCGTCAGGGTGTTCTCGTCCACCGCGCCGATGCGGTTCATCGAGCTCATCTCTAAAAGCACCCCGCCTTGGCTGATGGCAAGCTGCGATTGCGAATGCGCCGAGCCGCGGTTGGTCAGGTGCAGCCTGTGGGTCCGGCAAAACCCGACGAGCGCGACGATGTCTTTTTGCGATTGCGGGTAGACCACGAAGCGCGGCGTCCACTGAAAGATCCGGCCGTAGTTTTGCAGGTGATCGGCCGTGAACTGATCGGGGGTGCGGACCGTCCCGTCCAGCGACTGCGCGAGCGAAGCGTACAGCGTGTCCATGGCGGGCTCAATGTACCGGAGGCTTCGGGAGGAAACCACCGTGGGTTATCCTTCGAGATCGATGAGTCAGAAAGAAAGCCGCTCTCGCGCCACCGCCGCGTTGGCCCTCGCCGCGCTGGGTGTCGTGTACGGCGACATCGGGACGAGCCCCCTCTACGCGATCCGAGAGTGCTTCCACGGGCCGCACGCCGTGGCCGTAAACCAAGGGAACGTGCTCGGGGTCCTCTCGCTCGTGATCTGGTCGTTGGTCCTCGTCGTTTCCATCAAGTATGTGGTCGTCATCCTCCGAGCCGACAACCGGGGCGAGGGGGGGATCCTCGCGCTGATGACGCTGGTCATCGACCCGAAGCCGCGCTCGTTCCGGCTGCGCGGCGGGTCGATTCTGCTCCTGCTCGGCCTGTTCGCGGCGGCGCTCCTCTACGGCGACGGCGTGATCACCCCAGCCATTTCGGTCCTCTCCGCCATCGAGGGGATCGAAATTGCGACGCCCGCCTTTGCCGCCTGGACCGTGCCGATCGCCCTCGCCGTCCTGGCGACGCTCTTCCTCGTGCAGAGCCGCGGAACCGCGCGCATCGGGGCGTTTTTCGGTCCGGTCGCCCTCTTGTGGTTCGGCGTGCTCGCCGCGCTGGGCGTGTCGTCGATCGCCAAGACCCCTTCCGTGTTCGCCGCCTTCGACCCCACGTGGGCGCTCCGGTTTTTCGGCGAGCACGGCATCCGCGGGATCGTGGTGCTCGGCAGCGTGTTCCTCGTGGCCACCGGCGCCGAGGCGATCTACGCCGACCTCGGACACTTCGGGGCCCCGGTCATCCGGTGGACCTGGTTCGTCGTGGCTTTTCCGGCTCTGCTTTTGAATTACCTCGGCCAGGGAGCGCTGCTGCTGCGCAACCCCGCCGCGGCCGAGCACCCGTTCTACTTGATGGTGCCGCCCGCGCTCTTGATCCCCGTGTTGCTGATCGCGACGGTCGCGACGTGCATCGCCTCCCAGGCGGTGATCACGGGGGCCTTCTCGCTGACGTGGCAGGCGATTCAGCTCGGCTACCTGCCTCGCCTTCAAGTGAGACACACGTCGGGACGGGAGCGCGGCCAGATCTACATCCCCGAGATCAACTACCTGCTCTTCGGACTGACCGTGCTCGTCGTCGGCATGTTCCGCACGTCGGCGAACCTCGCCGCCGCGTACGGGATCGCCGTGACCTCGACGATGGTCGTCACCAGCGTGTTCCTGTTTTTCGTCCTGAGGGACCGACTCGCGCGCGGCCCGGTCGTCGCCGGCATCGTCGCCGGTTTGTTCCTCGCGATCGACCTGGTGTTTTTCTCGGCGAACGCGTTGAAGATCGCGCACGGCGGTTGGTTCCCCCTCGTCCTCGCGGTGGCGA
The DNA here is from genome assembly GCA_031393555.1 of Acidobacteriota bacterium. GTDB lineage: Bacteria > Acidobacteriota > Polarisedimenticolia > Polarisedimenticolales > DASRJG01 > DASRJG01. Next base: position 3,556 of record JANMVW010000215.1, read on the forward strand.
TCGTCGTGATCATGACGACCTGGGCGACGGGAAGGCGCCTGCTGACGGCTCGACTGCGCGAGCGCTCGTGGACGTTCGACGAGATCGC
>JANMVW010000216.1:0-9922 GCA_031393555.1 Acidobacteriota bacterium
CGGCCCCGGCGGCAAACCCGGCATGGGTGGTCACCGCATGGGCGGCCCCGGTATGGGGGGATCGATGGACCACAACCTCTTTCCTCCGGAGTTCGTCCTGATGAACCAAATGGCTCTCGGCCTGAGCACCGAGCAAGTCGCTTCGATCAAAGGACGGGTCGGCAACACGCAAGTCCAAGTGCTCGACGCCCAGGTCCAGTTGCACCGTGTGACCGAGGAGCTTCACGCGGCTCTCGAGAACACGACGGTCGACCTGATACCGACGCTGGGCCTCGCATCCCGGGCGATGGAGCTCGAAAGACAGATCAAGATGGCGCACCTAAACCTGATGATCCACGTGAAGAACACCTTGACGGAAGAGCAGCAGGACAAGGCCCGCGCCTTGAGGCCGCAACGCCGGTCGAGCCCCACGCAAGACGACGCCAAAGAGTAGCGGCACGTTGATCTTGAAGCGACTGAAGCCGGCTGCCGGTCTCGCCGTTTTCGCGGCAGGGCTCGCGGCACCCGTTGCGGCCCAGCAGACGACGGTCGGCCTTTTTCTGGACGACCCGAGGGCGTACCCCGGATACACGCTTTTCTCTCCGCAAACCTCGACGTCGTCTTATCTCATCGACAATCGCGGACTGCTCGTTCACTCCTGGCAGGGAGCGAGCACTCCCGGCTTGGGAGCCTACCTTCTCGAGAACGCCCACCTGCTTCGCACCGAGAAGGTGTCCAGCGCGATCTTCAACGCCGGAGGTTCCGGCGGGAAGGTCCGCGAACTCGACTGGGACGGGCTGCTGTTGTGGGATTTCACCTACGCGACCAGCCTCCATCAACAGCACCATGACGTTGCGCGGCTCCCCAACGGGAACACCCTCCTCATCGCGTGGGAACTGAAGTCTCGCGCCGAAGCGCTCACCGCGGGCCGCGCTCCGGCTCTCGTGACGGCTCAGGGGCTCTGGCCCGACACGATCGTCGAAGTGCAACCGACGGGTCCCACGAGCGGAACCGTGGTCTGGGAGTGGCACGCCTGGGACCATCTGATCCAGGACGCCGACGCGACGAAGGGCAACTACGGCACCGTCGCCACCCACGCGGAGCTGATCGATCTGAACTTTTCCGCGGGCTCCAACGCCGACTGGATTCACTTGAACTCCATCGATTACAACCCGCTGTTCGATCAGATCCTCTTGAGCAGCCACGCGTTCAGCGAGATCTGGGTGATCGACCACGGCACGACGACCCAACAGGCCGCTGGCCACACCGGAGGCGCACGCGGTCGCGGTGGAGACCTGCTCTACCGGTGGGGAAACCCGCAGGCCTACCGGGCCGGGGCCGCCGCCGACAGAAAGCTGTTCCTCCAGCACGACGCTCAGTGGACGCGTCCCGGGGATCCTGGGGCCGGGAACATCACGATTTTCAACAACGGCCAGGGACGGCCCGGCGGGAACTACTCTTCCGTGGAGGAACTCACGCCGCCGGTCGATGCGAGCGGGAGCTACAGTCTCGTCCCCGGCGCTCCTTTCGGTCCCGCAAGCGCGACGTGGACGTACACCGCAGCGAATCTGTCCGACTTCTACTCCATGAACATCGGTGGCGCGCAGCGACTGGCGAACGGCAATACGCTGATCTGCGACGGAACACAGGGCACGTTCTTCGAAGTGACCCCTGCGGGCGAGACCGTATGGAAATACGTCAATCCGGTCGTCTCGACCGGGCCGTTACGTCAGGGCGATCCGATCACGCCGGGTGCGGGGAACCTAGTTTTCAAGATACGGCGTTACGACGCGAGCCTCCCCGGCCTCATGGGTCGCGATCTCACCCCGGGGTTTCCCGTCGAGGGGAACCCCTTGATCGTCTACGAGGCGCTTCGGAGCGCTGTCGCCGACCCCAGCGCTCCACTCGGCAACGCTCTTCCGCTCGATCCTGCTCGAGATCTCCACACGACCGCCACCGTGAGCCCCATCATCATCGCCGGTGACGGCGCCCCGGGATCGCCGCCTCTCGTTTTCTACGGGATCCGCAACGCGACGTATCTTCGCGCGAGCCGGCAGGGCTCGGACGTCGTGCTCGAATTCCATTACTGAGGCCTGTCAGGCCGTCGGACACAGAGCGATCCGGGCGTCGACGACGAAGGAATTCTTGCGGTCGCCCGTGACGATGAGTGGATTGATGTCGAGCTCGGCCAGCTCGGCCTCGAGATCACCGACCAGTTGAGACAGGCGAAGCAAGGATTCCTCCAGGAAGGCAAGATCGACGGGCTTCTCGCCTCGGGCGCCCGCCAGGAGCGGGAAGCCTTTGATCCTTTCGATCATCGAGCGGGCGTTGACGTCGGTCAGCGGATGAATGCGCACCGAAACGTCCTTCATGACCTCGACGAAAATGCCTCCCAGCCCGAACATCAACACGGGCCCGAACTGCGGATCGCGCGTCATGCCCAAGATCGTCTCGCGCCCTCCCGCGATCATGCGCTGGACCTGGACTTTCAGCGTCTTGTCCTTCGACCGCAGTCTCGACACGATGTCCTTGAACGCCCCCGCGACCTCGTCGCCGTTCCGGAGATCGAGTTTCACGCCACCCAGGTCCGACTTGTGCACGATGGCGTCCGAGGCCGCTTTCAGAACCACCGGATAGCCGAGCGCGTGTGCGGCCTCGATCGCTTCGGCCGCGGTCGCGCACAGGCGTGAGGGCGCCAGCGGAAAGCCGTAGGCGGCGAGCACGTCCCCCACCTCTTTCGCGGAGAGCATCGTCCGGCCCGCCTTCCGCGCCGAGGCGATCGCCTTTTTCGCGCGGCCGGGGTCGCTCTCGAAGGTCACGGTCTTTCCGAAGGGCCGGTCGCGCAACACGCGGTAGCGCGACAATCCCGCCATCGCGGCCGCGGCGTTTTCGGGGAACCGGTAGACGGGAACGCGCTTTTGCCTGAGCCAGGCGAGGCCCTCGTCGCTGCGTTGCTTCCCCATGAAGACCGACAACACCGGCTTCTTCCCGTCGGCGGCGCCTGCGATCGCCAGCGCGACTTCGTAAGCGTCGATCATGATCGGCGAGACGAAGATGGCGATGATGCCGTCGACTCCAGGATCGCGGGCCACCAAATCGAGCGCGGCGCGGTAACGCGACGCGTCGGCCGAGGCGATCATGTCCACGGGGTTTCCCGTGGACGCTTCGGGGGGGAGCGCCTTCGCGAGCGCCGTCCTCGTTTTGGGCTGCAGCTCGGCCAACGTCAGCCCGGCCCCAATGAGCGCGTCGGTGCACAGGATGCCGGGACCGCCCGCATTCGTGACGATCGCGATGCGGTCGCCGTTCGGCACCGGCTGGGTCGCAAGCGCCTGCGCCAGCGTGAACATCTCTTCCATCGACGACACGCGCAGCACGCCGCATTGCTCGAGCAGGGTGTCCGAGGCGATGTCGAGTCCGACGATCGACCCGGTATGGGAGGTCGCGGCGCGCGCTCCGGCTGCCGTGCGCCCGGCCTTCACGGCGATGATCGGCTTCTTGCGCGTCACGCGCCGTGCGATCGTCGTGAATCGCCTCGGGTTTCCGAACGATTCGAGGTACATGAGGATCGCCTGGACGTCCGGGTTGTCTTCCCAGTACTCGAGCAGGTCATTGCCGGACACATCGGTCTTGTTTCCCATCGACACGAACATTGCGACGCCCAATCCGTTGTCGACGGCGTCGGCGAGAATGGCTTCGCCCAACGCTCCGGACTGCGACACGAAACCGACGTTGCCTCGCACCGGCGCCGTCGCGGCGAAGGTGGCGTTGAGGCTGACGTGCGGCTCCGTATTGACAACGCCCATGCAGTTGGGACCGACCATGCGCATCCGGTAGGCCTTGAGCGTCGCCTTGAGCTTGCCCTCGAGCATCGCCCCTTCCGACCCGATCTCCTTGAACCCCGCGGTGATGACGATGAGCCCCCGCACGCCTTTCTTGCCGCACGCCGCAACGACGGGGAGCACCTGATCCTTCGCGACCGTGACGATCGCCAAATCGACCGGGCCCGGGATGTCCTTGATGGATCGAAAGCAGCGGATCGAATGGATTGCCTCCGCGGTCGGATTCACGGGATACACCGGGCCGCTGAACCCGTACTCGACGAGGTTCGCCAGAATCTCGCGGCCGATCGTCTGGCGCTTTCTCGACGCGCCGATGACGGCCACCGAACGCGGCCGGAAAATGGCATCGAGAGAACGCGAGGGGGGGATCTTTTGAGCGGGTTTTGGCATGGCGTGGGAACGATAGCAAAGCGTCCGACAATAGCCGCTTCCCGTTGTCCGGAAAGCCGGAGGAACCGTTGCGGCGAAGCTGCTAATAATGGCACCATGAAAAAAATCGCGATCCTCGGGGCGGCAGGACGGGACTTCCACGATTTCAACACGGTCTTTCGGGACGACCCGTCGTCCCGCGTCGTGGCGTTCACGGCGACGCAGATCCCCGGAATCGCCGGGCGCCGCTACCCGGCCGCCCTGGCGGGGCCGAACTACCCCGACGGCATTCCGATCGTCGCGGAAGACGACCTCTCCCGTCTGATCAAAGACGAGAAGGTGGACACGTGCGTCTTTTCCTACTCCGACGTGACGCACGAGCACGTCATGCATCTGGCGTCGCAGTGCATCGCGACCGGCGCCGACTTCCTGCTGCTTTCCGCCGAACGCACGATGCTCAAAGCCAAGGTCCCGGTCATCGCCATCACGGCGGTGCGCACCGGCGCCGGTAAGAGCCAGACGACGCGCTACATCTCGAACATCCTGAAGAAGCTGGGGAAAAAAGTCGTGGCCATCCGCCACCCGATGCCGTACGGCGATCTCGCCGCCCAGGCGTCTCAACGGTTCGCCGCCTACGCCGACCTCGACCGTGAAAAATGCACGATCGAAGAGCGCGAAGAATACGAACCCCATATCGACAACGGCTTCGTCGTTTATGCCGGAGTGGACTACGGTCTCATCCTGGCAAAAGCCCAGCAAGAAGCCGACGTCATCCTGTGGGACGGCGGCAACAACGACCTTCCGTTCTACGTGCCCGCGCTTCACATTTGCATCGCCGACCCTCACCGCGCGGGGCACGAAACCGCGTACCACCCGGGCGAGGCGAACTTCAGGCGGGCCGACGTCATCGTGGTCAACAAGTGCGACACGGCCGAATGGGCGAACATCGCCTCGGTCGAGGCGGCGGCGAGCCGGGTGAATCCGAAGGCTCGCGTTTTGCGCGCCGACTCCCCCGTCACCGCCGAACGGCCGGAGCTGATCGCCGGCAAAAAGGTCCTGGCCGTCGAGGACGGACCCACGCTCACTCACGGCGGGATGCGTTACGGCGCGGCCTGCGTGGCCGCCAAGCAATGCGGAGCGGCGGAGCTCGTCGACGCCAGCCCCTACGCCGTCGGCTCGATCAAGGACACGTACGCCAAGTACCCGAACGCGGTCGGCATCCTCCCCGCCATGGGCTACGGGGATGCTCAGATCGCCGAGCTCGAAGAGACGATTCGCCGGACGCCGTGCGACGTCGTCGTCATCGGCACTCCGATCGACCTGACGCGCGTCTTGAAGATCGACAAGCCCGCGGTCCGCGTGCGCTACGAGTTGAAAGAGCAGGTTCCCGGGAAGCTCGAAGCGGAGATCGCGAAGGCGATCGGGAAGCGGGATTAGGCGCGCCTGACCCCTTGCAGCAGGTAGTCAACGACGTCTGAGGCCGCGAAGCGCGCACGCTCTCCGAGGTGCTTCCAAATCGAAATGAGATCGTCGCCGCTGGTGAGAAGCGGCTTCTCGTCGACGCCCTCGGGCCGGGCCTGTCCGTGCCCGATGTTGGCCAGGAGAGCGTTGCACAGGCACCCTCGCCCTTCGGTCTCGGCGACCGTTCCGCCCTTCGCGACGAAATCGGCGACCGGCTCGGCCGGGCATCGGTAGTCGAATTTGCCCGTGAGATTGCGAAAGGCGGTACGGAGATAGCCCAGGTCACAGACGCGCTTTCGCTCGGCGTCCTGGAACCCCGCGCCCTCCATCTTCACCACCTTGAAAGGGAACCCGGTCGGGGAGATGCGCGCATCGGTGTGCACCCGCACCTTGCCGAGCGCAACGCCGGCCAGCACTTGATGCTTGATCTCGGGCGACAATCCCGACTCTTCGCAATACGCGAACAACGTTCCGACCTGGATCCCGGAAGCCCCGACGTGAAGCGCGGCGCGCAACCCGTCCGCGGAGCCTGTCCCCCCCGCCATCCAGAAGGGAAGCCCCAGGTCCCTGACCCGCTGCAGGTCCGGGATGTCGCGATCGCCGTAGATCGGCTCGCCGCGATCGTTGAGCCGCAGCTCGCCGCGCGGCGGGGCATTGTGCCCTCCGGCCGGCGACCCTTCGAAGACGAAACCGTCGACCTTCCCCGTCGATTTCTGCGCCAGCGACGCCGCCAGGGTATGGGAAGACACGATCGGCAGGAACTTCGGGCGATTGAGGGGGCGATCCCGGTCCGCCCCATGCTCTTGCGGATCGAACGTCAGGTATTCGGTCTCACCGGCCGGAAGCCCGGTGACGTCGAACTTCAATGAGACGGGCTTGTGCTCGGCCAGCGCGTCGAGCACCCCGGGAATTTCCTTCGGGATGCCCGCTCCCATCAGCACGTAGTCGACGCCTGCCAGCATCGCGCCGTAGAGCGACGCGAGGTTCGGCATCTGGACTTTCGTCAGGAGATTCAGACCGACCGGCCCGTCGTGCCCTTCCTTCGCCAGATAGATCTCGACGAAGTTCGCCAGCATCGTGATGCGCTGTCGCAGCGCATTTTGCGACTGCCGGTACATCGGGAGGAGCCGGTACGGCTCGCCCGCTTTTCGTCCCTCCGGGCGGAAGTAACGGCGAAGCACCTCGGCCGAGACTTCCGGCATCGGGAACTTGGCCATCGCCCTGCGGACGTGGCCACCCTTGTCCCCGTCTTGGAGGCGCCGCACGATGATCGTGTCGAGCACGGTCCCCGAAACCACGCCCAGTTGCCCCTTCAGGGCGACTGCGCGGGCCAGGACCCAATTGGAGACTCCCGCGCCCATCCCGCCCTGGATGATGAGTGGGTCGGAGCCCAGGAGGAACCCGTCGAAGGTGGTATCCACCTCCACAGCGTACAGTCAGTTAGGCTAGGACTCCACCCCCGAGGTCTTCCCCCGGCCATAAGCGGGACATCCCAGCCCTTTCTGGACCGACTCCGGCGGCGTTCGACGCCTGTGCCGCCCGGACGCTGCGAAAAAGAAATGTCCGGCGCGCCTATACTTCCGGGTTGATGCGGAGCCGATCTCGAGCCAGGCCGACGTCCGCCACGCCCTGGCCGCTCCTTGCGGTGCTCGCCGCCCTCGTGTTCGTGGCCTACGTCAGGCTACGCGTCGCGGATGTCCCGCTCGAGCGTGACGAAGGTGAGTACGCGTACGCGGGGCAACTCATCCTCCAAGGAATTCCTCCGTACGAACTCGCCTACAACATGAAATTCCCAGGCATCTACTACGCGTACGCGGCGATTCTCGCGTTGTTCGGCCCTACGCCCGGGGGGATCCACCTCGGCCTCATGGTCGTCAACGCGGCGACGATCCTGCTCGTTTGGCGCTTCGGGCGCCGCATCCTCGGGGAGTTCGCAGGCGCGATCGCGGCGGTCAGCTTTGCGATTCTTGGCGTCGATCGCTGGGTCTTTGGCGTGTTTGCCCACGCGACGCACTTCGTCAACGCGGCCGCGATGGCGGGGCTCTACGTCCTGCTGCGCGCGATCGACGACGACCGCACAAGGTCGTTTGCGTTGAGCGGAGCGCTGTTGGGGCTCGCCGTCTTGATGAAGCAACACGCCATTTTCTTTCTCCCGCTCGGGGCGGCGCTCGTCGTTTGGGGCGGCACCCGTTCCGGCGGGATCGCAACGCCGGCCAACGCGAAACGGATCGGCGCTCTGGCCCTAGGCGCACTTTTGCCGTTCGGGGCCATTCTCCTCGTGCTTCTGGCACAAGGGGTTCTCGGGCGATTCTGGTTTTGGACGTTCCAGTACGCGAGCGCCTACGTTTCCGAGAATTCCTTTTCCACGGCATGGTCCAATTTCACCACCGGTCTCCGGTACGTGACGGCGGCGAGTTGGGCCTTTTGGGTTTTGGGAGCTCTCGGACTCGTCTCGTTATGGGCTCGGCCATGGAAGCCCGCGACGAGAACCGTCGTGACGGCCTTGCTCGTGGCGTCGCTTCTGGCCCTGTGTCCCGGCTTCTACTTTCGCGAGCATTACTTCATCCTGGTCCTTCCGGCGCTGGCGCTTCTGGTCGGCATCGCGGTCGACACATTGCGGCAGTTGCTCGAACGATCCCGCCTTCGCGGTGTCGCGGCGGTCCTGTCGGTCGCCGTGTTCGTTGGCGCGATAGGGCTCTATGTAACGAAGGAGCGGAGGTACCTGTTCTCGATGGGAACCCGCGAGTTGAGCCGGACGATGTTCGGGACCAATCCGTTCATCGAGGCTGTCGAGATCGGCAAGTACATCAAGGAACACACCGACAAGAACGATCGGATCGCCGTTTTGGGCTCCGAGCCCGAGATCTATTTCTACGCCGACCGAAAGGCCGCCACCGGATACATTTACACCTACCCGTTGATGGAGCCGCAGCCTTATGCGAAATCCATGCAGCAAGAGATGATCCGGGAGATCGAATCGTCTCATCCTCGCTATCTCGTCTATTCCGCGCTCCCCGTTTCCTGGGCGGCTCAGAAAGAATCGGATCAGGGGATCGTCCATTGGGGCAATCGCTACTTGCGCGATTGCTACGACCCAGTCGGCATCGTGGATATCTTCTCGGACGACAAGACCAACATCACGTGGGATGACGCGGCGCGCAGCTACGTCGCGAAATCGGCGGACCTCGTTTTCACGTGCAAGAGAAAGAGCGACGCCCCTTGCAGCATGAACCCTTAGGCGGAGTAGGACAGTCTGGTTGGTCCAGCCCCCTGGGGGATATTTTCGCCTTGTTTTCGTCAGTTTCCGGGGTTGCCAGGGCCCGGCCCGCGCCGCGATCGCGTCTCCTGGACGATCCTAGGAGGCCGTTTTCAGCTCAAAAGGCCGCTTGGACCGCTCAAACCGCCATCCCGGACTGAAAAAGATTGAATTTCGGTCGTTTCGTTGCGATCTCGGATGCTTCGTCACGGGCAGGTCGCGCTGACCCGCGGAGTGGACACCCCGTCTTGAACCTGGACACCGTAGGACCCTGAGGCGCAAGCGTTCGTGCCCTGGACCAGATACCAGAACCCGTCGCCGGGATTCGGAATCTCGGGGTCGGTGGCAAAGGCGTCCGGAGTGCCGCTGATCAGACACAATTCGTCTCCGCCACCGGGCCCGACCGGAAGCGCGCTCACGAGGCCGCGCAACACGTCGGACCAGGTGGAGCCGAGCGCCGGACTCCACGAGATCGTCGCGATCCCTGCGATCTGCGCGATCTGCACGCTTCCGTCCACTTCGGCCGGCGACGGACTGCCCTGTCCGAGGCACACGCCGCCGCGGCAGGCGTCGTCGTTGGTGCACACGTTGCCGTCGTCGCAAGCAATTCCGTCCGGCGAGGTTGGATTCGAGCAGACCCCCGTCGCCGTGTCGCATGTCCCGGCCTCGTGACACGCGTCACTCGCTGCGCACTCGACGGGGTTCGCGCCGGTACACACGCCGCTCTGGCATGAATCCGACTGGGTGCAGGCGTTCCCATCGTTGCAAGTGGTCCCTTCCGTCTTCACGGGATTCGAGCAACCCGTCGCCGGATCGCACGTCCCTGCGTCGTGGCACGCATCGCTCGCCGAACAGACAACGGGATGCGACCCGATACACAGGCCGCTCTCGCAGGCGTCCGTCTGCGTGCACGCATCGGCATCCGTGCAAGCGCTCCCGTCCGGCCGCGCGGGATTGGAGCAAGCTCCCGTCACCGGGTCGCACGTCCCTGCGTCGTGGCACGCATCGCTCGCCGAGC
>JANMVW010000227.1:0-14709 GCA_031393555.1 Acidobacteriota bacterium
AATCCTACAGATCCTGAGCCTCACGCTTTTTGAACGAGTGCCTTTGAATCAGCTACTTACGCAGACCGTGACCGACGACATCGACACCGGTTCCGGTAAACAGCTGAGTCTATTCAACTAACGTTGGGACACTACTGGGACAGTCCCCTTTTTCTTATCAAATCGGTATCCGGGGGGATTTGTAAGAAAAAGGGGACTGTCCCCTATTCCAACTCCTTGAGGTACTTCTCGTCGCCGGGCCCATTCAACTGCCAGTACGGGAGGCGCGTCGTCTTGAGAAGTTTGGCCTCGTCGCCGCCCAACGTCTTCCATCCCACCACGCGCCGGGGCGGCGCCTTCTCGACGTCGTAGGTCGTCACGACGGAGCCATACGACAGCGTGAACCGCGTCACCGGCACGCCGTCCCGGGTCGCGTCCTCCCGCTTGATCGTCGCGGCCACGGGCCCGAGCGCCCCGTGAATCTTTCGTTGAGACCAGAGCGACGGCACGATCGAGCCGGCCCAGTTTTTCCCGCGGGCGAACGGGCCGTCGAGCTCCCGCAGCTGAATCAACAGCGAGTCTTCGTAAAGCGTTCCCGGCGGAGTCTTGACGGTCGTGTCGCTGTCCCCCTCGGCGTGGAAGTACGAGCGCACTTCGCTTGCGAACGCCTCGGGTCCCGGAATCACTTTCTCGTAGACGTGGCCGCACCACTCCTGGGCACTCATCGCGATTTTCGCAGGAGCGAACCGTTCCGACATCAACGCGTCGACCGGAGCGAACACGCTGGTCATGACGGAATAGGGGTAGATCCCCGTCTGGAATTTCAGGACGTTGTTGAGCTTCAGCACGTTGATCCGTTCTTGCGCGGGGACGTCGCCGGCGTCGTCCTTGATCCAATTGCGCCGGTCCATCGGCTCGGTGACATAGATCAGCACGACCCGGCCCTCGCGCGGCGCGCCGTAACGGACCGTCGTGACCGCATAGCCGGACAGCTCGGCCTTGCCGTCACCCCAGACCTTCCAGAATGACGGGGAGGCGGTCGCGGCGGGCCCCGCGGAGCTCGGCCCGCCGCAGGCCAGGAGCATGGCCAGCCCGATTCCCTCCGCGAAAGCCCATCCCCTTGCCGGCGCATTACGCATTTGAACCCCTCCCGCCCGAAACGATCCGATGCGTTCAGTAGAACACAGCATCAGAGACTTGATCGAAGCTCGACCGGCGTTATATTTGGGGGCATGAAAGAAAGCGACATCCGGAATTTCCTGGAAGGCGACGTGGACGCACGGTGGATCGCGCGCGTCCTCGAAGACGACACGGCCGCCACGGAACTCGTGGCCGATCTCGACGAAGCCGTCCGCCTCACCCCCGAAGAGATGCGCAGGCTTTGCGACGCGCACCTGCGTGAAGGGCTCCCGGCCGACGGCCTTCAGGCGGTCGCAGGCCTGATCTTGGAGTCCGAGAACTTCGGCTGGGACGAGGGCACTCCCGAAGGCGAGCTCGTTGCCGAGATCCTCTGGGACTGGGCGATGCCCGACGACGAAGCGCCGCCAACCACTGAAGCGGTTTTGGCCTGCCGCGAGCGCCTCGCCGAAGCCTAAACCGCGCCGCCAAGGTCGCTCAGCGCGCTCCCCAACCGGGCGAGCCCCTCGCGAAAAATCTCCGGATCCCCGCACAGTCCAACGCGCACGCATGCGGGCTCGCCGAAAAAGCGGCCGGGGACGAGCGAGGTCTCGTAACGTTCGCGCAGATGCTCGCACAACGCATCCGCATGGCACGAGAGCACCCGAGGGAACACGGTCGTCCCGCGGGATTCACCTTCGACCGCAAGATCCTCCCGCCCCGCGAGAAACGACTCCCACGCCGCGCGATTGGCCTCGAGGATGAGGCGCGCTCGAGCGAGGATCTCGCCGCTGCGCCGCAGGGCGCAAAGCGACAGGCACGCGGCCGGGTGGGCTTCATTGACGCCGAAGAGGTTCTTGAGCTGCCAGATCCGCGACGCGAGCGCGGGCTCGGCGACGATCCATCCGCAGCGCAGTCCGTTCAGGCCGAAGACCTTGGTCAAGCTCGTCGTGACGACGAAGACGTCCCCGAGACGTCCCGCGGACGGCGGGGCGGAATTGAATGCGGCGTCGAGGTAGACCTCGTCCACGAGGACCTTGGCCGCGGAACGCTCGGCGATCGCGCCGACCGCCCGTAGCGTCGCCTCATCGGTCGCGACCGACGTTGGGTTGTGGAGATTCGAAAGAACGATCAGCCGCGTCTTGGACGTGACCGCCTCGGCGACATCGGCAGGGTCGACGCGGAACCCGTTCTCGGACCGGCGCGGGAAATACCGCACGTTGGCACCGAGGTGGCGCGCGAGCATCTCCATCGGCTCATAGCCCGGGCGCTCCATCGCAACCTCGTCCCCGGAGTCGAGCAGGCTTTCGAAGGCGAGGTGGTTCGCCCCCGAGGTCCCCGTGGCGAGCACGATCCGGTCGTCCGAAACGCCGGCCTTCGCGGCCAACGCCGCGCGCAGCGCCGGGAAGCCGTATTCGTCCCCGCCGTCGAGCGCGAGGTCGTCCCACGCCGCTCCCAACTCGGCGAGGCTCAGGCTCTTGATCCCGCTGACGGCAAGCGTGTAACGGGCTGCTTGACGGGTCTTGGCCCAGTGCATGTAAGGGGAATCCATCGTCCGATGTCCGCTCAAGCGATCCTCCGGTTCAACGAACTCGATCGGTAGCCAAGGATAACCGCGCTCCGCTTATACTCGTCGACCTTCACGCCGCATCCTGTCGAGGAGCCGCCATGCGCCTTCATCGCCTTGCCCTCATCGCCTTGGCCGCCATCGTCCTCTCCGCCGTCGTCCCCGCGAGGGCCGCCAAGGCCCCGCCCACCCCCGCCGAAGCCAAGGCCTTCATCGAGCAGGCCGAGTCTCGCCTGCTGACCCTCTGGATCGACGCCGAACGCGCGTCGTGGGTGTACTCGACGTTCATCACCGACGACACCGAGCTGATCCAGGCGCAGGCCCGCCAGAGGGTCATCGACGAGACGGTGAGGCTTTCGAAGGAAGCACAGCGCTTCAAGGGTCTGACGTTGGAAAAGGACGTGGCGCGGAAGTTCGCTCTGCTTCCGATCTCCCTTTCGTTGGTCGCGCCCTCCGATCCGGCGAAGAGCAAGGAGTTGTCCGAGATCGCGGCCCAGATGGAGGGGATCTACGGCAAGGGCAAGTACTGCCCCCAGGGCAAAGAGTGCATGGACATCGGGGCGATCAGCGAGCGCCTCGCCAAGAGTCGAGACCCGAAGGAGCTGAAGGAGCTCTGGGAGGGCTGGCACGCGATCGCGGTGCCGATTCGCCCGAAGTACGAGCGCTTCGTCACCCTCGCGAACGAGGGTGCGACGGAGATCGGCTTCGACAACCTCGGCGCCTTGTGGCGTTCCGGGTACGACATGCCACCCGCCGAATTCGCCAAGGAAATGGACCGGCTCTTCAACCAGGTCAAGCCCCTGTACGAGGCCCTTCACTGCTACGTACGCCGTCGCCTCACGGAAACCTACGGCCCCGAGCTGGTTCCGCCCGGGAAGCCGATCCCCGTGCAACTCCTGGGTAACCTCTGGGCGCAGCAGTGGGGAAACGTGTACGACCTGGTCGCGCCTCCTGCGAGCGATCGCGGCTACGATCTGACGAAGTTGCTCGAAGCCAAAAAGGTGGACGAGAAGCAACTGGTCGGCTACGCCGAGAACTTCTTCAAGTCGCTCGGATTCGCACCCCTGCCGCCGACCTTCTGGGAACGTTCCCTGTTCGTCAAACCGAAGGATCGCGACGTCGTCTGCCACGCGAGCGCGTGGGACATCGATTGGAAAGCCGACCTGCGCTTGAAGATGTGCATCAAGATCAACGACGACGATTTCGTCACGGTGCACCACGAGCTCGGGCATAACTTCTATCAGCGCGCCTACAACAAGCAGCCTCCGCTGTTCGCGCAGGGCGCCAACGACGGGTTCCACGAAGGGATCGGCGATGCGATCGCGCTCTCGGCGACCCCGGCCTACCTCGTGAAGATCGGCCTCCTCGACAAGGTGCCCCAGGGAAACGACCCCGTTCCCTACCTGATGGGTCTAGCGCTCGACAAGGTCGCGTTCCTCCCTTTCGGCCTGTTCGTCGACCAGTGGCGGTGGAAGGTCTTCGCCGGTGAGATCACCCCCGCGAACTACAACAAGGCGTGGTGGGACCTGAAGCTCAAGTACCAGGGCGTCGTCCCACCGTCCCCGCGCAGCGAGGCCGACTTCGATCCCGGCGCCAAGTACCACGTCGCCGCCAACACCCCCTACTCGCGCTACTTCCTCGCGGCGATCTTGCAGTTCCAATTCCACCGCGCGTTGTGCAAGGAGGCCGGCTTCACCGGCCCTCTCTACCAGTGCTCGATCTACGGAAGCGAAAAGGCCGGCGCCAAGTTCGCCAAGATGCTCGAGATGGGCGCCTCGCAGCCCTGGCCCGACGAGCTCGCCGCCCTTTCCGGTGAGCGCGCGATGGACGCAAGCGCGATCCTCGACTACTTCGCCCCATTGAAGGCCTGGCTCGACGAGCAGAACAAGGGGCAAGTCTGCGGGTGGTAGGTCACGGGCAGCTGCCAGGCGCCGCGGTGATCTCGGCGGTTCGCTGGCCCATTTGTGAGCGGGTCGCCCAGAAGGGCGATTCTTCGTAGCTGAGCGTCCAACTCTCCTTCATCAAGTAGAAGAACCCGTCACCTACGGACGGATTGGCCGCGTCCGCCGCCGTGACGTTTACGAAATTGTCCTTGACGCAGCTCACGGCCGAGGACGGATCGGCGTAGTTACCGCCCGTTGCGCGCAGGCCCGAGAGCTTTCCGCGGACCAAGTCATAGGTGACTCCGGCGCCTTGGTAAGGCCATGAGATGAACCCCGGCTTCTGGAGCGTCAGCGTCGGGCGGATTTCCGCCACCTCGACCACGACGTCGATCTTGTGGCCGAGGTAGGTCACGTGGCAGACGGTCGTGCCGTGGGTCTTGGCGGTCACCATCCCAGCCGCGTCGACGACGGCGACGCCGGTCCCGTTGTAAGGGTAGCTAGGCTTCCGCGGGTCCTGCGTGTCCATTTCGTAGACGATGCCCGCGGTGTGGGTGAGCTCGCGTCTCACATTGTCCGAGTAGATCCCGAACACGCGCAGCTGTCGCGTCGCTGTCGCGTAAAGCATCGTCAACGGTTCGCCGTCGAGTCGGACGAGGGCGGCGTTTCCAGGCGCCACGACCGTAATCGTCACGGGTGCCGCCGTCTTGAAGTTGCTGTTCGCGTCTTTCGCGACCAGCTCGATCACGAGAGGGCCGATCGAATCGGCAGGGACCGTGACGTTCGTGGTGAAGCCCTCGCCCGGATCACGATCGTCGACCGATGCAAACGCCCCGTTCGAGGCGAGAGCCCTCGCGATCGTGAATCCATCCGTACCGATCGCCGACACGGAAATCGTCGATCCCGCCGCGACGGCGGCTCCCTCGGTGGGCGCCGTGATCGTGACGCCACCGGGAACAGGCTCGGGTTCTTTGTACGTGAAGATCGTGCTCGCCGTTTGCCCTGCGCCGTTGATGGCGGTGACGGTGGTCGGGCCCGGGTTGCCGGGTGGCATCCGGCACGTGATGGTCGTGGCGTTGACCACCACGACCTGACTCGCGGAAAAGACGCCGACGTTGACCTTCACCGTGGCATCAAAGCCCGACCCGAGGAGGGTGACGAGCGAACCGCCCATCGTCGATCCGGAGGCCGGGCTCATGGACGCGATCGAGAGCGCGTCTCGGGGTGTGCAGAGCGACGTGGGACCCACCGCGTAGTACGTGTTCGTCAGGACCGTCAGTTGATGCGCATCGGTCGTGGCGCTCCCGGAAACCGCGAGACAGACGCCGGCCGCCAACGTTGGGCTGAACGACTTCAACAACCTCGCGGCGGCCCCGGCCCAGGACAGCACGACATCCTCTCTGTTTTTTCCGAGTACGAGGGAGATCCCATCGTTTCCCGTGGCCGTCGCGGGTACCGCGTCAGCGAGGGCCTTTGGCGGGACCGTCGGGCGACCGGGAGCCGGTGGAGGAGCCGCGGGGAGCAGATGCCCCCACTCGGCCGCATTCGTCGTTGGCGTGTTGAGGAGGTGCTCCGCGGTGATGCTCGGCGCGGTCTCGTTGCAGATGCTGTCCAGGTGAATCGCCGCGGCCGACAGACTCTCGAAATGGAAGTCGCTGACGCACGACCCGGAGAGTCCACCCTGTTGCGAATCCGCGCATACGATGAAATCGTCGCCGGAACCGCACCGGAGAATCGAGTTTTCGAACCCAAAATTGAAGAGGCCAAGAGCTGATTGCAGGAGCGCCAGTTTGTTGGACCCCGCAAACTCGACGCCGGTGTCTCTCATCTCTCCCCCGCCCCAGCCAACGATCGCGTGGAAGGTCCCGCCCGTGGCTGGGATGCCGAGGATGTCCGGACTCGCGGGATCGAGACTTTGCATGCAACCCCGGTCCACGGCCAGTCCGAGGGATCTCATGGTGGAGGTGAAAAGAGAGCCCGTGGGGCTACTCGTCTGGATGAAGCCCACGAACGGGGCGAAGTACGAGCCAAAAAACGGCGCATCGACCGACACGAGCGCGTAGACGTCGCCTGCGAAGAAGTTGTCGCTACGAGCGTACGACGCGCCGGTTCCGCTCATGTAGATCTTGAAAAGCACCGCCCCCATGCTGTGAGCGAACACGAAAAATCTCGTCCCGGCGATCCCCTTGTCATGGATCTCTTTCCGGAGCTCGGCAATGACCCGCGGCGCCATGCCGACGTTTTTGGAAAATGAAACATTGTTGGTTTCGCTGTAGTCGGCTCGATGAGTGATCCACCGCGGGTCGTTCAGGACCGGCCACTCGAAGCTCGTCGCCTCTCCCCACATGCCGTGCACGTACAGCACGGGAACACGGTAAAGGTCGAGAGCGCGCGGCGGCATCGCGTACTCGGCGTTCGTGGCGTCGATGAAGGTCGATCGCACCCGAACCGGCCTCGTTGCCAGCGCGTTGTCAGCTGCGGTGCGAATGAATTCTTGAGGCGCCGTGTAGACCGCGTGGGCAAAGTACCGCCCGTCGGCCAAGACGGTTACAGGCACCGTCAACGTCGTTTGCGGCGCGCCGCCTCCCAAAGGGGTTATGGTCCCGACGCTCGTTCCCGGCGGAGGGGAATTGACCGGAGAGTCGTCGTCATCGAGGATGAAGCGCACTCGCCCCGGCGCTCCGACCGCGGCTTCGAGGACGAGTTGAGTTACGCCGTCGGCGATCACCCCCGTCCGTTCGACGCCTCGCGTCGCGATGAAGCCCGGACTGTTGGGGACGTCGCCGTCCAGCGTGAGCATGCCTGGTACCGGGTCTTTGAGACGCACACCGGTGCTCGACGCGGTGTAGGTGTAGCCGGACAACAGCGTGTCACGCTCGCCGTCGGTGTTCACGACCGTCACGTCGACGGTTCCGGCCGGCTGCCACATCGGCGGCAACACCGTGAGCTCGTGCTCGGACACAAACGTCACGGACACCGCGGGAACGGCGCCGAAGAAGACCTGCGGGACAGCCACAAGGTCGCGGTCAAACCGCAGCCCGGTGATCGTCGTCGGGTCCGACCTCGAGTTCGGGCCGCTGTTGGGTAGGACCTTGATGACCTTCATGCGGCCCACGTCCTCGGCAAGCACCACCTTGGAGTTGGCGGTGATGCCGGTGTACGCGCGCTCCAGCCCCGAAGGCCACACAACCTTGATGCAGTCGACTCGCTTCTGACCGAAAGGCAGGGAGCTCCCGAGCCCGAAGTGCAGGACGGTCGACGACTGGCTTCGGTTGCCGGCGACGACCTCCTGGGTTGTGCCGATGACACCCGCCGGCAAGGGGTTTTGGAGGCACTGCGTCTCGGTCGGCACCGCGCCCGTCGGCAAGTTGAACCGGGGAATGACGGTGACCCGGGCACCGAGGCCGAAGCGGTTGGACAGCACCCGCGACTGTCTCGTGTTCGCCCCCTTCAGCGCGACCTCGACCCAGTCGTTCGGGGGCGCCGTCGACCCATCCGCGATGACGTTTCGTCGATTCTCCCAGAGGAAGTCGGAACCGCGTTGGAGGCCGTCGGGATCGCTCCCGGTGACGAAGACGTCGAGGGCTCCGTCGTTTTGCTCATCGAGCACCCCTCCCGCCGCCGCGTCGCGATCGCAGTAGAACTCGTCGACCCCCGCGGTACAGATGCCGCTCCCGTCCTGAGTCGTCGGGTACATGCCGGCGGCATCCGTAATGTCCGCGAATACGGGCGGGTTCCCGCCGGTGTTTCTGAGCAGCACGTCCTTGCGATCGTTGACCGAACCGCTCTCTGAAGCTCCCACGTAGACGTCTGTGAGCCCGTCGTTATCTTGGTCGAACGCCAACACGACGTCCATGTTTCGGTCGACCGCGTGGAGACCGGCGTCGAAGGCGCGGTCGGTGAACGACGCGCTCCCGTTGTTGATCCACAATTTTGGCCGCACGGGGGAGAAGCTGCTGTTGTGAGCGCCGCAGAAGATGTCGGTTTTCGCGTCGTTGTTGAAGTCACCGATCGCGACCCCCGTGCACCACGCCACGCCTTCCGCGATATGCGATTGAGATGTGGCGTCGGTGAAGTACCCGTGGCAGTTGCCCTTGTAGAGCCGGTTGGCAAGTGTTGCGCCCGCAAGAAAAACCAGGTCTTCGCAGCCGTCGTTGTTGAAATCCGCCGCGGTGACGGAGGTCACTGTCGCGTAATAGCCACCAAGGCCGGAGGTGGCCGTCGCGTCGGTAAACGACCCGTTACCTTCCTGCCGGAAGTACTGCGCCGCCCCGAAGAAAGGAGCGCTGCCCGCATACGAATCGTAGGCGAGCACGACGTCGAGGCGGCCGTCGTTGTCGAAGTCGGCCCACGCGGCGTCGCTCTTGTAGCGCGCCGTCTCTCCGCTCAAACCCGTCGGCGTGCCCAGGGCAAACGCGGCACGGCCGTCGTCGGCCAACTGGTTCACGTAAAGCTCATTGGTGGCGCCCTGGGGCATCGAATACGCCACATTGGAGAGGTAGGCGTCGAGATCGCCGTCGTCGTCGACGTCGATGAACGAACAGCTTTTCCCGAAGACTGAGGAGTGCAGTTGCAAGCCGGACGAGGACGCGACCTCGCTGAACGTGCCGTTCCTGTTGTTTCGAAACAGTTGGTTCGGCAAAAAGCCGAAACGCGTTTTCAGGATGTCGTCGCTACCGTCGCCATCGTAGTCGCCGACACAAACAGCCTTGCCTTCCCCGTAGCGCGTGCCGAAGGCTTGCGGGGTCCTGTCGTCGAACGGGCCGTACCCGTTGGCGAGGTACGTGAACGCCTGTGTTTTGGTGACGCTCTGGCCGTTGGGATTCGTCACCTTGACGTCGGCGAACCCCGGCGTCCCCGAGGGAAAGAGTGCCTTCAGCGCGCTGCAGTGATAGGTCCCGTCGCAGCGGGTCGCAATGACCTGCGTCGACGCCATCCAGCTCGCGTTCGGCAGCCGGATGTCGACTTTCGCACCCGGCATGAATCCTGCGCCCTCGATCCAGACGAAGCGGTTGCGGTTGCTCCAGCCCGAGTTGGGGTACAGGGCTGCGAGCGTCGGCGTCAGCAGGGACCCACCGGCGAGTTCCTGAACGAACAGCGTGTAGAAGAACCCGGCTCCTCCCACCGGTGCTCGTTGCGCGACCTCGAGATCGAGACGGCGCCCTGAGCCGGTCTCGCAGTACGTGAACCAGTTGCCGGGGTCCAGAGCGGGATCGTCTTTCGATTCGTTCTGGCCCGCGAGGATCGCGCCGTCGTACACGGACAACCGTGTGCGCGACCAGAAGGCATCGTCCGTTACGGCCGGTACGATGCTCGCGCCGTGAAATCCCGAACTCACGACATAACAGAAGTTCGCCGTGGTTTGAAACCAGTACCAGTCCGTGTCGAGCGCCGTATGGGTCGTCGCCAACTTCGAGAAACCCAGAGTGAGGGGCGACGCCGTGGAGGCTGAGCCGTTCGGCTCGTGGGCATCGCGTTGCGACCCGGATCGTCTCGCGATGATGTCGATTCCCGACGTCGTCGTGCCGTCCAGGACCAAGACTCTGAGCCCCCCTCCGTAGAACTCGGGCGTGAAATTCAAGTTGCCGATCGGGTTCGCCCGGTAGGGCACGGATGACAGGATGTACGGATCGGTCGTCAGCGGCCGCGAGACGATGGCATAGGACCCGGTCTTCAGCTCAAAGATGGTGTACGCACCGGCTGCGTTCGCGACCGTACCGTAGACCTCGTGCCCACCGGCGTCGATTGCGGACACGTACGCATACGGAATCGGCGCTCCGTCCGAAAACCGCGCGACGCCGCTCACCGCTCCGTAGGGCGACGTTCCGTCGCCGTACTGATGCCGGCCGAACGCGAACTGGTCGGCGGACAGGGAGCGGATCACAAATCCGGGACCTGCCGCTGGGCACATCGGGTCTCCGTATCGGAGCGAGGCGTCGAGGCCGAGCCACGACCCGAACGCGGCCAGTGCCGCCGATTCGGCATCGGCAACGCCTTCTTGTGTGTAGAGCCCGAACAGGTCGTCCGGCCATTGGAACGCCATGGCGTTGCACGTGGTATCCGCTTCGTCCATGACGCCCGTCACCGTGTCGTAGATGCTGGCGGTCGTGCAGGGAACGCCTGGTATGAAGTAGGGGCTGTCGGAGCTTTCGACCCAGCCGAACTCGTTCGTGCCGTTGCCGATCGCGGGCTCGCGACGGTCGACGGTGCCGCCGGCCGTCAGGACGATTTGCGCGTGCGCGATCGCGTTCCAGGACGCCATCGCGTTGCGCACGCCGTCATGGACCGCATGCCCGTCGACCGTCGTCGGTCCGGTGAGCTGAACCGAGATCGTTCCCGAGGCCCAGCGGCGTTTCGCGCCGTTCGGAGTCGTCGCCGGCACGTACGCCCGTACCGCACTCGCGAGCACGGACAGCAGCGTACCTATCAATACGGCCTGGAATCGCATGGCGAGTTCCGGAGGTTGGCTTCGGGACCTGGCTTACGAGCACGATCATTTCCTTCAGCCGATCGACCGGGACCGCGTCGATAAACACCGGCCGCGTCGTTGCCGGACTCCCGGCGGAGGGGCGCTCCCGAACCGCCTCGCGCCCCTCGGGGGACAGGAAGCGAGGCGACTCGAAACGCAACACGACCGACGACGACCCCGAGGAGCGGTCGACGCGGACGCGAGCACCCCTGTCGTTGAGCGGAAGGTAGCGGCCGTTGCGCTTCGTCATGAACAGCAAGACATCGTCACCGGCTGCCGGGAGCGGCGCGCCGGCCTCTCCCGCGACCTCCCAGGTTCGGAGGCGCCGCTCGCCATTTACGATTTCGGAGACGGTGCCTCCGGGGATGAAGACCTCGGTGTCGCCGAGCCGGCAGGACGCGTCCGAGTCGAGCAGGCACGAGACGACGCGAACGCGATACGGCGTGAACACGAGACCGGTGGCTGGATCTTTGATACCCAGCGCGATCTCCCCGCCGCCGGGGATCTTCACGGAACCGGCGCTCGTACCCTGCACCGTACCCACGACGACGCGGTCGCTCATCCGCACCGCTTCCTCGAAACTGAGTGGCCCACGCGGCGGCGCCGCGACGGCGACCCACGGCGCGATCAGACACAAGACGGGCCACAACGATTTGATCATCATCGGCCGTCCTCCTATTTCGGTGTTCGGACGACCCCTCCGGCCGTCGTCCCGTACTTCGCGAACAGGCTTTTAAACGTCGGCCCTCCGAGTTTGAGAAGCGCCTCTTGGTATTGCACGATCCACTGGTCGTCCTCGGGACTGAAGTGCGCGAGCAGCGTTTTCATGGGTTCTCGAGGAGCGATCTCCGTCTGGAACCACGCCTCGATCGGGCTTCCTCCCGTCACCGGGTCTTGCCGCTCGGCCCAGAAGCTCAGCAGGATGTTCCGGGCGATCGTTCCGAGCATTTCGTCGTAGTCGGCACCCAGCCAGTAGCGCGCGCGTTGCGCCGGCACCGTCGGGCAGAACTCGATTTTTACGGTGGCGGTCGTCCGCGTCGGGGACAGCAGCGAGATCATGTGATTGATGACGGGGTTCGCAGACAGCTTCGCAATCGCTTTCAGCCGCGGCGCAGGCGAGAGCGCTCGGAGCCCGTTGATCGTTTCGGCTGCGGGGACGGCGCCGTCCGTTCGCGTCCCATAGCGCAGTCGGTAGAGGTTCTGCGGAACGTAGTTTGCGGTCTCGTTGCCCCCGCCCTGGAAGAGGATCCACCAGGGATCGTGCTCGTTCGTTTTTGCGAGGAGATCGGAGGGCCCGATCTTCCCGAGCGAGGCGCCGGTTGCGCCGTCGAACACCTCATGCCAGAAGCCTGTACCTCCGTCCTTGCGGAAAAACCACTCGACGAGGACCAACTTCTGGCGCGTTTGCACCACCGTGGCGATCGACGCGTCGGTCATGACGCCGCGGACGTCGTCCATGCTCGTGAACGGGACGACGCTTCGAGCCCACACGACGGGATCGGCACCGCGGAAGAGACGGTTCGCGCTGTAGGCGTAAATCCTGCCGTCGCGCGGATTCGCGTAATAGAACGCATCGGCATCGCCGCACGCGAGCGTCGATCGTCCGAGTCCCGCAACGTTTTCGACCACCACGGTTTTTTTCGTCCCATCGCGATCAACCTCGAGCGTCGCATCTTTGCCTTTCGTGAGCGTCACGGTGGTGTTGTCGGCCAGAGAACACGACGTCGGGACCCCTCGATCGCCGTTGACCTGATCCCGCAGGTCGTAGATACGCGGGTCGTCGACCGATCGGACCTTTTCGAGAACCAGCGTCGCCGGCGACGCAACGGCAACGCTGGTTGCGACGATCAGTGCGGTGAAACTCATGACGTCCTCCTCGATGTCGGGACTATTGAGCGAAGCATTCCCAGCTGACGCACCGGTAGCAGACGCTGACACCAGGGACGCAATCGTAGATGTCCAGGTCGGCCTGGGAGTTCGGGTGCGTTCCGCAAGCGCTGCATCGATCCATGACGGCCTCGGTGGCGAGATTCTTTCTTCCTTTTGTCGGCACCCCTGCCACCCGGACACCGAGGTCGATGGTCCCGTCCCGGAATGACGGCGCCGGCAGGGAGCGTGGCTGCTCGAGGATGACCGAAGCGTAAGGCGACGACCATGCGAACAACGATTGGTCGCCGCGGACGGAGGCGCGGCTCTCGACCCGGCCCGACAGAGTGATCGAGTCGAGGCCGTCGATCACCGTTTCTTCGGCGGAGGTCACCTGCGCCGAAAGCCGCCGGCCTTGAAAGCGCACCGTCGTATTCCCGTGATCGATGATGGCGAGGCCGTCTTTTGCGCCTGCCTTGGTGAACCGCATGGCCGTCGCCGGATCGTTGTGAGCCACGAGGGTCATCGCGTCGTCCGGGCCTCCTGGGCACGGATACGTCGGGCTGCAAATGCAACCTTCGCATCCGCACCCGAGGCAGCCGGGGACGCAACCAAGTAACTCGACCGACTCCACCATGTTTTGCCAAGAAGCGCACTCGCAACAACTCCGGGGATCGTATTCGAGGAGCTTCGACCTCTGAAACGGAACGTACATCGTGCCTGCAATCGGCCCGGGTGCGAACGTGAACGACGAGACGCCCTGCACGACGAACGACTGGCTTGTCCCGTCGGGGCGCCGCCACGAGATGACGGATCCGGCTGGAGTGGTTTGGACCGTGGGACGAACCGCAGTCGGCACGACGATTCCTCGAACCGCCGAACGGACGCCGGCGTCGGGCATCTCACCGGGAACGACGTACCAGAAGTCCGGGGCCGGGGCGGCCACGCGTTTCGGCGATTCGGCCCGCAGAACCGACCCGACAATCAACAACGCCGACGAGATTGCAAGAACACGCTTCATGGCAGGACTCCTACTTGAAGGGCCTTGGGACCATTCGCGTACCCTGAAAGGTTAACCGCCGTTCGGCACGAGCGGACGCCCGAAACGCGTCGAACCGGTTGCGAATCCAAAACCGCAATCACAACGCGGAGGGGTGGCTCGCCGTGGACGAAGCCGCGATCGTCTCGTTGCACCAGCGGACCTATCAACCCGAGATCAAGAACGGCCACCCGGGGAGCATCGACTTCGCGATCCGGGTCGATTTCTGATCGAGACAGGTCAACGCCTTGCGCTGAACGACCGTTTGTGCATAATTATGCGCCATGCACAAATCATGCATTGCGCTGGCGTTCTCCGGAGGTCTCGACACCTCGTACTGCGTCGTCAGGCTCCGTGAGGAAGGGTGGGCGGTGCACACCGTCCACGTGGACACGGGCGGAGCCGATGCGGAGGCTCTAGCCGCGATCGGTGCGCGCGCGGTCGCGCTCGGGGTCGTGGCGCATCACGAGATCGACGCGCGCCGCGAGGTGTACGACCGGTTCATCCGGCACCTGATCCGCGGCAACGTGCTCCGCGGCGAGGTTTACCCGCTCTCCGTCGCGGCCGAGCGCACGCAGCAGGCGATCGCTGTGGCCGAGACCGCGCAGACCATCGGAGCTTCCGCCGTCGCGCACGGCTCGACCGGCGCCGGCAACGACCAGATCCGGTTCGACGTCGCATTCCGCGTGCTGCTTCCGGGCCTGCCGATCGTCACGCCGATCCGCGACCATGCGGTCACGCGCGAAGAGTCGGCGGCCTATCTTCGGGCGCACGGCGTTTCGGTTGCGGAGGC
>JANMVW010000324.1:0-8487 GCA_031393555.1 Acidobacteriota bacterium
GGCCATGCTAGCTTGCGGCGGTCGTTTTTTCGCCGTGGGCCAAGGAGGGCCGTCATGAGAATCGGGAAAGGTTGCGTCGTTCGCATGAACTACACGCTGCGCGACGAGAGCGGCGTGACGATCGAGAGCAGTGAAGGACGCGAGCCGCTGACCTATCTCCACGGTTTGGGGCACCTCATCCCCGGCCTCGAAAAGACGCTCGACGGTTCGCAAGCCGGTTTGAAAGCGACCGTGACGGTCCGTCCCCAAGACGCCTACGGCGAGAAGGACCCGCAAGCGGTGATTCGCGCCGAGCGGAGTGATTTCCCCGAAGGTCTCACGCTCGAGCCGGGGGTCGAGGTTCAGGCCGAAACGCCCGATGGCCCGATCACGTTCATCGTCATGTCTCTCGAGGGCGACGACGTCGTGCTCGATGCCAACCATCCGTTGGCGGGCAAAACGCTGACGTTCGACGTCGAGGTCCTCGAGGTCCGCGAGGCCACCGCGGACGAGCTCGCTCATGGACACGTTCACGGGCCGGGCGGCGCGCACGGGCACCACTGATGTTACGCTCGACGCGCTACGCTGTGTTCGTGGTCGCCGCGGCGTGGGTCCTCGTGGCGACGACCGACGCCCAGGCGCGTTACCGGGGTGACTTCAACCTCTTCGTCGGCCAATCGTGGCTCAACAGAGGGGATTGGGCGCCCGTCGATCAGCAGCCCGAGCTCGGATTGATGCTCAACTTCGGGGAGGAGCGGGCCCCCATTCACTTCGTGCTGGACGCGTTCGTCTCAACCGACGAAGTCAGCCGCTCCGCACCGACGGGGAGCCGACGCCTCAAAGGAACCTCCCACGAATTCGCGATCGGCGTGCGAAAGGTCTGGGACCAAGCGCCGACGCGCCCGCATCTGGGCGCGGGGGCGACCGCGATTGGACTGAGCCAGGAGCTTGACGGCCCGTTCGGTCTCGTGACGAACGAGGATCGCGCCTACGGCGCCTGGGTCGACCTGGGAGTGAGCTGGCGCCTCGCCTCGCACCTCAACCTCGGGATCGAGGCGCGCTACAGCTACGCGCTGGCGACGCTCGGCTCCGGGTCGAGCGGGCGCGAGGTCGCCGCCGGCGGGATCCACCTGGGTCTGCTCGTCGGCTACGGCTGGTAGCGACCCGGATCCTAGGGGTCCCGCAAGAGAGGATGCGTCAGACAGTGAGGCCCCCCCCGCGCGCGGGACAACTCGTGGCTCGAGAAAGAAATGCAGCCGCGCTCGGCCGCGTCGAGGTCGACCTCGCCGCGCCCCAAAAGCAGGCTTTCCGCCTCGACGATGCGGAATCCTCGCCGCGAAAGCTCCTCGATCGTGCCCCGGTTGCGGTCGTACATCGCGATCACGCCGGGAGCCAAGGCCAAGGCGTTCGCGCCGTCGGTCCACTGCTCGCGCTGCTGAGCGATCGGATCGTCGCCTCCGCACGAGATCGGCTCGAACCCGGCGCCGCGGCGGCTCAGGCAGGACAAAAGATCGGCTCGGGGCGCCCAGTTGCGGTTTTTGGCGCGCAGATCGATTTCATACACGGTGGCCCGCTCGGAGCCGTGGTGAACGAGCACCGGTGAAAAGACGAGGGCCATCTCGCGATCGACGGGCGTGAACAACGTGTCGAGGTGCATGTAGGCGCGTCGCCGGGGCAGTTCGACGACGACGAGGAATCGCGGACCTTCGGGCCGCGAAGCGAGGGCCGTCGCGAGGTCTTCGATACCGAGCCGGTTCGTCCGCTCGGACAGGCCGACCGCGATCACTTCGGACGACAAAACGATCACGTCGCCGCCCTCGAGGCAGGCGTGTCCCGCCCCCGCGACGTGCGACCGTTCGAAATCGGCGGCCAACGGCTCGTGGAGCGTGGGCGTTGCGGCGAGATCCGGGTGAAAGCGAAACAAGGCGCGGGCCAGCCTGGCCTCGCGGTCTCTGGCGCCGCTCGCCATCGAAGCGAACACGACCCCGGAGCCGATGACGATCTGCGGATCGCGCTGAAAGCACCAGTTGGGAAGCGGTGGAATCTCGAACAGGTCGGAGATGTCCTGCACTTGCGGGGCCCCCGGGGGAAGCCGCAACCCGGAAACAAGCGCCGCCGCGAGGTCCTCGGAGGGGGAGTCCGCGAGCCGATCGCGCAACGGGGTCGATCCCGGTGGAAGCATCGCCTCCAGGGTGAACTGGCGGCCCGCGGGGTCGCGCAGCACGTCCTCGAGGAGATCCTGGGCGTCGATGACTTCGACCCCCAGCACCTGGAGGGCGCGCCGGATGAGCCCGTGCTCCTCGCGCGCGCGGTCGCCGTAAAGGATGTCGTCGAAGAGCAGTTCTTCCATCATCGACGGCACCATGACGTCGACCTCGGGCCCCGGCTCGTGTACGAGTACCTTGCGAAGGCGGCCGACTTCCGAGGTCACGTTCACCATGGGTGCTCCTGGCGGTCCTTCAACGATTCTAGCAATCCCGGGCTCGTACCCGACGCAGACCGTGACCGGAAGGTTCGGGTATTTCCTAAAGCGTGGATCGGATGCGGACCGGGCGCACATCGTGTACGACGCGCCGCGGCTCGTTCCGACGCGCCGCGTGAACTCGCAGGTGGCGCACAATCCGGAGGGCAAGGACATGCTACTGCCAGCGGAACAAGCGCAAGGCAATCGCGAAGGCAACGACCCCCCAGACGCCGAGGATGACAAGCTGGCCCGCGACCGAGGCCAGCGACGCACCGTCGATCATCACCGCGCGCAGCGCCTCGTTCAACGCGGTCAGAGGCAGCAGCCGGATCAGGGGAAGCATCGCGTCGGGGAAACGTGACGGGGAAAAAAAGACCCCGGAGAAAATCCACATCGGCAGCATGACGAAGTTCATGAGCCCCGAGACCCCCTCGATCGTGCGCGGCCGCGCGGCGACCAGAAGGCCCAATCCGGCGAACGCCGTTGCGCCCAAACCCGCGATCAGGGCGAGCGCGCCGAGCGAACCCGAGACCGGCACTCCGAAGGCGACGTGGGCGAAACCGACCAGGACCCCGACTTCGGGGATCAGGAACACCATGCGTCCCATCATCTGGCCGAGGAGGTAGTCCCGCTTGCGCATCGGGGTCGCCACGAGCCGCTTCAACAATCCGCGGGAGCGCGCGGTGACGATCGAAAAACCGATGCCCCACATCCCCGTGCCCATGAGGTTCATGCCCAAGAGTCCAGGGACGAGAAAATCGATGTAGCGCGAGCCCTTCTCGTTCATCTCTCGCAGCGCTATCCCACGCGCATCGACGCGCCCCGCCGCGCGCTGGAGCGCGGCGTCGGCGGCGAGTCTCGCAACGCGGCTCTCGTCCCGCGCCGGATCGAACCAATACGTCAAGGGTTCCTCGGGAATCACGACCAGCGCCACCTTCCCGGTGCGCAAGCTCTCTCTGGCGTCGCGCTCGGCCAACACCTTGGGATGAAGGCCGGGATCGGCGGCGAGTGCGCGCGCCGCCTCGGCGGCTCCCGGGCCGTCGCATACCGCGACGGCGAGCGCCTCCGGGACCTTTGCGCGAAACGCGATGCCCAAGGCGAGCGAGAGGAGCACGGGAAAAACGAGGACCCAAAAAATCGCCTCGGGCTCGCGCACGAACTCGAGGAACTTGACCCACGAAAGCTGGACGAGCGGATGTGCGCGCACGCTTCAGTTCTCCCGAAGGTGGCGCCCGGTCATCGCGACGAAAACGTCTTCGAGGGTCGCGTGGTGGGTCGTGAGGCGCGTCAGCGTCACCGACTGCGCGGCAAGCTCTTCGAGGAGCGCCGGAACCGCCCGATGCACCTCGCGCACGGTCAGCGAGACGACGGTCCCGTCGATGCGCAGATCGCGGACGTCGACCAAATTGCGGAGGCGTTCCAGATCCGGGAGGGACTCGGTTTCGATCTCGAGAACGTGCTCCGCGCCGAGCCGGGCGATGAGGCCGGCGGGTGTGTCGAGCGCGATCACCTTGCCCCGGTCGACGATGGCGATGCGATCGCACAGGCGCTCGGCTTCTTCCATGTAGTGCGTGGTCAGGAGCACGGTGCCCCCGCGCGCCTTGACGTCGGTGATGACGTCCCACACCTGGCGGCGCGCTTGCGGATCGAGTCCCGTCGTGGGCTCGTCCAAAAAGAGGATCTCGGGATCGCCGACCAAAGCCACCGCCAGAGAGAGTCGCTGTTTCTGACCTCCGGAGAGCTTGCGCACCCAAGACTTCTCTTTCTCTTCGAGCCGGACGATGCGCATGACCTCCTCGGGTGCCAAGCCCTTGGAGTAAAAGCTCCGGAAGAGCGTAATCGTCTCGAGGACGGTCAGCTTTTCGGACAACTGCGTTTCCTGCAATTGGATGCCGATGCGCTCGCGCAAGGCGCGGGCGTCCCGGGACCAACTGCTGCCGAGCACACTCACGGTTCCCGCGTCCGGTTCGTTCAAACCCTCGAGAATCTCGACGGTGGTCGTTTTTCCCGCGCCGTTGGGCCCCAGCAGGCCGAAGCACTCGCCGGCGTGGATCGTCAGGTCGAGGCCGTCGACTGCGACGACGTCGCCGTACCTCTTGACGAGGCCTTCGCAAAAGAGCGCGATGTCCGCCATTCCGCCGCGTATCATAGCGGTATGCGTCGATCCGGAACCCGCGCCGCGACTTTAGCTTTGTTGGTCGGGCTGGCCTCCCGCGTCACAGCACAACCGCCGGTCCTGGTCTCTTGCGACGAGCCCCCGGCCACCGTGTCGCCGCTCGGGCCGAAGTCCGACTTCGAGGCGTTCGGTATCGCCCCGGACGCTTCGGTAGCTGTCGTCGCGATGGCGAGCCCGGGCGAGCCGGCGCGGTCCGTGCTGCGTTTCGCCAGGGCAGGGGACGCGCCCAAAGACCTCAAGCTCGCCGGGCGCGTCTTGGGGCTCGCGGTCGCTCCGGACGGAAACTCCGCGTTCGTCATCGTGCGTGCGACCAATCGCAAGGGGGCGGTGCGGAGCGTGGAGCTCGTGCGCGTCGATCTCCAGACGGCGCGGGCGACCACCGGCCCGACGATTCCCGCGACCGCCCGGGGGCTGGCCTTTTCGGCGGGAGGTTCAACTTTGTTGGTCGCTTCACGCGATGAGATCCGGACGTTTCAACTGCCGGGCCTCGCGAGCGGCCCGCTTTACCGGGCGCTCGGAGACAACGTCGGCGTCGCGTCAATCGCGGGCTCGTCGGTCGTCGTGCTCGCCCAGCCCTCGCGCGTCGTCCTCGCCGACCTCGCGGCTCCCCAGGGGCGCGATGGGCTCGTCCTCTCGCAGGAGGCCGTGGCGCCCGCTCCGCTGCGAGGGATGATGGCCTCGACCGGAGCTGCGGGGCCGGTCGCTCTTTCTGAAGGCGGAATCGCGTGGTGCGTGCGGGCATCCGCGCTGCCGCCCCCGCCTCCGCCCCTTCCTCCGCCTCCGCCCTCGGTCACGATGGAATCACCGGCGGTGGAAATTCCACCCGTGCAGCCGCCCGCCGCCGAGCCACTCATCGTGGAGGCTTCCACCATCGTTCCGCCCGCGATCGAGCCTCAGGCTGCGCCCGGCACCGTGTTCGGAGTCGTCGAAGGGCCTTCGCTGGCCGAAGTCGCCGCGATCGTCCTGCTCGGCCCGGACAACGTCCTTCATGAGGCCGCGCGCGCGATTCCGGATGAGAGGGGTCGGTTTGTCTCCTCGGCACTGCCGCCCGGGACCTACCGGCTCGTCGCGGCCGGAAAGGGGGGGCGCGTGCTAATCTGCGAGCCTCCCTTCATCACGATTCGAGTGGACTCGAAAGGCGCAGTCGAGGCCCCAGTGCTGAAGGTCCTCCGCGCGCAGTGAAACCTCAGATTGCGGCGCGACGTAAGGAACGCCGGCGGTCACGAAACCAAGCCCGAAGCTCCCAAGGAGAGACCAACATGCGTCGTATCGGATTGTTGCTCGCGGCCTTCTGCATCGCGGGACCCGCTCTTGCGGCGGACCCGACCACTACGGACGTGGGCGCGGCGGTCAAGGCCGCGATGGACCTCAAGGCGGACCCCTGCCAGGATTTCTATCAGTACGCCTGCGGAACGTGGCGAGAGACGACGAAGCTCCCCGCGGACCAGGTGCGTTGGGGCCGAGGCTTCAGCGAAATCGCGGAGCGCAACCGCACGATCAATCGCGCCATCCTAGAAGACGCCATGAAACTGCCTGGCGACGATCCGAACCGCCAGAAGCTCGGGATGTTCTACGGCGCATGCATGGACGAGGCCGGGATCGCGGCCGCGGGAACGAAGCCGATCGAAGGCTGGATGAAAGACGTCGGCAAGGTCAAAAACTCCAAGGACCTGATGGCGACCATCGGCAAGATGCACGGCGCGTCCATACCAGGGCTGTTCGCGCTCGGCGTCGAGGGCGACTTCAAGGACCCGGACACGAACATCGCCCAGATGTTCCAGGGAGGGCTCGGCCTTCCGGACCGCGACTACTACTTGAGCGACGACGAGGCTAAAAAGGCGATCCGCGCCAAGTACGTCACGTTCGTCGCCAAGATGTTTACGATGTACGGAACAAAGCCCGGGGCGGCCCAGACGATGGCCGACAACATCCTCGCTTTCGAAACCAAGCTCGCGAAGAACTCCCGCCCGCGCGCCGATTTGCGCGATCCCGACAAGACGTACAACAAGCTCGACAAGGTCGGGTTGCAAAAACTCACGCCGAAGCTCGATTGGGACGGCTACTTCGCGGCGATCGGGCACCCCGAGGTGACGCAGATCAACGTCGCGACCCCCGAGTTCTTCTCCGGACTGCAAGAGCTCGTCGGCTCGACGGACGCCGCGACTCTTCAGGCTTATCTCCAGTGGAACGTGCTCCGCGACGCGGCCCCGGCGCTCACGAAGTCGTTCGATGAAGAAAGCTTCAACTTTTACGGCAAGACGCTGCAGGGGCAAAAGGAGCAGCAGGTTCGTTGGAAGCGCTGCGTCGCGCAGACCGACGGAGCGATCGGCGACATCTTGGGCCAGGAGTTCATCAAGAAGCAGTTTGCGGGAGACAGCAAGAAGATCGCGCGCGAGCAGATCGAGACGATCCAAAAGGCCTTCGCGAACAACCTCCCGGGGCTCGACTGGATGGACGACACGACCCGCCAGCGCGCCCTCGGCAAGATGGGGACCCTGATCAACAAGATCGGATACCCCGACAAGTGGAAAGACTACTCGAAGCTCAAGTTGAAGAAGGACGACTACTTCAGCAACCTGGTCGCCGCGGGCCGGTTCACGTTCGAGTTTGAAGCGGCGAAAATCGGCAAGCCGGTCGACAAGACCGAGTGGGGCATGACGCCCCCCACGGTCAACGCCTACTACAACCCGTTGAACAACGAGATGGCCTTCCCGGCTGGAATCCTCCAGCCGCCGTTTTTCTACAAGGATTTCCCCGCCGCGATGAATTACGGCGGCATCGGGATGGTGATGGGTCACGAACTGACTCACGGGTTCGATGACGAGGGTCGCAAGTTCGACGCGCAAGGAAAGCTCCGGGAATGGTGGGAGCCTTCCGTCTCGAAAAAATTCGAGGCGCGCGCCGAGTGCATCGATAAGCAGTACGCGGCCTACGAGGTGCAGCCCGGACTCCCGCTGAACGGGAAACTGACCCTCGGCGAGAACATCGCGGACAACGGTGGTATCAAACAGGCCTACTCGGCTTACAAGGCCTACGAGGCCGCTCACCCGGGCACGGAAAAACCGGCCGTCGAGGGATTGACGAACGACCAGCTGCTGTTCGTCGCCTTCGCCCAGACCTGGTGCTCGTTGGCGACGCCGGAGATCGAGCGCGTGCTCGTCACGGTCGATCCGCACTCGCCGCCGCGGTTTCGGGTCTCCGGCCCGCTCGTCAACTACCCGCAGTTCGCGGAGACGTTCAAGTGCGCCGAGGGAACGCCGATGCGTCCGACCAACACCTGCGAGGTGTGGTAGGCGGACGTTCAGGGCCGACGTTTCACGGTTACGAGGGCACAGTCGTACACCGAAGGGGCGCCCGGGAGACTGGGCGCCCCTTCTCTTTGGAAGCTGACCATGCCGCTGACGATCGCCGAAGGTGTCGAGATTCCTGACGACGAGTTGACCTTTACCGCTTCGCGCAGTGGCGGCCCCGGAGGCCAGCACGTCAACAAGACGTCGAGCAAGGTGACCCTCCGCTTCGACGTATCCCATGCGCCCTGTCTTCCGGACGCCGTTCGTGCCCGACTCCTTGCGGTGTTGGGCGATCGCGTCGAGGCCGATGGGACGGTGCGGGTCGTGTGTCAGGCCTCCCGCAGCCAGTTCGCGAATCGCAAGACGGCGGAAAAACGCCTCGAGGCCCTCTTGGCGGAAGCGCTCGTCCCCGTGGCCCAGCGGTTCGCGACGAAAATCCCTCGCGCTGAGAAAAGGCGACGCATCGAATCGAAAAAACGCCGGAGCGGAATCAAGAGGGCCCGGGTGGTCGAGGACGACGATGAGGGTTAGCGTTCGCTCATCGGAGTCTTGAGAGGAAGGCAAACTTCTTTTTCGCA
>JANMVW010000343.1:0-3041 GCA_031393555.1 Acidobacteriota bacterium
TATCCGGGGAGCTTTGCGGCGAAAAAGGGGAATGCCCCCTCGATCACACCGGGTAAGCGGCAGCCGGCTACGACAACGTTGCGACGAGCAGGGCCTTGATCGTGTGCATGCGGTTTTCCGCTTGGTCGAACACGATCGACCCCGGCGATTCGAAGACGTCTTCGGTGACTTCGAGGCCGTTCATCCCGTGGGTCTTGAAAAGCTCTTCACCTTTCGACGTCTCGCGATTGTGGAACGCCGGCAGACAGTGCATGAACTTCGCCTTCGGGTTCCCCGTTGCCGCCATCAACGCGCCGTTGACCTGGTAGGGCTTGAGCAGCTCGATCCTCTCCCCCCACTTCGCCGGTGGTTCGCCTAGGGAGACCCAGACGTCGGTGTACACGAAATCGCAACCGGCAACCGCGGCCTTCGGATCGTCCGATAGCGTGATCTTCGCCGACGACGCCTTGGCGAGCGCACGCGCCTTGGCAACGACCGGCTCGGTGGGCCAGAGCGCCTTGGGTGCGCAAAGGCGAACGTCCATCCCCATCGCCGCGCCCCCCAACAAGAGCGAATTCCCCATGTTGTTGCGCGCGTCGCCGAGATAGCAGTAAGCCATCCCCGAGAGCGGTTTGTCGGTGTACTGCTCCTCCATGGTCATGAAATCCGCGAGGATCTGCGTCGGGTGGGACTCGTCGGTCAGACCGTTGTAGACCGGCACGCCGGCGTACTTCGCCAGGTCGTCCACGATCGACTGCGCGAAGCCCCGGTACTCGATCGCGTCGTACATGCGGCCGAGCACGCGCGCGGTGTCCTTGATCGACTCTTTGTGGCCGATCTGCGACCCCGACGGGTCGAGGTAAGTCACGCCCATTCCCAGGTCGTACGCCGCGACCTCGAAGGCGCAGCGCGTCCTGGTGGAGGACTTTTCGAAGATCAGGCAGATGTTCTTCCCGGCGAGGCTTCGCGTGCCGGCCCCGGCGTTTTTTTCGGCCTTCACCGTGTGGGCGAGGTCGAGCAGGAAGCGGATCTCCTGCGGCGTGTAGTCCGAGAGTTCGAGGAGGCTGCGGTTTCTTAAATTGAAGCCCATGGCGCGCAATCCTATAACATCGGCCTGGCGTGATCGAACTCGTGGCCTCCCGCTCGGCTCCCCTGCGGCTCCTCGCCGACCAGGCCTTTTCCCGTACGGCCGGAGCGCCGCTCGTCGGCGGGAACCAGGTGCGTCTGCTGAAAGACGCGGCCGAGAATTTCCCGGCCTGGCTCGAGGCCATTCGCGCGGCGGAACGTTCCATCTTCTTCGAGAGCTACATCGTGGGCAACGACGCGACCGGGCGCGAGTTCCGCGACGCCTTGGCGGCCAAGGCTCGCGCCGGAGTGCGCGTGCGCGTGCTTCACGATTGGCTCGGCTCTCCCGGGAAACTCGTTCCGGGCTTCTGGCGTCCGCTCGTGGCCGCCGGCGCCATGGTGCGCACGTTCAATCCCCCGCGCTTCGACAGCCCTTTGGGCTGGCTCTCGCGTGACCACCGGAAGTCGATCTGCGTCGATGGCCGCGTCGCCTACGTCTCCGGTTTGTGCGTCGCCGCCACGTGGCTCGGCGATCCGGCGGCCGGGAAGGAACCGTGGCGCGATACCGGGATCGAAATTCGCGGTCCCGCGGTCGCCGACGTCGAACGCGCGTTCGCGCAGGTCTGGGCGGCGACCGGAACGGTCCTCCCCGACGACGAGTTGACCGACCCCGCATCGATCGCTCCCGCGGGCGACGTGTCGCTTCGCGTGGTTGCAAGCGCACCCGCCACGGGGGGGCTCATGCGCCTCGACCACTTGATCGCGTCGATCGCGCGTGAGCGACTCTGGCTGACAGACGCCTACTTCGTACCGGTCACGGCGTACGTCCAGGCGCTGTGCGCCGCGGCGGCGGACGGGGTTGACGTCCGACTCCTCGTTCCCGGCGCCAGCGACATCCCGCTCGTCTCCCCTCTCTCCCGTTCCGTCTACCGGCCCCTTCTCGAGTCACGGGTGCGCGTGTTCGAGTGGAACGGCACGATGCTTCATGCCAAAACGGCGGTGGCCGACGGACGCTGGGCGCGCGTCGGCTCGACAAACCTCAACCTCGCAAGCTTCGTTGGCAACTACGAGTTGGACGTCGCGGTCGAAGATGCCGGCTTCGCCGTGGCGATGGAGCGCCAGTACCGCGACGACCTCACTCATGCCACGGAAATCGTCCTGCAGCAGCGGCGGCGATCGCGCCGGCCGGTGCCGGCCCAGCCCGAGATGGAACGCCCTCGCCGGGCGCCTTCCGGAAGCGCCGGGCGCGCGGCGGCGGGCGCGGTTCGGTTCGGGAGCACGGTCGGCACCGCGATCATGCATCCACGCGCGTTGGGTCATGGCGACCGCAGGATCTTGGGAGGCGCATCCGCGGCACTGATCGTTCTCGCGGCGGTCGGCGTCGCCTGGCCCAAGGCGATCGCCTGGCCACTCGCTGCGATCGCGCTCTGGTTCGCGATCGCATTTTTGATCCGGGCCTGGCGCGGACGTCGCGACGCGCGGCCCTAGCCGACGGACGATTCCAGCGCTTCGCGCAGCGCCGCGATCACCCGGGCGAGATTCTCGAACACCTCCGGCTCGTCGTCGCCCCAGGCCCAGAACGACAGCAGCAGCTGCGACCCTTCCGCGCCGCTTTCGGAGAGCTCGCGGTAATCGACGCGCAGCCGTGTCGTACCCACCGCCCCCCACGCGAAGCCGGGGTCGAGAGCCCGCAATCCGGTGTGAAGCGTCTCGACCCACCGGCTCATCGCGCGCTCACTTGTATTGAGGCTCAGGTCGCGGAAGAAAACGCCCAGGCGGCCGCAACATTGAAGCTTCTTGCGAAACCCGCGATCGATGTTGACTTCGGGGCCTGCGAAAGCGCAGTCGTTCGACTCGAACGGTGAGTCCTTCCCGTTGATCCAGGCGAGCAGGCCGTAAAGCGATCGGACCGCGGGGTAGGCATCCCAGGGGAGAAAGTCCTCGAGCACCTCGGGGATCTATGCCGGCGTCGCCCTGAAGTCGTAGTAGCGATGGCT
>JANMVW010000351.1:0-4281 GCA_031393555.1 Acidobacteriota bacterium
CGCTCGGTGCCGAGCCGCGCAGCCTCCACACGCGCCGGTACTCGTGGATGATCCGCTCGAGATCGGCCGCAAGCCCCGCACGCTTCGAAGCCGGAATCGATGCGACGGCGCCTTCCGGAGATTCCAGGCGCGCGATCCCGAGCCGGCAACCGTGGCGCATGAGATCGGCGGCCAGTGCGAACTCGGCGCCAAGGAGCGGCGCGTCGTCGCGATCGCACCTCGCTTCGTGAAGTTTGGACGAGAGCTCGAAGGCCCGCGCCTCCGCGCGCTCTAGTCCTTCCACGGTGAGCCCCGCAAGCCGCCCCTCTCCAAGAGGCCGCTCGGGGAACAGCAGCAGCAGCGCGAGCACGGACGCGTTCTTCACGAGGACGCCGGTCTCGCGGTAGACGTCTCCCAGGTCGCGCGCGAGCCCGCCGAGCGCGGCCCCGCGGTCGCGAAAGACGTGCAGGTCAAGAGCGCGCGCAACGTCGAGCTCCCGGTTCGCGTCGTGGCACCAGGCCACCGCGGCGCCATAAACCAGGCCGAGGTAGGAGATCGGGAACGGCTGCCAGTGGCCGAAATCGCCCCAGTCGGTGATGAGCATTCCCGAGGCTCCGTGCGCGAGCCCCGTGCGCGCCGCGGACTCGAGATTGCCGAGCGCATTCGTCGTCCTCCCGGCGAGCGACAACCACGCCGAGGTTCCCGGGCAGACCTGGAACTCGATCCCCGCCGTGGCGAACTTCTCCCCCTGGACCTCGAACGGGTGGTCGGCCTCGTAACCCCACTCGAGGGCGAGCACGTCTTTCGGCAGCTCGGGAATCAACTCGGGGTGCTCGAACACGATGTCACCCCAGAACTGCATCCGGCGCCCCCGGGCGCTCACCAACGCGTGGATCTTCTTGACGAACTCGAGATAAACCCGTCCGCGCCCGAGGCGCTCGACCTCCTCGCGGCTGCGCCCCTTCCCCAGATCGACCGTCTCGTCGCAACCGACGTTGAACGTCTTGCTCGTGAAGTGCGGAAGGAGCTCGTCGTAGAGGCCCGCGAGGAACGAGGTCGCGCGCGGATCGATGGGGCAGAGCGACATGGTGTCGCCGACGGGCGGGACGATCTCGGCGAGTGGCGCGTACTCCGGGTGTTTCAGCCAGCGCTCCATGTGACCGAACGAGTTCTGGTTCGGGACCAGCTCGATGAAGCGATCCTGGCAGTACGCGTCGAGCGCCTCGACCTCTCGGCCTGTCAACGGCGACGCCTCCGCCCACACGAGCGGGTGCGCGCGATAGGAGAACGTGTGCTCGAAGTAAAGCTGCAGTCGGTTGATCTTGAACGATGCCAGCTCGTCGATCAGCCGGTACAGAGTCTCCATGGTGGGGACCTTGTCCCGGCTGACATCGATCATCACGCCACGCTCGGCGAAGTCGGGGGCATCGTCAATCGTCAGCGCCGGGATCTCGCCCGCGGCCGCGTGGAGCCGGACGAGTTGCCCCAGGGTCGCCCTCGCGTAAAACGCCCCGGCGGCGTCTCGAGCCTCGATCACGACCCGCTCCGGCGTAACGGTCAGGCGATACCCCTCCGGACGCAGCCCCGCCGCTCCGGCGTCCACCCGCACCTCCGGGCCCGCGGCCGCGGGAAGCGATCCTCCCGCATCGAGCGCGAGCGAGCCGGCGGTACGGACCAACCGCCGCGGCCGCGGGACGAGGTCGATCACGTCGCTCATGGCACCCCTTTTGACGTCGCGGCGGGAGAGTACTGCTACCATTTCCGCTTTCGCTAGACCTTTCGCGAAGACTGAACATCCATGTGGAAGATCGACGACCGCGTCACGCACCGCTACAACACCGACCTCGGCGTCGGCCGTGTCGCCGCGCTCGAAGGGCGGAACCTCGTCGTCGAGTTCCCCCAAACGAACACGGTGCTCCGCTTCGGCGCCGCGACGGACGCTCTGCTCCTCTGGGACGAACGCGGGCTCCCGGTACCGTCCGATTCCCCGGTCGAACGGCTCGCCTTGGGTGACGTCTCGCCGCTCGACGCCTTCTCGGTCCGGCTCGACGCGATGCACCTTGCCGCCTTGCGCGGTTCCGACGACCTCGGCTCGTTTCTCGGCGGGCGCATCCGCCTGTTCCCGCACCAGCTCGACGTCGCCCTCAAGGCCACGCGGCAAGACCCGGTGCGCTGGCTGCTCGCCGACGAGGTCGGCCTCGGCAAGACGGTCGAGGCCTGCCTGATCGCCAACCACCTCATCCGTACGCGGCTGACCGAGCGGACGCTGGTCGTCGCGCCCGAAACGCTCACCGTGCAGTGGCTGGGCGAGCTGTGGCGGAAGTACCACCAGGTCTTCGTGCTCCTGGACGAAGCTCGCCTGGCGGACGTCGAACGCGATTTCGGCCCCGGCTTCAACCCGTTCGACGTCCACCGCCGGGCGGTGATCGGCCTCGACACCCTCGTCGCCCGCCCCAAGCTCACCGAGGCCGCGGTCGCCAGCGGGATCGACCTCCT
This sequence comes from Acidobacteriota bacterium, assembly GCA_031393555.1. GTDB lineage: Bacteria > Acidobacteriota > Polarisedimenticolia > Polarisedimenticolales > DASRJG01 > DASRJG01. The sequence goes on from JANMVW010000351.1 coordinate 2,476, forward strand.
GATCGTCGACGAGGCGCACCATCTGCGCCGCCCCGTGGGACATCCCGGCGACCCCAACTACCGCGCGATCGCGCCGATCGCGGCGCTCGGGCGGCACGTGCTGCTCTTGACGGCGACGCCGTTAGAGGACGATGCGCACGGGTTCTTCCGCTTGCTTCAGCTCTTGCGCCCCGACGAGTTCCCCGAGGACGAGGGGTTCGAGGCTCGCCTGGCGCGGCGCGAACCGCTCCCGCCGTGCGCGAGCTCGACGCGGAGGACGGACATCGGCGGGCTCCCGCCGCGCGTCGCCGCGCCGGTCGATCTTCCCCTGGACCCGGGCTGGAACAACCTGGCGGCGCTCGAGCGTACGCTCCGTTCCCGCCCCGCCCCGCACGCGGTCGCGCGGCGGGAGAAGGCGCGGTTGCTGCGGGCCGCGCTGTCTTCGGGAGCGTCGCTTCTCGCGAAGCTCCGCCGCGAGGACGCCGCGTTGAAGCCGCTCGCGGACGCGTGGCTCGCCGCCGACCCGCGCATCGAGTGGCTCGCTCGCGAGGCGACGCGCTGGAAGGCGCGAGGCGACAAGACACTCGTGTTCGCGGCCGAGCGGGAGACCGTCGAGCACCTGCGCACCGAACTCTCCCGCCGCGCGCAGCTGAAGACCGGTGTCTTCCATGAAGACCTTTCCCCCGGCCAGCGGGACATCGAGGTCGCACAGTTCCGGCTCCCCTCCGGCCCCTCGCTGCTTCTGGCCACCGAGTGCGGCGGCGAAGGACGCAACTTCGAGTTCTGCCATCGGTTGATCCTGTTCGACCTCCCGTGGAGCGCGACCGCCGTCGAGCAACGGATCGGGCGCCTCGACCGCATCGGCCGGGACAAGCCCGTCGAGATCGTCTACGTGCGCCCCCCCGCGGGCTTGGGCGCTTCGATCGCCACGCTGTTCGAGGAGATCGGCTTGTTTCGTGAGCCGTTGGGCGGGCTCGAGCACGAGCTGAGGCGTGTGGAAACCGTCATTGAAGAAGCGGCGCTGTCCGAGTTCGAGACGATTCCGGCCTCGTTTTTCGAAGCCGCGGCGCGGGAAACCGGTGCCGCGCGCGACCGTGTCCGCGCCGCGGCGTATCACGAGCTCTACCGCGATCCTTTCCGCGCCGAATCCGCCGAAGCGCTCCTCGCGCGGATCCCGGAGGACCTCGACGAACTGACGGAGGACGTCGTGCTCGGCGCTTGCGCGCAGCTCGGCCTGCGCGTCGAAGCGCATCGCGACGAACGCGTCCACTCGATCCTCTTCGGCAACCACGCCAAGATCGACTCGCTTCCCGGCGTTCCGGGCGGCTCGAGCTTCTTGGGCACGTTCGACCGCGAGGAAGCCGTCGCCGACGAGTCGATCGACTTTTACGCCTCGGGGCATCCGCTCGTCGAAGGGCTTCTTGCGGAAATCGACGACGGCCCTCTCGGGCGCACCGCGATCCTCCACGTGGAAGCCAAGGGAGAAACCGGCTTCGGGCTCCTCGCGTTGTATCGGACCGAGCGGGGGTTCGAGGCGACGTGCATCGATATCTCCGGGGTGCCCCGTCCCGACTGGGCCGCGCTTCTCACCACACGCCCGTTGAGGTCGCGCCGCGTCAAGACCGACGCCCTCCTCGCGCAACCCGGTTGGGCCGAGGGGATCCGCATGATGGCCGAGAAGCTGCCGCGCCGTGACCGCCCCGCCGCCGTCGCCGCGGTCATCGTCGGCCGCTAGCTTTCGATAACCGCCGTGAAATAGGGGACAGTCCCCTTTTACTTATGAAACTGCGCACTCGGCGGTTTTATAAGCAAAAGGGGACTGTCCCC
>JANMVW010000359.1:0-7990 GCA_031393555.1 Acidobacteriota bacterium
CGTCGTGGCGAAAAACGCGCAGGGAATCTCGCGTTCGGCCGACGTCACCCTCGACGTCTCGGACCACACGCCGGACGGACGTCCGCGCATCGTCGCTGAAACCGTGCCGAACCTCACGGTGACCCTCCCCCCCGAAGGCGCGAAGGTTCCGCCGGGCAGGCTCGCGGTCTCGGGTACGACCGATCCCGGCAACACGGTGCGGATCAACGACGCCGCCGCGGCGGTGGATCCGGCCGGGCACTTCGTCGGGTCGGTCGAGCTGGCACCCGGAACCAACGTGCTTCGGGTCGCGGCGCGCGATCCTCTCGGGCACGAAGGAACCGTCGAGACGATCATCGACGCCGCGCGCAACCAGCTCTTCCTCATGGCGTTCGCCGACGGGCAATTCGGCAAGCTGAGCTCGAGCGGGTTCGTCGAAGCCGCCGGCCCCGACGCCACCGGCGACACGTACACGAGAGGCCGCGTGGCGTTCTACCTCAAGGGCATGATCGCCGGGAAGTACCTGGTGACCTCGGCCTTCGACAGCGGGAAGAACGAGTACGCCTCGGTCTTTGACGGCCTCGACGGGAGCACCTCGCAGAAGCTCCTGACCAACCTCGACCCGAACAAGCTCTACCCGGTCTACGGCGACGACAGCACGGTCGTGTACGACGCCGAAAGCCACGGGAAGTTCTACCTGGCCGTCGACAGCGACGCGATTCACGCGGTCGTCGGGAACTACCCGCTGTCGCTCACGGACACCGAGCTGGCCGCTTACCAACGGACGCTCTACGGGGGGCGGTTCGTGTACCGCTCGGTCTCGACGACGAAGTACGGCGCCCCCGATACGCTCGTGGTCGTCTTCGGCGCGGAGACGAAAACCGCGCACGTTCACGACGAGCTGGAGGCGACCGGAGGCTCGCTGTACTACCTGAGCCGCCGCGAGGCGGTCGAAGGAAGCGAAGAGATCACGATCGTCGTGAGGGACCAGAACACCGGACTCCCGTTGAGCCGCCAGCGGCAGCAGCAGAATTTCGACTACACGATCATCTACGACGAAGGCCGGATCATGTTCAACCGGCCGATTTCGAGCGTGTCGACGAGCGGTTCACTCGTCAACACGACGGCCTTGTCGGGCCATCCGGTGTTCATCGAAGTCGACTACGAGACGCCCGGGAACGGGATCGACAAGGAATCCTACGGCGCCAGGGTGAGGCAGCAGGCGACGGACCACCTCGCGGTGGGCGCCACGTACGTCAAGGACCAGCAAAACGGAGGCTCCTACGAGCTCGGCGGCATCGACACCGAGATTCGCGCCGGGAAAGGCACCCGCTTCACCGCGGAGCTGGCCGGTAGCAAGGGCGCCGAGTCCATCGTCAACGCGAGCCGCGACGGCGGGATCACCTACGTCGAGAAACCCGCCAATGGCTTGAAGCAAGGCAATGCGTGGAAGGTGGGCGCGGATCTCGACGTGGGCGAGTGGTTCGGACGGCCGGACCGCTACAAGGTGCGGCTGTACTTCAAGGAAGTCGAAGCCGGCTTTTTCGCCTCCCAGTCGACCCAGGATCAAGGCTCGCAAAAATCCGGAGCGAGCGCGTCGCTCGTCCTGACGAAAGCCGACACCTTGGACGTTCGCTACGATCGCGAGGAGCGCACCGGCTCCGCGCCGCTCCTGCCGTCCACGGTCCCGCAGCTCGTCACCAACGCGACGAGCATCGTCACGAGCTCCGCGATGTACAGCCATACGGCCAGCCGCTTCAACGTCGCCGTGGAGCTGTTCGACACCGAGGCCAAAAATGCGGGCGGCCTCTCGCTCAGGCACACCACGCTCGGCGCGGTTCGCTACTGGCAGCGGCTCACCGACACGTTGAAGGCCTCGCTCGAACAACAGGTGACGCTCAGCGGGCCCAGGAACAACCAGACGACGCTGGGACTGCAATACCTTCCGTTTTCGAAGTTGGCTCTCGAGGCGAAGCTCATGGACGGGAGCCTCGGGCTTGCCGGCCAGCTCGGCGCGACCTACAGCTTCGGGAAGAGCAGCGTGTACCTCACGGAGCGGCTGGCCGAAGGCCGGGCGGGCCAGAACAGCACCACCGTGCTCGGCGCCCGGTCGTTCATCGGCCCTTCGACGCGCGTCTACTCGGAGTACCAGTGGGAGCACGCGGACCAAGGGGATCGCCAAGCGTCGCTTCTGGGCCTTCAAAAGCAGTGGGACGTGACGCAGGGCTTCAAGCTCACGGTGAGCGGCGAGGCGGGCCGCATCGTGTCCGCCACCAGCAACGGCAACCGTTATTCCCTGGCGGCAGGGCTGTCCTACGCCCCGTCGTCGAACCTGACGCTCGTTTCACGCAACGAGTTCCGCGTCGAGAACGCCTCGAAGCAGCTGTATCAGCTATTCACGTCGACCCAGCTCGACTACAAGCTGAATCCGGATTTCACCTTGCAAGGGAAGTTCCAGTACAGCCGGACGGTGAACCGCGGCACGTCGGCCGTCGAGGCGCTCTTCGAGGTCGCGAGCGTGGGACTCGCCTACCGTCCCGTCGCGAACGACCGGATCAACGGCATGGCGCGATTGACGCACCTTTCGGACCAGCGCCCGCAGGGGCTGATCCCTTCGGACAACGACAAGACCACGATGGACGTGCTCGCCGTCGAAGGACTCTTCCAGCTCCATCCCAAGGTGGAGCTGTTCTCGAAACTCGCGGGCCGCCACCAGCAACAGACCTTCCTTTTCCTGCGACAGTCGGTGGCCGCGAACACGTGGCTCGCGATCGAGCGGCTGAACATCAACCTATGGAAGCCCCTCGACCTGGGCGTCGAATGGCGGATCCTGGCGCAGCGGGAAACGAGCGGCGCGCGGCAGGGATTCCTCGCCGAGTTGATGTGGAAAATCCAAAAGCACTTCCGTGCGGGGTTCGGCTACAACTTCACCGACTTCTCCGACGACGAACTGTCCCGGAACGACTACCGCACGGGTGGCTGGTTCATCCGTGTCCAGGGTCGCTACTAGGGAAGCGTCCCCGGCGATCGGGCGTGACCCTCACTTGATCTGAATCCAGTTCTGGGATTCGTCGTTGCGCGTTCCGGTGTAGGGGCACCCGGCCGAGTCGACACCGTGCGTGTTGAGGATCTGGCCGAGGTCGGAGATGTTGTAGGTCTGTCCGCCCGCCGTCACGTGCACGACCGGGATCGTCGAGGACACGGCGGTCGCGCACAGCGAGCTGGAGCAGCTGTAGCAACCGGCGGAGTTGAGGTCCGATCCGTCGAAGTTCTCCATCGAGGTCTGCGCCACGATCAGCTTGCCGCCCGCCGGGATCGAGTTCGAGCCCCAGAGCGAGAAATGATTCGACCCGATGTCGACGGTGACGACCACAGAGAGGGTCGATCCGGTGAGGTTGTCGACCCGGATGGTGGAGGTATCCCAGCCCCCGCTCGAAGTGTCGGGGTTACCGTCAAACACGACTCCGGAGGATCCCGACCACGGGCTGGGGCGGGGCCTGAGGTTCGAGGAATGGTGGGTGTCGTAGTAGCCCGCGTACACGGCGATGCTCGAGGACGACGATGAGGCGGAGTTCACGGTGATCGACGCCTCGTCAAATTTTTGGAGCAAGCTGTCGCTGCACGTCAGTCGCAAGACGTACGTGCCGCTCGCCGGGAACGTCGCCGTCGTGGACGGTGAGGCCGCGTTGGCGAAGACCGCCTGTCCCGGCCCGCTCGTCGTCGACCAGCCGCAGGTGACTACTGCGGGAGGACTCGGCAACCCGTCGTCCGTCGCCGTGCCCGCCAGCGAGACCCCGGACGGCAGCGTGGTCGACTTGTCGGAACCTGCGCTCACGACCGGCGCCGCGTTCACTCCCGGCGTGCCTTGGTATTCGATGTGGAGCAATGGGGCCGCGCTGGAACTGCCGTCATAAGCGACAGCCGTCCGATGCCCCGTCCCCGTGATCACGAAGGCGAGCGCGTTGCCGGACGACCATCCCGGACGGTTGACGATTTCCTGGATCACCGCCGCCAGAGATGGCGTGCGCTGGTTGGCCCCGGCCTGTCCGATCGTCGACCAGGCTACGGGATTCCACGGCACCGACGCGTTCGTCCGCGTCCGCCCCGAGATGTTGCTGCTGCTGCTCAGAAACGTCGGCGCGTTGTCGATCGCCTGGCCCTGGATCAAGAGCGACGTGGTCTCCGACTGGGCCTCGTCGACGGTGAACTGGACCCAGGCGTTCGTGATGGTCGCGCCTTGCGGCACCGCTACGCCGGGGAAACGCACCCCGACCTTCTGAATGCTGCTGTCGTAGACCAGCTCGAGGTCGCCGCTGGACAGCCCAAGGCTTCCCGACGAGCTCTCTTCCGCGTCATCCGACGAAGCGGCGACCCGCTTTTCGACCACCAGACTCACAGCTGAGCCCACCGTGATCGAGGCCTCGTCGAACGCCTGGAGCAGGCTGTCGCTGCACGTCAGGCGCAGCACGTAAGTTCCTTTCACCGGGAACGTCGCCGTGGTGGACGGTGAGACCGCGTTGACGAAGGCCGCCTGTCCCGGTCCGCTCGTCGTTGACCAACTGCAGGTGACCGCCGCGGGAGGACTCGGCAACCCGTCGTCCGTCACCGTGCCCGCCAGCGAGACCCCGGACGGCAGCGTGATCGACTTGTCGGAACCTGCGCTCACAACCGGCGCCAGGTTCGCGCCCAACGAGGCCTGATACTCGATGTGGAGCAACGCGGCCTTGCTGGAATTGCCGTCGTAGGCCACAGCCGTTCGATGCCCCGTCCCCGTGATCACGAGGGCGAGCGCGTTGCCGGATGACCATCCCGGACGGTTGACGAGCTCCTGGATCACCGCCGCCAGAGACGGCGTGCGTTGGTCGCCCCCGGCCTGTCCGATCGTCGACCAGGCTACGGGATCCCACGGCACCGAGGCGATCGTCCGCGTCCGCCCCGAGATGTTGCTGCTGCTGCTGAGAAACGTCGGCGCGTTATCGATCGCCTGGCCCTGGATCAAGAGCGAGGTGGCCTCCGACTGGGCCTCGTCGACTGTGAACTGGACCCAGGCGTTTGTGATGGTCGCGCCTGGCGGCACCGCCACGCCGAGGAAACGCACCCCAACCTTCTGAATGCTGCCGTCGTAGACCAGCTCGAGGTCGCTGCTGTTCAGGTACATCGAAGCGCTCGCGGACTCCTCGGCGTCGTCGGTCGATGCCGAGATGCGCCGCTCGGCGATGGCCGGGGTCAGGGCCACGCTGAGGGTGATGGAAGCGGTCACCGGAGCCGAGACGTTGCCGCCGGCATCCGTCGCGGTGAGCGTCACCGTGTACGTCCCGGCCGCGGCATACGTGTGCGTCGTGCTCAACATCGGGGCGGTGGTGTTGACGATCGCCGAGCCGTCGCCAAAATCGAACTGGTAGCTCGCGATCGGGGTGGCGTCCGTGTCGGTCGAGCCCGAGCCGCTGGCGCTCACCGTGAGCGGTGGTGAAACCAACTGGGTGACAGCGAGCTGGGCGGCAGGAGCGGCGTCGGCCTGGACGTTCACGCTCGTGCTCACCGTTGCGGAGGGGTTGTTGCCGGTGTCGATCGCGGTGAGCGTCACGGTGTAGCTTCCCGCGGCGGCATAGGTGTGCTGGGCGCTCGAGGTGGGCGCGGTGGTCGTAACGACGCCGGAGCCATCGCCGAAGTCGAACTGGTACGTCGCGATCGGGGTGAGATCGGTGTCGGTCGAGCTGGAGCCGTCGGCATTGACGGTGAACGCCGGCGTGGCAATCTGTGTCACCGAGAGGCTCGCCACCGGCGGGTTGTCGGGGGGCGGGTTGACGGTGATAGGGGCCGTGACGGGGCCCGACGTGTTATTGCCCGTATCGGTCACGGTGAGTGCAACGGTGTACGTGCCGACGGCGGCGTAGGTGTGTTGCGCGCTCGCTGTGGGCGCCGTGGTCGTGACGACCGGGGTGCCATCCCCGAAGTCGAAATGATAGCCGGCGATGGGCGTGAGATCCGTATCCGTCGAACTCGAGCCGCTGGCATTCACGGTGAGGGCCGGCGTGGCGAGCTGGGTGACCGAGAGGTTCGCCACCGGCGCAAGGTCGGGTTGGACGGCGATGGACCCGGTCACCGGCGCGGAGGTGTTGTTGCCGGTATCGGTGGCGGTAAGTGTCACGGTGTACGTGCCGGCCGCGGCGTAGGTGTGCTGCGCGCCGGATATGGGCGCAGTGGTCGTGACCACGGGCGAGCCGTCGCCGAAATCGAACCCATACGTCGCGATCGGAGTCTGGTCGGTATCCGTCGAGGCCGAGCCGCTGGCATTCACGGTGAGGGCCGGCGTGGCGAGCTGGGTCACCGAGAGGTTCGCAACCGGCGGAGCGTCGAACATCTGGTACTCGACGTGAAGCAGCGGCGCCCGTGAGCGTGTCCCGTTATAGGAGGTGGCCGCGCGCACGCCCGTGCCCGTGACGATGATGGCCAGTGCGTTTCCACTCGCCCAGCCGGTGCGGCCCACCACTTCCTGGATGGCAGCGCTCAGGTCGGGTGTCCGCTCGTTCAGGTTTGATTCGCCCGACGCCCACGCCGCGGGTGACCAGGCGATGGCCGATGCCGTGAGGGGCCGGCTGGAGATGTTCCTCGTGGCCGTGGTGAAAGTGGCAGGATTGTCGGCCGCCTGGGCCTGGAACGTGAGGGCGGCCGCGCCACTCTGGGCGGACGAGGAGTAGAACTGAATGTACGCCGCAGTGATGATCGCGCCCTTGGGGATCGTGAGACCCGCCCAGCGTAAGCCGACCGTTTGATTGCCGCCGTTGTAAACCAGCTCGAGCGTACTGCTGCTGATGTTCACGCTCCCGGTCGCGGATTCCTCCGCGTCCCAGGATGAACTCGTCACGCGTGTCTCGAGTATCGTCGCTCCCAGGGCGACACGTGGTCGCGCGCTGGCGAGGGTGAGGATCGCGAGGGCGATTCCGAGGAGAGCGGCGCGCCCCACAATCGGGGAGCGGCGAGGGCGTGGTGCTGAGGCGATGGCGACCGTTGAGAACGTGAAAGAAGGGGTCTGGGGAAGCTGGCGGCCGTTGCAGTGCGATCCTGGAGTCACGGGCAGGGATTCTCCGGGGGGAGTGTGGGCAAGAGTTGGCCTGGGCGTTGGGACGACCAGGTTGTGCCGGGACCTTAATGCTGAATTGTTTGCCCCGAACAATCCAGACAATTGTGGAAACCGCGCCCGGCAACGGGCCCCAAATCAGCGAGAACGGACTCGCACGGCATTCCGCAACGCTTCAAACGGAGCCTTCCCACCGCTCCCAACGTGCCCCCCCCCAGCCCGGCCGCCTTCCGCGCGCGGCCGGCAATGCCGGACGGGCGTGGTGGGGTTCCCGCCGGCCCGGGCCAGGAACCCTGGCCGGGGCCTCTAGAACAGTCGGTACGCCAGCGCGATCGCAAACGTCTCGCGGAGCTGGCCGGCGCGGCGCACGTTGCGCTCGACCTGCGGGATCAGCACGGCGGGAAGGAGCTTCGTGTCGACGTTCCCCGACGAATCGTACTTGTTGTAGAACAGCTGCGCGGTCAGTTCGACACCCAGGTTCGCGGTGATCTTGGCGCTGAACGTGTTCTCGAAGTTCAGGTCGGTGGCCTTCCAGTCGTCCGCGATCGGGCGGTGGGTGTTGTCGGCCGCGGCGGCGATGACGTCGTAGTCCTTCAGCGCGTTCGCCTGCGAATACACGAACGCCTGGAACAGGCCGAGCCGTCCCTTGTAGAGCACGCGCTTGGACAGCAGCGGCAGCGTGGCTGTGGTGACCCATTCCAGGCCCGCGTCGTCATTGGTGTAGCTCGCCGTGGCGATGCTCGGCCGCACTTCGGTGTAGACGCGGCCCATGGTGGTACGCGCGCCGAGGCCGAACCGCGTGATCACGTCGCGGTCGGCGTCGTGGAGCAGCACCTTTGCGAGGCCGGCGCTGAGCTTCAACCGAAGTGGGTTCAGCGTGAGGCTGCCGTTCGGCTGGCTCTGGTCGAGGAACTGCGTGTCGAGCCGGAACGC
>JANMVW010000396.1:0-3323 GCA_031393555.1 Acidobacteriota bacterium
TGGGGGCTTCGAGCGCTGTCTTGGCCGCCCGCCGCGATTCTGGCCGGCTCCGGTATAGTGCTGTCCGTGACTGTTTTTGTTTTGTTCCGCTCCGCGCCGCTGTGGATTCTCGGGAGCGACGGCCAGTGGATGCTCGGACAACTCGCATCCTACCTGCCGAAAGGCGATAAGGGACGATAGTCGCATGGAGCGCCTGGATGCAGACGGGACCAAGGGTCTCGCCGTGGTCGCCGGTCTTCTCCGCACCCTCAACGAGGACGGGATCCCTTACTGTCACTGGAAGAGCAACGAGCACCTGCGCGAGAGCCTCCTTGGCCTGACGGATCTCGACGTCCTCGTCGATCGCCGATCGTATCGCGAGCTTTCTTCTGTCTTGGATCGGCTGGGATTCAAGCGCTTCGATTCGATTCCTGGAAAGGCCTACCCGGGCGTCGAGGATTTCCTTGCCTCCGACCCGGGAACCGGCCGGCTGATCCACCTCCATCTTCACAACCGGCTGACGTTGGGCGAGAAGCACCTCAAGGGTTATCGATTGCCTTGGGAGAGCGAAATCCTCTCCACCCGGAAATGGGACGAGGAAAGCGGCGCGTTCATCGCCGACCCGCACATCGAGATCCTCCTGCTTCTGGTTCGAAGCGCGCTCAAATTGCGATTTCGAGACCGCCTCTTTGCCTTAGGCGGAAGACGAATCGTCGACGAGGACACGTCGAGGGAGTTCCGTTGGTTGACGCAGCGCGTCGATGCCGCCGAGGTCGTCGCCCTGGCCCAACGGTTGCTCGGAGAGGCGTCGACCGGCGTGGTCAACGACCTCCTCTCCACCGGTCCCAGCTTTTCAAAACTGTTGACCTTGCGCCGTCGTGCGCGGCCCATGCTCGGGCTCGCAAGAACTTACAGGCCCGTGATGGCCAATTGCCAAAGATGGGCCCGCGAGGTTTTTTGGGCGTGGGGCGTGGCCGGCCAGCTGCTGTTCCGGCGAACGAATCCCATCCGCCGCACGAATCCGCGAGGCGGAATCCTGATCGTGATCCTCGGATGCGACGGCTCCGGGAAATCCACGATGCTCCGCGAAGTCGTGGCGTGGCTCTCGAAGAAAATCGACGTGGCGCCGATCTACTTCGGCAGCGGCGACGGTCCCAGTTCGCTGTTGCGGTGGCCCTTCAAGCTCGCCGTTTCGTTCGTCAGCCAGACGTCCCTCTATCGGAGCTACCGGCAGAGGCGCGCCTCCGCCCGGGCTCCCGGCCCGAGGACGCAACCCCACCAAGCGCCGTGGTTCGAAGAGGCGTTTCGCGTGGTGTATGCGCTCGTTTTGTCCCGCGAGAAGCGGGCCAGGCTGCAAACGGCGTCCCGGGCGCGCAACCTCGGGATGGTCGTGGTGTGCGATCGTTATCCGCAGAATCAAGTCATGGGCTTCAATGACGGCCCGCTGCTGAGCCACCTGCTCGCGCATCGATTCGCCATTGTGCGTGCGCTGGCGCGTTGGGAATCGCGTCCCTATGGGATGTCCGAAGCGTCCCCCCCGGACCTCGTCGTCAAGCTTCACGTGACGCCCGCGACCGCCCTGCGCAGGAAGTCGGACATGGACATGGCGGAGGTTCTGCGACGAGTGCAAGCGGTAAAAACGCTGCGCTACGCTCCGTCCGCGCACGTCACCGACATCGACGCCGATCAGCCCCTCGACCTCGTGTTGAACCAGGTGAAACGAGCCATTTGGCAGGAACTCTGAGATGGTCGGCCGGAACCTCTCGGTCGAGTTCCTCGGGCTTCCCGGTGCCGGCAAGTCCGGCGTGTCCAGGCGTGTCGGGAAACTCCTCGAGGGCCAAGGGATCCGCGTTCTCGAAACCGCCTACGAGCTGACCCACCGGACCGGGGCCGGTAAGCGTCGGCTCATCAAGAGCGCCCATATCGCCCGTGAAATCGCCCTCCGACCGCTCGATTCCGCACGATCCGTCCGAGCCATCCTCGCCACGAAGCAGCGCACGACCTCGGACCTGGTCGGCGCGGTCTCGAACTGGCTGTTCGTCTCCGACCTGTTGCGCGACCACGGACGCGTTCCGGCGATTCAATTGCTGGACGAGGGGATTTTTCAGGCCCTTTGGTCGGTCGGATTCGGCGCGGCGGTTGACGACCTGCCGGCGGTCGTGAAAGCCGTCGGCGCGTCGTGCTCCCTTCCGGACGTCGTCGTGATCGTGAATGCGAGCCTGGCAACCGTCGAGCAGCGGCTCCGGGTCCGAGGGCTGCGGCAAAGCCGCCTCGAGGATCGGCTCGATACCGACCGGGGTATTCTCGAGCGGTCCGGCCGCCTCATGGACGAAGTCAGGAGCATCCTCTTCGGGATGGCCAAATCAGAAAGGAAGATCCACATTCAGGAAGTGGTCAACGATCGCGAACAAGACCTGGAACCGAATGCTCGCGCTTTGGCGGGAGCCCTGATCCCGATGTTCACGGGTCTCGCATGATTCACAAGTTCGATTTCGTGCGCTCGGCCAGGTTTTTCTACCTCGTGGCCGTTGCGTTTCTCATCCCGGTCCAAAAACCGCTCTTTTCCCTCAACGTCATCATCTTGGACTACGTCAACGCCGTTTTCATGGTGTTTTTCGTCTGCTATTTCGTCCTGAATCGCACCCTTCAGTTCCGCCTCGTGATTCCCGTTCTGGTCATTCTGTTCGCCAGTCTGATCTCGATGATCAACAGCGAAAACGTGACTCTGAATCTCGTCACGTTGACGCAAGAGCTTTACCTCTACACGTTCTTCATCGTCGTCAGCAATGTGATCCAGACGGAACGGGAGATGCGGATTGTCGTCGGCTCGCTGTTCTTGTCAGCGGCAGCATTCTCGATTCCGCTTTTGCAAGAACTCGCGGAAAATTTTACCGGGCGCGCCTCGGGGTCGTTCACCGACGACAACGGAGCCGCTGCGTTTCTGGGAGCCGCCGCCTTTCTGACCTACTACGCGTTCTCCAAGCCGTGGCGCTTCGTCAAACCGGTGTTCCTGGCCATGATCCTCACCGCGGTTTTCGCCACAAAATCCTTGAGCGGCGCGCTGGCGTACATCACCGGAACCGTGGCCATCTTCGTCTTGTTTTGGCGAAGGACGGGACCACGCACGCGGGTCAAGCTGTTCGCCGCAGGCGTCGTCTTTACGTTCGTTCTGGCGGCGGTGTTCCAGCAAGCGGCCAACCTGCACAATTACCTCGACAGATTGCCCAACAGCACCAGCGGACGAACCATCCTCTGGAAGACCGGGATCGAGACGTTCCTTCACAATCCGCTGGGCATAGGCATCGGACCCGCTCGCTTCAAGGAGGTCGTGATCATCACCGAAG
>JANMVW010000012.1:0-6710 GCA_031393555.1 Acidobacteriota bacterium
TCCTGAACGGGTTCCGCATGGTGACCGACGTCGACATCGTCAGCGACTTCGCTTACTACACCGACTTCGTCCGCAACCTCACCTACGCGTCGTCCCCCACGATCCTGGGCCGCATGACGTTCACGCGCAGCGGGCCGTGGACGTCGGTCCTCGTGCAGGAGCAGTACCGCCAGCAGTTGTTCTCCAACACCAACCAGACGCTCGTGCAGACGGCCCTCCCCGAGATCGAGTGGCGCGGCCGGAGCCGGAGGATCGGAAAGTCGCCCTTGTACTTCACGTACACCAGTTCGATCGCTTCGCTGCACCAGGACAGCAACCGCCTGAACGTCGGGTACGTTCGCGGCGATCTCTTCCCCACCGTCTCCGCGCCGTTCTCGCCTCGGCCGTGGATCGACATCACCCCGTTTTTGGCGTTGCGCACGACCTATTGGTCGCGGCATCAAGAGCCGCCGGCGAACTTCCAGGCGCCGGTCACGGTGGTCAAGCAGGCGCTCTGGCGCAACCTCCTGGCGACCGGGATCGAGTTTCGAGGGCCGAAGTTCGTCAAGATTTTCGAGACGAAACCCAAGCCCGGGAAAAGCGGGGCCGAGCCCGTCGCCGCAAAGAAATACAAGCATACGATCGAGCCGAGCGTCTTGTACTCCTACCAGCAGGCGTTCGACCGTAACAACGAGATCATCGTCTACGACGAGGTCGACGCGTACGGCGTCAACGCCAACGCGGTCACCTACAGCCTGGCCTCGCGGCTGATCGCGCAGCGCCCGCGCGCGTCCGCGGAACGCGAGGGAGCCTCGGGTGAGAAGACCCTCGTTCCCGAGGGGGAATCCGGGAAGCTCCGCGAGGCCCCGTCCGCGATCCCTGCCGAAGACGATACGCCGCCCCCCAAGCCGGCGTCGGGCGAAAAGCAAGCACCTCTCGAGCCGATCGAGATCGCGAGCCTCCAGATCTCGCAGAGCTACTCGTTCGATTCGAACCCCTCGACGGCCGACCTGGACGGCGACCCGACGACCCCTTTGTCCACGTCCCATTTCACCGGGGTCGCGCTGGTTGGCCGATACAACCCGAGTCGCTTGTTGGGGTTCAGCCTGAGCGGTCGTTACGACGCGCTCTTCAAGGGAGTGAGCGATGTCAGCGTCTCGGGCAACTTCCGGCATCCCATGGCGCAGGGTCTGTTCTCCGTGGTTTACCGTCCAGGCCTGGGGTATGCGCAGCCGGGGGTCGGCAAGCCCGACGCGACCCAGGTCCGCTTCCAGGGGAACTTCGGACCGCTCGCGGGCCGCATCCGTCTCGGTGTCGACGCCACCTACAACGTCTCGCCCGGTCCGAAGGAAGTCCATCTTCCCTACCGCCGCTGGCGTTTCGAGTACTACACGCAGTGCTGCGGATTCCTGGCCGAGTACAGCGCCTCCAAGTACACGGATTTTCCGCGACGGGAGTTCCGTTTCGCCGTGGATCTGCGCGGCATCGGCAAGTTGTTCGACTTCAATCAGGCGAATCAGTGATCGGCCCCGTGCTCGTCCTGGGCGGAACGGGGCGGCTCGGCCGCGCCGTGACCGCCGAGCTAGCGCGCCTCGGGAGGCCCTTCGACGCGCCGTCCCGCGCCGAGTTCGACCTGTCCGCCGCCGCTTCGGTCGGCGGCCTCCTCGATGCGCTCCACCCGACGGCCGTTGTCAATCTCGTGGGATTCACCGATGTCGCCGCGGCCGAGCTTCCTGAAAACGTCGAGGCCGCAATCGCCCTCAACGTCGAGCTCCCCGCCGCCCTGGCGCGCGCGTGCACCCGGCTCGCGATCCCCCTCGTTCACATTTCGACCGACTATGTCTTCGACGGTGCGCAATCGAGGCCGTACCTCGAAGGCGATCCGGTGCATCCGCTGCAGGTCTACGGCGCGACGAAGCTGGATGGAGAGCGGTCGGTGCTCGCGAGAAATCCCCGCGCCCTGATCGTCAGGGTTTCGACGCTCTATGGCCCTGGACGGCCGCAGCACCCGGCGTACGTCGACGCGATCCTCCGGCAGGCGAGGACGCGCGCCGCGGCGGGCGGCGGCGTGCTCGAGGTCGTCGAGGCGCCGATCTCGTCGCCGACCTACGCCCCCGATGTCGCCCCCGTCCTCCTTGGTCTGCTCGATCGGGGCGTCACCGGCATCGTTCATGCGGTGAACGACGGCGCCGCGAGTCGTCTCGAGCTGGCGACGGCGGCCGTCGAGCTCGCGGGGCTCGGGGACCGTGTCGCCGTCCGCGCCCGCCCCGAGCCCCCGAGCGCCTTGCGCCGCCCGGCGTATTCGGTCCTCGATACATCGAAGCTCTTCCGGTTGCTCGGCCGGAAGTTGCCGCCGTGGAAGGATGCACTGAAGACGTACGTCGACGGAAGCTGAGGGCCTCGCATTGAAGGTGTTGGTCACAGGCGTCACCGGCTTTCTCGGGGGACGCGTCGCGACACGGCTTGCGGCGGCCGGCCACGACGTGCGCGGTTTTGTTCGCGAGGCCTCGCGCTGGGTGGACCCGCCCGCGGCCGCGGAGACGGCGGCGGGGGACCTGCAAGACGCCGGCGCCCTCCGTGGCGCGGCCGCAGGATGCGATGCCGTCGTTCATTGCGCCGCGCTGGTCAAGGCGTGGGCGAAGGACAGCACCGTTTTCGACCGCGTGAATGTCGGCGGACTGCGCCACGTGCTCGACGCCGCGAAAGCGGCTCACGCTCGCGTGTTCTACACCTCGTCGTTCATCGCGTTGGGCCCCACCGACGGCGGCACGTTCGACGAGGACACGCCCCGCGCCCCCGGCGCCCCGCATAACGACTACGAACGCACGAAACTGGCCGCCGACCGCGTCGCTCGCGAGGCCGCGGCCGGCGGATTCCCGATCGTGCGTCTGTATCCCGGCGTCGTGTACGGTCCCGGCTCGATCACCGCCGGAAACCACGTCGTGAAAAACCTGATGCTCCACGCCCGGGGCAAGGTTCCGGGCCTGCTCGGGGCGGGGAATCGCCGCATGTCGTTCGCGTACGTCGACGACGTCACCTCCGGGTTCGCCGCGGCGCTCGAACGCGCGAAAGACGGCAGTGCGTACATCCTGGGCGGGGACAACAAGACCCTCCTCGACCTCTTCGTCGCGTTCCAGCACGAAACCGGCATCGCGCCTCCCAAAATAAAGATCCCGTACGCCGTCGCGCGCCTTGCCGGGCGGCTGCAGCGGTGGCGTGCCGAGGTGTTCGGTGTCGAACCCGAAGTCACCGACGAGGTCGTGCGCATCTACGCGCACGAGTGGGCGTATTCGTCCGCGCACGCCGAAGCTGATTTGGGGTACAGCATCACTCCGCTCGGAGTGGGCGTGGCCCAAACCGTTTCTTGGCTGCGCGAGCACGGCGCGTTGCCGCCGCAAGGCGGAAGCGCCACATGAACCCGGTCAGCTCGGAACTCCTCCGCAAGACCGTGCACGTCAGCATGGGAGGTTTCGCCCTCTTGCTGCGTTTCCTGACGCCGGGACAGGCGGCACTGTGCGCGTGTTTCGCATTGGGGTTCAACCTGTTCGTGTTGCACCGCTTGACGCGGCGCGCGTTGCTGCGTCACGACGAAGAGTCTCGCGGCTACTCGTTGGGTATCGCGCTCTATCCCGCCGCGGTGCTCGCCCTGATCGTCGTCTTCCGGAACCGCCTGGAGCTCGCCGCCGCCGTGTGGGGCCTGATCGCCTTCGGCGACGGAATGGCGAGCGTGTTCGGAGTCACCCTCCGGGGTCCCAGGCTCCCGTGGAATGAGGCGAAGACCTGGGCCGGGTTCACCGCGTTCGTGCTCTGGGGCACGGCGGCCTCGTCATTTTTGTTGCGATTCACGCAGCAGGGCGCGCTCGCCGGCCCCAAGACGTGGATCGGTGCTTCGTTTCTCGCGGTGGGCGATCACGGCCCGACCTTCGAGCCCACCCTGCTCATCGCGGGTTGCTTCGCCGCGGCGCTTGCCGCAGCGTTCGCCGAATCGCTCCGCACGGGGGTCGACGACAATATCCTCGTCCCCTTGGTCGGCGGCGCCGTACTCTACGCCGCCACACTCGTCGACACGCGGCTTCTCGTCGACCTTTCACCGGCTCTGTGGCGGAATCTCGCGATCGGCGCCGCGGTCAACACCGTGCTCGCCATGGCCGCCTACGTCGCGCGTGGGGTCGACCGCTCCGGCGCCCTGTGCGGTTGGTGTTTGGGAGTTGCGCTCTACGCGTTTTCGGGGTGGCGTGGCTTTACGATGCTCTTCCTCTTTTTCGCGCTCGGGACGATGTGCACGAAACTCGGCTACGCCAAAAAGGCGATTCTGGGCATCGCGCAAGACAAAGGGGGACGCCGGGGCGCCCGAAACGCGATCGCCAATACCGGCGCCGGGGTGCTCTTCGCGTTCCTCGCCATCGCGACGCCGCACCACGCCCTGTTCACACTCGCGCTGGCCGCCGCGTTCGCCACCGCAGCCTCGGATACCGTGGCCTCCGAGATCGGCCAGGCGTTCGGACGGACGACGTATCTCGTGACGACGGGGAAGCGCGTTCCCGCAGGGACCGACGGCGCGGTTTCGCTGGAGGGGACGCTCGCCGGCCTAGCCGCCTCGACGATCCCCGCCGCGTTTGCCGCCGCCACGTCGCTCATCTCTTGGCCCGCCGCCGCCGTCGTCGTCGCCGCCGCCTTCCTCGGCACCACCCTCGAGAGTTACCTAGGCGCAACCCTCGAACGCACGAACACCATCGACAACGAGGTCGTGAACTTCGCCAATACCCTTGCGGGCGGACTCGCGGCGATGGGCCTGAGCGTGTTGCTCTAGCCCGGACCGGGCCGCCCGGAAGGGGAGGCCCCATGTCGCGAACCGCCGAGCCGAACCGGCCCAAGCTCCTCGACCAAATGCGCGCGGCCATTCGCGCTCGCCACTACAGCCGGAGGACGGAACGCGCGTACACCTACTGGGCGCGCCGGCTGATCGTCGCGACCGGAAGACGGCATCCCTCGGAACTCGGCCCCGAGGAGATCACCCGCTTCCTGACGTCGCTCGCCGTCGACCAGAACGTTTCTGCGTCGACGCAAAATCAGGCATTGTCCGCGATCCTCTTCCTCTACCGGGCGGTCCTCGGCGCGGATCTGCCTTGGCTCGACGACGTCGTGCGCGCCAAGCGGCCGCTGCACCTGCCCATCGTGCTCGGCCGCACCGAGGTAGCGGAATTGCTCCGCCGGCTTTCCGGAACCCACGCCCTGATGGCGGCGCTCCTGTACGGCTCGGGACTCCGCCTGCTCGAGTGCTGCCGGCTTCGCATCCAGGACGTCGACTTCGTCCGTCACGATATCGTCATCCGTCGCGGCAAGGGCGCGCGCGATCGCCGCACGATGCTGCCCGCCGGACTCGAGCCGCGCCTGACCAAACACCTCGCTGTCGTCAAGCGACTGTACGAAGCCGATCTCCGCGCAGGCGCCGGCTGGGTCGAGCTCCCGGACGCCCTGGATCGCAAGTATCCGAACGCCGGTTGCGAGTGGCCGTGGCAGTGGGTCTTTCCCGCGGCACGTCACTACCTGCACGCCGCCACCCGCCAACGGCGCCGCCATCACCTGCATGAGTCGTCGTTGCAGCGTGCCTTCCGCAGGGCCGTGCTCGAAGCCGGACTACCGCAACGCGCGACGTGTCACAGCCTGCGTCACTCCTTCGCCACTCATCTTCTGGAAGACGGCCACGACATCAGGACGGTGCAGGAGCTTCTCGGACATCGCGACGTGACGACCACGATGATCTACACGCATGTGCTCCAGCGACCCGGCGGACTCGGGGTCCGAAGCCCTCTCGACCGTCTGGAAAAGGACGGTGAACGCTAAGAAAGGGCTCGCCCGGCAGGCCGTCCGAACCAAAATCCACGAATTTCGCCCTTTCTCCACTCCGCGGAACGATTTGGCCCCTCAAAAGCCCCTTTTGCCGAGGAAACGGCCGTCTAGAATCGCCCAGGACGCACGATCGCCGCGCCGGGCGGGTGCTAGGACCCCGCGAGAACATCGAAAGTAAGGCGATAAGCGGAGCCTATCGTTGCTCACACCCCTCGGGTTCGGTTCAGATGACCCGTCGCGGGTGAGACGCCGCGCACGACCACAACGCTCGGCATTGAAATCACTATCAGCGCGTTTTCCGCTGTATAACCTGGAGAGTCCCTACGGCGCAGTGCGGCAACACGATGCCGGAGAACGCGATGCGGCGAACTTCAGGAACTTCAATTTGCGTTATCAGCGCAGGAATTGCGCTGCGAATCAAATATCGAGTTCCGTACATTTCTTGTTGGGCGGACAAGATCAGGGAAGGAGCGGGAGGCGACGCTTGGCTTCGCTGAAGACCACGGCAACCGCAATCATCGGCGTCACCATCGCACTCGCGACCGGGTTGGTCGGCCTGTGGTGCGTCTTCACGGATCTCGGCCCTTCCGAGTTCATGGCAGGGCGAATCAGCATCCTTGTTCTAGCGTACCTCGTCGGCGCAGGCCTTGTGGGCGCCCTCCTGCCGCGGAGGTGGTACGTGGCATCCGTCGCGGCTTGGGGCCCGGTTCTTTTCGGAATTCTCGGGCTCGTCGCCAAACTCAGCCGCGGTGGCCCAATGCTTCGGTGGTCATTCCTTATCGAGACACTCCTCATGATCCCGGCTGCGTGCCTGATGTTCGGATTCGGGGGGTCATGGCTTAGGCGAAGGTTGTCAAACGGAACGGGGGCAACCGCGTGAG
>JANMVW010000060.1:0-6721 GCA_031393555.1 Acidobacteriota bacterium
CCCAGCGGTCATTCGTGCCTTCAGGGCCGGGCATCCCATCGACGGTCTGGTCGAGAAAGTGATCAAGGGCGGTTTCGAGGTGCGCGTTGGGCGCTGCCGCGGGTTTTGTCCGCACTCGCAGATGGACGTCCACCGTGTCGAAACTCCCGAAGAGCACGTCGGAAAAACGTATGCGTTCAAGATCCTCCAACTGCGGCGCGGGGGCGAAGACGTCGTCCTGTCGCGCCGCGAAATTCTCGAGGCCGAGCATACCGACGAGATGAAAGCCGTCCGTGCGACGTTGATCGAGGGGGCCGTGATGACGGGCCGCGTCGCGAGGCTGACGGAGTTCGGCGCGTTCGTCGATCTGGGCGCGGGAGTCACCGGCTTGGTTCATCTGACCGAGCTCGCGCACGGTCGAGTCGTGCGCGCTTCGGACATCGTCTCGGTCGGCGACCGCGTTCCGGTGAAGATCACCCGGCTCGACGAGACCACGGGGAAGATCTCGCTGTCGGTCAAGCAGGTCGTGACCGACCCGTGGGAGTCGGTACCCACGTCGTTTCTCGTCGGCAAGGCCTACCCGGGGAAGATCAAGCGCTATGCCGATTTCGGAGCGTTCGTAGAGCTTCGAAGAGAGATCGAGGCGTTGGCGCCCGCGCGCGAGTTCCCGCCGAGCGCCGGCGGCTGGCGCGATGGTCTCGTGGTCGACGTGGCGCAGGATTGGGTCGTGATCGCCGTCGACGCGGCGCGTCGCCGGATCACCGTCGTGCCGGCGTTTCCCGGATGGGAAGCGCTGCTCAACGCGACGTTCGAGCCGGGGTCGCACGTGACGGGCAAGGTGGCCAAGGCCGAGGCGTTCGGCGTGTTCGTGTGGCTCGGCCCTGGCCGGGTCGGCATGGTGCCGCGCGTCTGGAGCGGCTCGGGGGACGGGCCGGGGTTCGAGCAGCGCTTCCTTCCGGGCTCGGACATCTCCGTCGAGGTCGTGGACGTCGCGGAAGGGGGCAACCGGATTCGCCTTTCGGTGGTCGGCGTCGATCGCGAGGCCGCCGAGGCCGCGCGTGCCGCGTCGCTCAGGCCGCGACCGGCTCCGGCCGACCGCCGACCTCCGCCCGAGCGGAAGCCGCGCCGTGAAGAGGCGCCTCGCCCGGTGCAGGCCCCCGATGCCGGAAGCGGATTCGGAAGCCAAATGGGGGAGGCGCTTCGGGCGGCTTTGAAGCGCGACGGGTAGCGTTTTCTAGACCGCTGCCGCGATGCCCCCGAAGCGGCGCCCGCGGCGCGCGAACTCCGCCAGCGCTCCCTCCAAATCCGCGCGGGCGAAATCCGGCCAGGGCACGGTCAGGAAGACCAATTCGGCGTAGGCCGCTTCCCACAATAGGAAGTCCGACAGGCGCTGCTCGCCGCCGGTGCGGATCAGCAGGTCGACATCGGGCATGGCCAGGATCCGGCCGAGGTCTTCGCGCGGTGCGCTGGATCGCGCGGACATCCGCCGCGCCGCGCGGGCGATCGCCTCTCTCGAGGAGTAATCGACGGCGATGCGAAGATGCAGGTCCCGGCCCGACGAGGTCGCGGTTTCCGCGGTTTCGATCGCCGCGGTCAGGGACTTCGGCAAGCGATCCCGTCGTCCGATCGCCGTGAGGCGGATTCCTTGTTCGCGAAGCCGCTCGGTCTCGTCGGCGAGGTAGGAGCGCAGCAGCGCGAAGAGGGCGTTCACTTCGGGCCGTGGCCGCTGCCAGTTGTCGGACGAGAAAGCGTAAAGGGTCAAATGGTTGAGTCCGAGCTCGCGTGCCGCCTCGACCGTGCGCCGGACCGCGACGGCCCCCGCGCGGTGTCCCGCGGCGCGCGGACGGCCGTGCGCCTCGGCCCAGCGGCCGTTGCCATCCAGGATGATCGCCGTATGGTTCGGCCGGGGGGCGCCCATCAGACTTTCCGCGTCGCGCGGATCAGGGCTTCCATGTGGGAGAGGTACTTCTCGAGCGCCCTGCGGCCCGCGGCCGCCAAGCGGTACTCCGTGCGAGGCACGCGGCCCTCGAACCCTTTCGCGCAGAGGATGTACCCCGCGTCTTCCAGCTTGCGGGCATGCACGCTCAAGTTGCCGTCCGTCGTGGACAGGAGCGCCTTGAGGTCGGCGAAGGTCATCGCCTCGTTGACGGCGAGCGCACTGACGATCGCCAGACGGACGCGCTCGTGGATGATCCGGTCGAACTCGGAAACGTCGACCTTCGCCGGCGCGGTCCGGACCGGAGCCGCGGGGCGGCGCGTCCTCGCTCCCATCACAGAGGCTTCGTTTTTTCTAGCCACCGTATTTCCTCGCAATCGCGACGCCAAAAACGACGTGAAGGCCGCCGAAGCCGGCGGCCATGAGAGCATTCCCGTAGCCGGGCGAAAGGACCAGAGCGAGGGCGCCGAGCGCCATGAACAAGACGCCCATCACCGGCACGATCCGCACCGAAAGGGCGCCCGCAGCAGTCACGGCGGTTCCGTACAAGAGGATCCAGGTTCCCGGGAGCAGCGCCCCGAGGCCATGCGCTGCGAGCGAGGACGTCAATACGGCGCCCGCGACAAGCGAGGGGACGAACGCGAGAGCGAACTTTCGCGCGGGGCCGGACGCGAGCGAAATGGCCAAGCGCCTGGCCTTCTCGATTATCGAAACGACCGAGATCGCCGCGGCGAGACAACCCTCGACGACCCATGTCGTGAGCCAACCGTCGCCGGTTTCCGTCCTGCTCGCGATCCCCGCGGCGACGAGCGCGGTGAGTCCGATCGCGACCATTCCCCAGCCCGGGACCGCGGTGAACGACCCCGCCCGCTCCATCGCGTCGCGGATGACGCGCACGCTTTCCAACGCGTGGTCGTGCAGGGGGGTCGGCTCGGAGGCTGCGCGCTCGAACTGGGGGAGCGGGGTCATGGCGCAGGGACATTACGGTCGGGCTTAGGGATTGTCAAGTTCTTTGTGTCATAAAGCTGACGCCCGCCGTTCGCCCGCACGCTCTCGGGAAAGAGGATCTTCTCGTCGATGCCGATGTGGCGCAGGAGTCCGGCGCGGAACTCGCGAGTCGGACCGTGCCGAATTCCGCGACGTTGTGGGTCGGACGGCGAGACACCCACGGTAACATCGGCGGGAAACGATTCTGTCCGCTGAAACCACCGGGAGGCGTTCATGAGCGATGCGCTGCGCGGCGACGATAGTCTGTCTCCCTGGTGGAGGCATGGCGCGATCCTGGTCATGATCGTGGGCTTCGCGATCCTGTCGTACATGACGGTACAAACGTACCGCTTCGCCCCGCCGATACCGCTTCGCGTGGTCGACGAAACCGGGGCCGTGGTGTTGACGCGCGAGGATATCGAATCGGGACAGGAGGTCTTCTTCAAGTACGGCCTGATGGAGCACGGCACGCTCTGGGGCCACGGCGCCTACCTCGGACCGGACTACACCGCGGAGTATCTTCACCGGCTGGCCGAGACGGTGCGAGACGCGCGCGTACAACCCGGGACGCTGAAGCAGAACCGCTACGACGCCGCAACGGAGACGCTCGTGTTCTCTCCGGGGGAGGTCGCCGCCTACCGGAGTCAATGCGCGGACTGGAGCCGCTATTTCGGCGGTGACGAACCCGCTCCGGGGCTCCCGCCGCGCTACATCAAGAACAAAGATGAGCTCAACGCGCTCGGCGCGTATTTCGCGTGGGCGGCGTGGGCCACCGTCGCCAACCGTCCCGGCAAGGACTACTCGTACACCAACAACTGGCCCTACGAGCCGCTCGTCGGGAACACGCCGACGACGGGAACCTACGTTTGGAGCGCCCTCAGCCTCGTGACGTTCCTGGGCGGCCTCGGCCTCATCCTGCTCGTTTTCGGCAAGTTCGACTACCTGGGGTGGAAGGGCCGCGGCGGCGAGTCTCACACGCACGAGCCCCCGTCGCGAGCGCCTGCATTGACGCCGAGCCAAATGGCCATGGCCAAATTTTTTGCGGTCGTCGGCGTCCTCTTCCTGCTCCAGACGCTGGTGGGCGGCGGCATCGCGCACTACCGCGTGGAGTCGGGCGGCTTCTACGGGATCGACATCAGCCGCTACCTTCCCTTCAACTTGCTCCGCACGTGGCATCTCCAGCTCGCCGTGTTCTGGATCGCGACGGCCTGGGTCGCCGGCGGCCTCTTTCTAGCGCCTTGGGTCGGCGGGGCCGAACCGCGCGGTCAAAGGCTCGGCGTCAACGTCCTGCTCGGCGCGCTCGCCGTCGTCGTTTTCGGAAGCCTCGGCGGCGAGTACTTGGGGATCAACGATCGACTCGGCAAGCTCTGGTTCTGGCTCGGGCATCAAGGATCCGAGTACCTGGATCTGGGACGGTTTTGGCAGGTGCTCCTCGCGGCCGGCCTCATGCTCTGGCTCTTTCTGATGTTCCGGGCCCTGAAGCCGGCATTCAAAATTGCCGCCAAGAAAGAGCTGGCGTCGTTGTTCCTCTATGCGGCCGTGGCCATTCCTGTTTTCTACCTCCCGGCTCTCTTCTACGGCCCCCGGACGAATTTTGCGGTGATCGACAACTGGCGTTTCTGGATCATCCACCTCTGGGTAGAAGGATTCTTCGAACTCTTCGCGACGGTTCTCGTCGCGGTCATGTTCACCCAACTCGGCCTCGTGAACATCAAGACGGCCACCCGGGTCATCTACCTGGACGCCATCTTGTACCTCAGCGGTGGCCTCGCCGGCACGGCCCACCACTGGTACTTCACCGGACAAGGCGCCGCGACCATGGCGTTGGGGGCCCTCTTCTCCGCGCTTGAAGTCGTCCCCTTGACGCTCTTGACCCTGGATGCCTGGGACTTCATCCGCCTCAAAGACAAACGATGCGATGTGTGCGGGGACGATCTCGCGGCGAACCAGAAGTGGGCCATCTACTTCCTCATGGCGGTCGGCGCGTGGAATTTCGTCGGCGCCGGCGTGTTCGGCTTCCTGATCAATTTGCCCATCGTCTCGTACTTCGAAGTCGGCACCACCCTGACGCCGAATCACGGGCACGCCGCGATGTTCGGCGTGTTCGGCATGCTTGCGCTGGCGCTGCTCGTGTTCTGCCTGCGCGCCACGCAGACGGATGCGGTGTGGCATCGATCGGAGAAGTTCGTCAGGATCGGTTTCTGGGGCCTCAACGTCGGCCTCGGGCTGATGATCGTTCTCGACCTCTTCCCGGCGGGGGTGCTTCAGCTCTGGGACGCCGTCGCCCATGGCTACTGGCACGCTCGACGCATCGAGTTCGTCATGGGCGGCCTCTATCACAAGCTCGAATGGCTCCGTATCGGCGGCGACATGGTCTTCCTGATCTTCGGAGCCCTGCCGATCACCTGGGTGGCAATCCGGTCCTTCGTGCCGTTCGTCGCGCGCGACGCCGTCAGTCCCGACGGCGGAATCCAGCCTCGAAGATGACCGGCGGCGTCCCCGACGCGAGCGTTCCCGGTCGCGGCCGGTTGTACTCCGTGAGGGGCACCGCTGCGTCCGGCGCAAAACCCGCGGTGCCCAGTTCCGAGACGAGTTGATCCTCGCTCAAGAAGCATTGAGGTTGCCCCGAAAACTGGGTGAACACGAACGACTCGCCCGGGACGGGATCCGTCCTCGGCGGGAAGGTGTTACGGGAAAACGTGAACACGAAGAGTCCCGCTCCCGGCTTGGCGACCCGGGCCGCCTCGTTGAGCGCCCGACGGAACTCGGCGGCCGAACGCGCGAGGTTCCAGATGCCGTGAGCGACGACGAGGTCGACGGAGCGGTCCCGTAGGGGAATCGCGTCCATGGGAGCGAGCGCGAAGTGGAGGTTGAAGTCGAGCCGCTCCTCGCGGGTGCGTTGTGAGGCGGCGCCGAGCATCGGTCGCGACAGGTCGATGCCGATGACGTCCCAACCCAGACGAGCCAGCGGGAGCGCGTTCCGTCCTGCGCCGCACCCGAGGTCGAGCACGCGTCCGCTCCCGCTGCGCGCTAGCTCTTCTTGCGCGTACCGCAGCAGCACCGCGTTCGGCTGCGAGTGCGCGAAACCCGCAACGGTTTCCGGCGCGCTCCAGGGCGATCCTGAAAGGGGGTCCACGCGCGGAGCATAGTACGTGCCCGGCCTGCTACCATTTCGCACTCGCACGGACCCTTTGGGAGGACCCCATGACCACCGCCACCTGGAACGAAACTCTGGACGCTTTAGGCGTGTTGCCCACGAGCGGCGGTGCGTCCGTCGGAGCCTGGCTCGAGACGCGAGGCGCCGAGCTGGTTTCTTACAATCCGTCGACCGGCGAGCCGTTGGGGCGCGTGCTCCAGGCGGAGGCCGCGGACTACGAGGCGGTCGTTCGCGCGGCGACGGAGGCCTTTCAGACGTGGCGCATGGTCCCCGCGCCGCAGCGCGGCGAGGTCGTCCGGCAGCTGGGCGAGGAACTGCGCGCCCACAAAGAGTCGCTCGGCCGGCTCGTCTCGCTCGAAGCGGGGAAGATCCTGTCGGAAGGCTTGGGCGAAGTGCAGGAGATGATCGACATCTACGATTTCGCGGTCGGGCTTTCGCGGCAGTTGTAGGGGTTGGCGATGCACTCCGAGCGGCCGCAGCATCGGATGTACGAACAGTGGCACCCGTTGGGGCCGATCGGCATCGTCTCGGCGTTCAACTTCCCCGTCGCCGTGTGGGCGTGGAACGCGGCGATCGCCGCGGTTTGCGGCGACACGATGGTCTGGAAGCCGTCGTCGAAGACGCCGCTGACGGCCGTCGCGGTCCAGAACATCGCTCAGCGC
>JANMVW010000061.1:0-7412 GCA_031393555.1 Acidobacteriota bacterium
CGGCTGCCTGCATCGACGCCAACGCCTGCACCACCGACTCGTGCGACCCGGCCACGGGCTGCGTCTACACCAACAACACCGCGGCTTGCGACGACGGCAACGCCTGCACCACCAACGACACCTGCGCCAGCGGCGCCTGCGTCGGTGGCGCCGCCCCCAACTGCAACGACGGCAACGCCTGCACCAGCGACTCGTGCAACCCGGCGAGCGGTTGCGTCAGTGTTGACGCCTCGGCTGCCTGCAACGACGCCAACGCCTGCACCAACGACTCGTGCGACCCGGCCACGGGCTGCGTCTACACCAACAACACCGCGGCTTGCGACGACGGCAACGCCTGCACCAACAACGACACCTGCGCCGGCGGCGCCTGCGTCGGTGGGGTTGCGCTGAGTTGCGCGCCGGACGGTGACGCGTGCACGGCGAACGTCTGCGATCCGGCGAGCGGATGTGTGGCGACTAGCACCAACTTGAGCACCACGGGCTTCTCGGTCGACCGCGTCGATGGGCGCGATCTGGTCGTACTGGCCGATTCCTGGAATAGTTGTCCCACCGATCCGCTCTACGATTCCGCTGCGAATTTGGACACGCTTGGTTGCGTCGACCTGGACGATTTCCACCTCTTTATGAACGCATTCGGCCAGAGCTGCTTATGAGGAGCACCGCGATGATGGCTCGTACATTGTTCTTGCTCGGTTTCGCAGCAGCGTTATTGACCGGTGTCGGGTGCAGCAACGGCAGTAGCGGGGGCTCGACGACGGTCGCGCTCTCGTGCAGCGACGGAGGCGCAGCGGGTGCCAATGTCGTCACGATGAGTTGCGGCGGGGAAACCGACGCCACGACGGAGCAAGTGAACTTCGTGATGGGCGGCCCGGCGGCGGGGACCACGACGCTGCAGGGGTTGAACTTCGACGTGACGTACGACCCTGCGAGGGTGGAGTTCGTGCCCGCGGCGAGCTACACGAGCCCGCGCTTTCCAGGAGCCATCGTCTTGGTGCAACTGTTCAACGACCAACAAGGGCGCGTCGTGGTGTCGATTCAACATACGGCAGGGGTGCTCGAGTCGGTTGGCCCGGGCCAGCACGACGTGCTCAGCCTCTCGTTCCGGAGCCTAACGGGGACGACGTTCGGCCTAGCTCCGTTGACGTTCGAGAACACGGAGGCCACCAACGCCTCGACCCCGGTCAGCTTCGTCGGCGGCCTCGCTCTGTCGTACCAGTAGGGATGTGTGCCTTGTCCGCGTTGTCCGTTGACGCGGCCTAGAACCGCCACCCCAGACGGAGTTGGCACACGAGCGGATCGTACGGCACCGAGGTGCCCGGATACTGCGTGGAGTCCGTGTTGGTCTGGGAGTAGCGCACCGAAGTCGTGAGGACGAGCCCCACCGCGATGAGAGTCATGAAAACGATTCGATGTCGCAAGTCGACACGCTCCGCTAAGTGCGAAAACGGTTGGCGGAAAAATCCTAACACGGCGTCATCCGCCTAGGGCATCCTCCTTCAGGTACGACAGCAGCGCGTGAATGAAGATCACGAGTCCGGCCATCTCGAGGGTCTCCTCGACGATGGTCAGCAGGCTGAACGAGAACGAGCCCGTCAACGGATCGAGCAGCGCCTCCACGATCTCCATCCCGGCCGCGCCGGCCACGTAGACGACCGCCGCGATCACCATCGTCCGCCGAGTTTGCGAAGGAAGATGCCGGAGGAACTTCCACGAGGCGATCACGAGCCCCGCGAGCAGGGTGAGAGCCGGGATGAGCCAGACGTAGACTCCCAACGAGCTTTCCCAGCCGAAGTGCTCCGAGAGCCAGAAGCCCAGCGTCTCGTGGAGGCTCGCGTTTTCGTCCGCCGAGAGGTAGACGAAAACCCCCGCGAGAAATTTCCAGTGACGCGAAAACCGATCGCCCGGCGCGCGGGAGCTCCCGATTTTCCAGAGGAGCGTTCCGCTCGCGAGCATCATGGCCGTCTGGAACCAGGCCGGAAGCGTCCCTTCGTCGTCGAGATCGAACACGTGGGCCCATGTACCCAGTTCGGTCTCGCCGGGAGCTCGGAGCTGCGTGACGAGCCCCAGCACCGCAAAACAAACCGTCGCCCCGACGAGCACGACGGTGACCCTGCGTATCGAGATCCGGCTCATCCGTCCTCCCGATTTCTGATCGGCTCTGACCTCACCTCGAGCCTTGGGTCGGCGGGGCCAGGATATAGAATGCGGCCCTCAAGATGAACACCCCTGAGTACGACAGCTTCGCCGAAATCTATGCCGTCTGGACCGACACGGCAGGGTCAACGCGCGCCAACCTCCCGTTCTACCTGGATGCGTACGCAAAGACCGACGGACCCGTTGTGGAATTGGGCGTCGGAGACGGCCGCATCGCCGTACAGGCCGCGGCTCGTGGGCGAGCCGTCATCGGCGTCGATCTCTCGCAGGCGATGCTCGACCTCTGCCGGCGCCGCGCCGAAAACGCCGGCGTGCTCGAACGGCTCACCCTGATGCGGGCGGATTTCCGCGGCTTCGAACTGCACACCCCCGCGGCGCTCATCGCACTGCCTTACCACAGCCTCGGCCACCTGCCGACCCTCGAGGACAAACGCGGCGCGATCGCTCACGTTTACTCCCAGCTTCGACCCGGCGGGCGCTTCATCTTCGATGATTTCGTGATGACGCCCGAGTTGATGGCGCACATGCGGACGGTGCAACTGCGCGCG
Organism: Acidobacteriota bacterium; assembly: GCA_031393555.1. Lineage (GTDB taxonomy): Bacteria > Acidobacteriota > Polarisedimenticolia > Polarisedimenticolales > DASRJG01 > DASRJG01. The sequence goes on from JANMVW010000061.1 coordinate 2,703, forward strand.
GAGTATCGCACCGCGGCCGGCGCGGAGGCGCTGTTGTGGGTGACGTCGCTGGTTGACGAGCCGGCGCAATCGATTCGGGTTGTCACCTGGGAAGACGAGCTCGACGCCGAAGGCGTGGTGCGGCGGCGCCGCTACCGTCGACTCAGTTTGAGCTGGCTGACACCGTCGCAGGCGCGCGAGTTGCTTCTTGCGGCAGGTTTCACGATCGAGGCCTGCTACGGCGATTTCGACCGCACGCCATACGCCGACGCCACGGCGCACGAACAGATCTGGATCGCGCGGAGGCCTGAGCTTCGGGAGGCGAGACGATGATCGGCACGGCCGGACTCAAGAGCCTGAAGATCGACTGCATCATCGGCATCTTCGATCACGAGCGGCAGACGCCTCAGACCGTGATCGTGGACATCGAGCTGGACTACGACTTCGCCGCCGCCGCGGGCTCGGAGTCGATCGGCGACGCGGTGGACTACGCCGCGGTGGCCCAGAGCGTGACCGCGTTCGTTCAGCACCGCGCGTTTCAGCTGATCGAAACGATGGCGGAAGACACCGCAGCCCTGCTCCTGGCGCAGCTGGCACCCGTTCAGACCGTGCGGCTCGAGATTCGCAAGCCCGCCGCCGTACCCGCGGCGGCGTGTTCGTTCGTGCGCGTGGAGCGCACCCGGCGATGACCCAGCCCGACACAGCGAAAGCCGCGACCCCTCTGGCCGTCGTGACCGGCGGAGCGCGCCGGCTGGGCGGGCACCTGTGCACGGTTCTGGCCGCGCGCGGGTACGACGTGGTGATCTTGTATCGCGAGTCCGACGACGACGCGCGCGCGCTCGCGCAGGACATCGTCGACACCGGCCGCCGCGCGCGGGTGCTCGCCGCGGACGTGGGCGTCAACGCGGACGTCGCGGCGGTCTTTGCGGATATCGGGGCGCGCGAGGGCCGCGTCGATCTGCTCGTGAACAACGTGGGCAACTACAACCCGCAGCACGTGAGCCAACTCGATCCTGGGGTCTGGGACCAGACGCTGGCCACCAACCTCTCCGGCGCGTACTACTGCTGCTTTCACGCGCAAGCGCTGATGCGCCCGGGGAGCAGCATCGTCAACATCGGGACGGCCGGCCTCGAAGGCACGCGGGCGAACGTGCAAGGCGTCGACTATTACGTCAGCAAGACCGGCCTGCTGGCGCTCACGCGCTCGCTTGCCGCCGCGTATGCGGAGCGGAACATCCGCGTGAACATGGTCTCGCCCGGCCAGCTGGAGAACTCGATCGACCTTCCGCCGCTGGAAGAGATCGGCCGGTGGGTGCCCCTCGGGCGCGCGGGCGCGCTCGAAGATATCTCCCAGGCCGTGTTGTACCTGCTCGAGGCCACCTACGTCACCGGCGTCAATCTTGACGTCGCGGGCGGCTATCGGCTGTAGCCGCAACGCACAGATGGTGACCGCCAGCGCGCTGCTGCCCCTGTGGAATCGCGCCGACGAATGGGCGCGCCGCCTCGCGATGATTCGCGAGGCGACGGCGTTTTTGTATCTGTCCACCTACTACATCGAGTACGACGAGTACGGCGTCGCGTTGCTCGACGCACTCGATGCGGCGCAGGGGCGCGGCGTGGCCGTGAACCTGTTGATCGACGGATTCGGCCAGCGCCTCGGCGGCACCCTGATGTCCAACGAGAGCCGGTCGGCGCTCGCGTCCCGGCTGGACGCCCTCCAGCGCGGGGGCGCGGTCGTGACCATCTATCGTCCTGGGCATCGACTGCAACGGTGGTTGGGCGGCGGCCAGCACGTGAAGATCCAGGTGTCCGAAGCGGGCGAGGCCCTGTTTTGCAGCAGCAACGTCACCCGGATGTCGTTCGAAGGCTGGAACGAGTACGCCGTAGCGCTCCGCGGTCCGGTGGTGCCCACACTTCTCGAAAGCTACCGGGAGATCGGCGGGTCGGTGGAGGGGTCGCACCTCGATCACCTGCGCACCGTCGCCGGTTCCGCCGACGGCGCCATCGTCCTCGACTACTGGTTGTGCAACCCCAACCTGCTGCAGGGCGCCGCCGGCCCGCTGGGATGGCGCGGACCCAACGTCGTCACCGACCGTCTCGTGCAAATGATCGCCGAGGCCCAATCATCGATCGCCATCACCAGCCTCTACTTCAAGCCCGTCGAGCCGTTGATGGCGGCGCTCGTTGCGGCGGCGCGACGCGGCGTCAGCGTTGAGATTCATCACTCGCATCGGGACGCGCTTCCCGCCACCGAGCTGGCGTGGATCGCCGCGGCCGCCCACTACCGGCGGTTGCTGCGTGCGGGGGTACGCGTGCACGAAAACCGGCATGGCGAGCACTCGAAACTCGTCGTGACCGACGATTCCTTCGTGGCCTTTGGCAGTTACAACTTCGAGCACGCCGCGCACGATCGCTTGGCCGAGGCGATGCTGGCCAGCCGCGATCCCGCGGCCGTCCGGCCGGCGCTCGCGATCTTCGAAGAGTCGCGGCGGCATCCGGACAACGTGCAAGTCACATCGCAGACGCTGCGCGAGCTGCCGGCGCGGCTGCGGATAAAGCGGACGATGCTTGGGCCGTTCAAACGATGGATGTGAGCCTTCTTGGGAGCCTGTCCCTGAATCGCGCTGCCATCGCTTTAACCGTGGGAACGGTGTTGCCGGCGTTTTCGACTCTCGCCACAGCGGGCTCCAAGGACGCCGCAACGACTCCGCCGATTCCCTACAATGCGATGATATCGTCGCGCCATGAGATGCTGCCTCAGTTTCCTCCTGTTGATCGGCTTCGTATCCCGCGCTTCGGGAAGTCCGCCGCCTCGTCCGTCCCAGACGCCTCCGACCGAGCTGGTGACCGTCGTCCGATCCCCTGAAGCGCCGCTCCTGAACGAACTTGAGGACGACGAGGCCGCTGCCGAGATCGCTCATACGGGCGAACTACTCGAGGTGGTCAGACCCCTCCCCCCTATGAAGATGAAGTGGCGAGCGAGGATGGGCGATCGAATGGGCGAGCGTGAAGGCCCGATGGCGGAGGTGCGGTGGGCCTCCGGCGACGCGATCATGTACGCCTTCCTGGTGGATCTGGGCACGGAAATCACGGTTGCCGCGACGAGTTGGATCTGCGAGCGGATCGGCCGGGACGTGTCTCTGCCCGAGGCGGCGCGGCGCACGCGGTGCCCCAAATTGCTCCGGCGGGTCCGCCTGCCAAGCGGCGCCATCGTGGGATTCGAACCCTGCGCGACCGGCCCGTGTCCCGTGGTCCTCGTGCGTGACGGAAAGGTCACAGCGCTCGCGGTCGATGGGGTCGTTTCGGCGGCGGTTGTGCCTGGGGGGGACGACGGCGTCCTCCTCCTCACGACACGCTGGGTGCGTGCAGCGGGAAACTGGAGCGGAGGGGCCCTCGTTCCGATTACGTTCTCGGCCGGGCGGATGAAGCGATTGAGCGACATCCCGATCGACGAGATCGACGCTCGCGATGCCGCAAAGGTGACCTCGCGAGAGGTGAAGATCGAGCTCACCTCGCAGGATGGGGGTCGCTCCCTCGTCCACGTCTCGGGCCGGCGCCGAGAGGTCGCCCGAGTCGATGGGCGGGAGATTTCGACCGCGCCGATCGACGAGCGGCGGTCAATCCCCTGAGGTGTCCCGCAATAATGATGAAGCTGGCCCCGACGACCGGGACGCCGGTGATCAAACGACATGGCGTCGCGACGGATCGTGGCGTATAAGAACTTTGGCTTTTTCTCGTTTCGGGGTGCCACGTCACCGGGGGGTAAGAATGATGATACGGATGCGACGGGTGTGCGCTGCGCTTGCTGTGGTCGGAAGCGTGTTACTTCTCGGTTCCAGCCCGACGCTTGCGCAGAGCAAGACGTTCACCCTCGATCCGGATTTCGACACGGGGAACCTGAACAACGTCGTTCACAACCCAGCCGACCAACTCGTCCTCGGGCCGACCGTCGTGTCGGGCTCGCACACTGTCTGGGCCACGAACTACCTCTACGGCTACGTGGTCCGCATGAATACGCTCACCGGGAAGCAGACCGCGCGCTACGACTCCGTCCTCGTGACCGTCGGCGGCAACCCGTCGGGCGCCCGCCCCGCGCGAGAATATTGCGATTTCGCCAGCATCGGAAACTGTCCCGGCCGCGTCGCGGTCGACGCGAACGGCGACGCATGGATCGTCAACCGCGCCTTCGGCCACCAAGGGACATTGACGAGGATTGCGGGCGACCTGTCCCGGTGCGTCGACCGGAACAACGACAACGTGATCCAGACGTCGGTCGACACGAACAACGACGGCATCATCGACGTGACATCTCCGACCGAGTTTCTCGGCCAGAACGACGAGTGCGTCCTGACGACGTTCTCGGTTGGAGTGAACAACACCTACCTGCGCTCGGTCGCGGTCGACAAGAACGGCAAGATCTGGGCCGCCACCTTCACGGACGGGAAGATGTACCGGTACAACCCGAACCCGCCCTATGCGCTCGAGGCGACGCTGACAGTCGGTGGAAACCCCTACTCGTCGGCCACCGGCGGCGACTACGTACTCGTCTCCAACTCGAGCGCGAGCGGGACGAAACGCATCAACATCAACACGCTCGCCGTTCAGTCGGTCGCCTGCCCCGGGACTTACGGCATCGTCGCGGATCCCGGCGGCGCCATCGCTTGGCTGGGGGGGTACTTCACGGGCCAAGGTGTCTACAAGGCGAACTTCACGACCGGTACGTGCACGCTC
>JANMVW010000141.1:0-9501 GCA_031393555.1 Acidobacteriota bacterium
GCGATCCTCCGGTAAAGCTCGATGGCCTCGATGAAGTCGTTTTCGGCCGCGGGATCGCGAAGCCGCGCGCGGCACGCCGCGAGCGTATGGAGCGTGTCGGCTTCGCCTCGCGCATCGGCCTGCTGTTGGAACAGCCGCCGCGCCTCTTCGAGGACGGGAATCGCCTCCGCTTCGCGGCCGAGCCGGCCGAGTCCCACCCCCGCGATCCTGCGCGCCTGGGCGAGCCGGACGAGGTTTCCCGAGGCCACCGCGCGTCGCGCGGCCTCGGCAGCGACGGTGAGGGCCCGCTGGAAACGCCCCGTTTGCACGAGGGCAAACGCTTGCAACCCGAGTGCTTCGGCACGCGCGCCCTCGTCTTGCGCAAGCCGCACCGCGGCTCCCGCGGCGCGCGCGGCCGCGGCGTACATCCCGGACCGCACGAGCGCCTCGGCTTGCTTGCCCCGGAGCGCGCACCGACCCTTCCGGCCTCTCCCGAGAAGACGGAGCGCATCGGCGTAACAGGACGCCGCCCCCACCGGATCGCCCGCGCGGTCCCGCGCCTCGGCCGCGCCAACCGCCGCGGCCATCGCGCGAGGGACCTCCGCCGCGCCGGCCCAGAGCGTGGCGATCAGCGACAAGTCCGCGTCCTCTCCGGGGTGGGACTCGAGCAATTCGGCCGCGGCGCGGTGCAAGGCGATCCGGCGACCGGAATCCAGCTGCGAGAGCAGCTGCTCGACCAGCGCGCTGCTGTCTAAGAACCAGCGTCCCTCTTTCCTGTAGGCCAGGCCGGCCGCGGCGGCCTCGTCGGACGCGGCGCGCGCCGATGCGGGGTCCAGCCCAGAAAGTGACGCCGCATGCGCATCCCTCACGCCTCTCCGCAAGACGGCGATGCTCTCGAGCCATGTCTTGGCGGATGCGGAGATCAGCGAGAGCCGCGTCCACGGAACCGGCGCGCCACCGGCCGGCGCTCGGGCTCGTCCCCCGCGCTCCCAGGCCCCGTCGACGAGCAGGGACTCCGCCAGCGCGGGCGATCCCTCGCACGCCGTGAGCAGCCAAGACACCCGCTCGTCGGAAACGAGTCCCCCGGTTGCGCGGCACGCCATGGCCCGGACGCCATCGGCGTCGATCCGGCCCAGGTCCACGCGCCGCAGCGTCGGGACGGTGCCGGTCGCGAGCAGCAACTCGCGCAGCGCGGGATGCGCGATGGCGTCGACGCGCAGCGCGGCCACGACCTGCAAGGGCGGGGCATCAGCCTCCCGCGCCACGCGTGTCAGCAGTTCCAGCGTCTCGGCGCCGGCGGTGTGCACCTCGTCGAGCAGGACGAGCGTCGGGCCTTTGCGCGCCGCGTCACGCAATTCGGTGAGGCGGTGATGCAGGCGCCCGAATACGGACACCACGTTCCATCCTCGCAGGATCGCCTCGGCCTCGAGCCAACGGAGGATCCGGGACTTCCCCGAGCCGGGGCCGCCGCAAACCCAAACCAACCGCGGCCCGGCCGACGGGTCGAGCCCCTCGCGGATCTGAGCGAGACTCGCCTCACGCTCGGCGGGGGGACCGGACAGCAGGCGCGCCGTGCGGGTCGTTGGGGTCTCCGCGGGGTATTGCGTGCCGCAGGCCTCGTTGAGGCGAGCGAGCGCCTCGGCCGCACTCGCCGGCCGCCGCTCCGGTTCCGACGACAAAAGCTCCGAGAGCCACCCCGGGAGCGCGGCGGGATAACCCGGCGGGAGCGGGGGCAACGTCCTTGGCGTGTGGACCAGATCCAAAACCGCATCGTTCGAGCCGCCCTCATTCCCGCTCGAAGGCGGCAAGCCGAAAATGATTTGGTGAAGGACCGCACCGAGCGCGTAAAGATCCGAGCGGTGGCTCGCCGCGCGATTGGCGAGAAGCTCGGGCGCCACGTAGGGGAGCGTCCCGGCGGCGCGAAACGCCTCCGCGGGTTGGTCTTTCGCCGAGAGCGAAAGGCCGAAGTCGACAATCACCAGCCGGCAACCGAGCTTCGGCGTGTCGCGAACCAGCAGGTTTCCGGGTTTGAGATCCCGATGGATGAGCTCGAACTCGTGGAGAAACGCCAGAGCGCGCAGCGCTTCGACCGTCAGGTCGAGGAAGATCCCGGGCCCTTCGTGCCGCACGGCCTCGACGATGTCCCGCCCTTTGATGAACTCGAGTGTGAAGCGAGGCAACCCGGAATCCGGCGACGTGTCGAACTCATCCACGTCGACGAGATTGGGATGGTGGAGACACGCAAGAGTCGCGAACTCACGACGGAAGGCGTCCTCGTGCTGCGCTGCTCCGGCCGGTGCCAACTCCTTGAGCGCCAGCTCCTCGCCGGGACGGTGCCGATCCTCGACGAGCCAAACGCGTCCGGCTCCTCCTTCGCCGAGGATCCGTTTCATCAGGTAGCGGTCGCCGGGAACTTCCTTCGACGTCACGACGTGATTCTGCGCCCGAGAGCTCCGTTTCGAGCGATGAATCGTCGAAAACTGTCTCGGTATCGGGACACAGTGCAAGCCTGATTGGTTATCGATACTAAACGCCTATTTATCAACGATTAAGAGAAACTAGTCGAAAATTTCGTCTCGCAAATGAGACACACCTAAAGCCAGGCGGTCGACCGCGTGGCACCCCGAATTCCATTCGATGCAACAACTTGCGGTGGCCGTACCGCAGCTTGGCCTGGCGGTCCCGAAGTTGCGATAGGTGATGCCGCGGCGCGTCGTGAGGTCCCGGGCACGGGTCGCGATCGAGCCGGTGAGGAGGCACGCAATGAACAGAACGACCTTCGTCGGGGGACCGGATCCGATTCTGCTGGTGGTGTTGACCGTAATCGTCGCCGTGACAATGACAACGACACCGCCCGCTCTGGCCGCTCCTTCGGGAGAATGCGTGACCGCACGCGTGGACGCGCCGTTCCGTCTTCCGGATGGGCTGACCCATCCGGCCGGCGTGCTGACGCTTTGCGATGGCGGCAAATACTCTCCCGTGGACAACTTCCATCGGATACTCGTCGGAGGGTCGACCATCGGCCTGTTCGTCAGCAGCCGACGACGAGCCGAGACCGCCACGATGGACGCACCGCAGATCCTGTTCACTCGCGACGCGGAGGGCAACCTCGAGTTGATCGGCTACACCCTGCCGTCGTCGGGACGGAGCGTCGCCTTCCGTTTGAAACGCCAGGACGAGGCCTGGCAGGCGAGCAATCGCCACCGGTTGGGTGTCGCGTCGGCGACGCCCGTCGCGGCGATAGTCGCCGCGGCCGGAACCCGCTGACCGCTTCGAGGAACTGACAAGCGCGCAAGTCGGCGCGCCACCCCGCCGCGTATCCCCCTTCCCCACGCGGCGGGGTGCACTTTTTCCCACGCGCTATCATCCCGCCCCATGTGTGGAATCTTCTGCCTCTTCAACCTCGAGAAGGACGCCTCTCCCGCCGCGCGCGACCTCGCGCTCAAGCAGGCGCGGCTCTTACGCCACCGCGGACCCGACTGGAGCGGGATGTGGTCGAACGATCGCGCGGTGGTGGCCCACGAGCGGCTCGCCATCGTGGACGTCCTCCACGGCGCTCAGCCGCTGCAGTCGGTCGACGGCAATCTCGTCCTGGCCGTCAATGGCGAGATCTACAACCACCACGAGCTGCGCGCCGAGATCGCCGCTCCCAAAGCCTTCCGGACCGACTCCGACTGCGAGGTCATCCTGCCGCTCTATGCGCAAGAAGGGCCGCGCCTGCTCCCGCGACTGCGCGGGATGTTCGCGTTCGCCCTCTACGACGCGGCGAAGGACGACTGGCTGATCGCGCGCGATCCGATCGGGATCATTCCGCTCTACGTCGGTAGGCGAAAAGACGGATCGCTCGCGGTGGCCTCCGAGCTCAAGGCGCTGGTCACCATCTGCGACAGCATCGAGGAGTTCCCCCCCGGCCACTACCAGACCCGCCGCGATCCGAAGCCGGTGCGCTACTGGACTCGCGACTGGTTCGACTTCGACGCCGTCCCCGACCGCGAGCTCGATCCCGCCGAAATCCGAGAGGCGTTGGCGGACGCCGTGCACTCCCACCTGATGACCGACGTCCCCTACGGCGTGCTTCTGTCGGGTGGATTGGATTCCTCCGTGATCGGCGCGCTGGCCTCCCTCTACGCAGGCAAACGCGTCGAGTCGGGAGACGCCGAGGCCGCGTGGTGGCCGCGCCTGCACTCGTTCGCAATCGGTCTCGCCGGCTCGCCCGACCTCGTCGCGGCCAAACGTGCCGCCGAAGGGATCGGCACGGTCCACCACGGCTTCGAGTTCACGGTGCAAGAGGGGCTCGACGCGCTGCGCGACGTCATCTGGCACATCGAGTCGTTCGACACGACTTCCGTGCGCGCCTCGACGCCGATGTACCTGATGGCCCGCCGCATCCGGGCGACCGGCGTCAAGATGGTGCTCTCGGGCGAGGGCTCCGACGAGATCTTCGGCGGCTACCTCTACTTCCACAAAGCACCGTCAGCGCGCGCCTTCCACGAAGAGCTGGTGCGCAAGCTCGACCTGCTCCACCTATACGACTGCCTGCGCGCGAACAAGTCGATGGCCGCGTGGGGCATCGAAGCCCGCGTCCCTTTCCTCGACACGCGCTTCTTGGACGTCGCGATGCGTATCCCCGCGCGGCACAAAATGGTAGGCCAAGGCGGCATCGAGAAGAGGATCCTGCGCGAGGCGTTCCACGGCGCCCTACCCGACGAGATCCTCTGGCGCCAGAAGGAACAGTTCTCGGACGGCGTCGGTTACTCGTGGATCGACTCGCTGAAGGCCCACGCCGAGGCGCGCGTCACCGATGGCCAGATGGCGGACGCGGCGGGGCGTTTCCCCGTCGGCACGCCGTTGACGAAGGAGAGCTACGTCTACCGCGCCATCTTCGAAGAGCTCTTCCCGCATCCGTCAGCCGCCGCGTGCGTCCCCTACGGCCCCAGCGTCGCGTGCTCCTCGGCCGCCGCCCTCGAGTGGGACCCGTCGTTCAAGGCGAACGCGGATCCCAGCGGGCGCGCGGTGAAGGGCGTGCACAAGGACGCGACCTAGGGCGACGCGGTGACACGGGGGTTGTCGGTCGGCAACCATCACGACGCGCAAATTCGCCGCGACGTCGCCGGAAGCGCGGTATCTTCGGCTCATGGGAACGCCGATGTCGAAGCGCTACATGACCGAAGCCGACCTGTTGAATGTGGCGGACGACAGTTGCCGGCACGAACTCGTCGCCGGCGTGATCGTCGCCGAGCCATTCCCGACGCCGCGCCGTGACAGAACCGTCAGACGGCTCCGACGCTTGCTCGGAGATTCCGTCGAGGCTCAGGGACTCGGGGAGGTGTTCGGGGTAACCGGCTACGTTTTGGCGCGCGATCCCGACACCGTACGAGGACCCGACCTCTCGTTCGTCTCCCGAGAGCGCCTCTCAAACCTCGACGACGCCCGGCTCTTTTCCGGGGCACCGGACCTTGCCGTCGAGATTCTCTCCATGTCAGATCGTCGCGAGGAGTTGCATGCCAAGGTCGCCGATTACCTCGCCGCGGGGGCGCGTATGGTCTGGGTTGTTGATCCCGAGCGGGAGTCGGTGACGACCTACCGGACGCTCCTCGCCCCGCGTCGGCTCGAACTGCACGACACACTGGGCGGAGAGGATGTTCTTCCGGGTTTGGCGATTCCACTCGAGGCGATCTTCGAAGGATGATCTGAATGCGCTTTCAGTGGGATGCCGCCAAGGCCGAGTCCAACCGCAAGAAACACGGCGTCGCCTTCGAGGAGTCGCTTACTGTCTTCCACGATCCCTTGGCTGCCACGTTCGTCGACTCAGAGCCTTCGGAGGGTGAGCGACGCCTGATTACCATAGGCTTCTCGGCCGCCGGGCGACTCCTCGTCGTATGCCATACTGAACGTGCACGCTCTGTGCGCGTGATCAGCGCACGACTTGCCACGAATCGTGAGAGGGAGCGCCATGAAAGCTAAGGCAAAGCCCGAGTCGGACGACATGCGTCCCGAATATGACTTCGACTACTCGAAGGCGGTTCGAGGCAAGTACTACCGACGCGTTCTTAAAGAAGGCGCGAATGTGGTGGTCCTCGAGCCCGATGTCGCCAAAGCGTTTCGCGATTCCGCGGCCGTGAATGAGGCGCTACGGTCACTCCTTGCGGTGTCAGAGTCGACGCGGCGTCTGACAACCCACTCAACCCGACGCACGCCTGCGGCACGCGCTTCGCGAGGCAAGCGCCGCGCCGCGGGGCGTGCCGGTTAGCGCGAACGATAGGCGTTGCATGAAACGAACCGAGATCTACATCGACGATGCGAAGCACGCGCGCCTCACGGCAGTGGCTCAACGCCAGGGCCGCTCGCTGTCGGACCTCGTGCGGGAGGCCCTCACCAAAGCCTACGGCGCCGATCGCGAGGATGAGCGCGAGTGCTCGCTGAAGGCGATCGCGGGACTGTGGAAGGACCGAAGCGAGCCTCCGGCCGCCGGCGTGCACGTGAGGCAACTGCGGCGCGGTACACGGTCGAAGCGTCTCCGCCCGAGCTGACGGGGGTTCTTCTCGACTCGGACGTGGTCATCGAGGTGCTTCGCGGTCGCAAAGCGATCGTCGCGGCGCTGTTGGCGCTCGAGGCCCGCGGCGGGCGACATCGTCATCGACGGGACGACAGACCTTCGCCTCTGGACCTTGAACCGAAAGCACTACCCGATGCGCGACGTGCGTTTCGTCGACGCGTAGGCCGCCGTCGGGCGAAACCCGTCGTGCAAGCGAGCGCGGACCCCGGCGGTCCATTGCGGGGGTTGCCCTTCCCTTGGCGGCCGCGATAGGCTCCGTGGACTCTAGGGGGAACACGCTCATGACGAGGCGCCGGCGCTTGGGTCTCCTTTCTCTCATGGTGGCCGTCACGGCTACGGTCGTCACCGCCGCTTCCGCGCAAGAGCCCGCCGCCTCTCCGGGGCTCGAGTCGATTCTCGACGATTGCAAGACCCTTTTGCTTGCGGCGAAGGGGAGACACGTCAGTGACAGCACCGCAAAGCTCGGCCACCTCGAGCTCTCGATCAAAGACGCGACGGCGACGCCGGTCGTCGGGAAATCAGGACGGGTTCTCGGTTTCTACCTCAGCGGTGCCGGGGGGTACCGCTACGCCGTCTCCGGCGCCGAAGACCGGGCGAGTTTCGCGGCCAATCTCGACCGCGTGGCGAAATCTCTGCGGGCCGCGGACAACGGCGTCACCGACCGCTTCTCGAAAGTGCTCGTCTTGTTTTCGGATCCGGTGTTCTCGGAGATCTGGGACGACTCTTCGGGTGGCGAAGCGACCGGCGCGCCGCCGGCCGGGAGCGATTTCACCGACCTGTTGGGCGCTGCCTTGAGCAGCTATCCCGAGTTCGATTTTCGCGTCGCCGGCGCGCGCTTGAACGGCAAGGGCCGGTTCGTGTACGTCGAGTTCCAGGGTGGGCTCGAGCGCGTCGGCTACGTTTACGACGAGATCGTCGATGGCCGGGAGCATCTCTTCAACTTCCGAAAGCTTGCGGATTACGCCGTTCGGTTTACGCAGACGTTGAGCTATCAAGCGATTCCCGGCTGGACCCGCGACCGGGACTCCTGGACGACACTGACGCGGGCGAATATCACGCTGGAGACGGCGGACAACAAGAGCGGATCGATTGCGAGCGACCTGACGTTTCGCGTGCACGGCGGGGGTACGCGCGTGCTGACCCTTGCGCTGCTCAACAATCGCGACCCCGACGCGACCTCCTGGAGTTCTGCGAAGAACACCCTTTTGGTGAGGACCGTCGCCGACGACGCCGGGAAGGAGCTTCCGTTCGCGCACCGCTACAACGAGCTGCTCGTCGAGATTCCACCGACGACGGCCATTGATTCGGACGTCTCGATTCGCGTCGACACGTTCGGCGACGTGTTCTTGGATATGAACGACCGCCATACCGACAACTACTTCATCTTCCACGCCGAGTCATGGTTTCCGTCCCCCCTGAGCTGGGGCGGGGAGCAGTTTGCCTACACGATCAAGGTGAAGACGAAAGCGCCTTGGCGCCCGGTGGCATCGGGCAAGGAGACGCTGTTCAAAGAAGAAGGCGACCGCATCGTCGTCGAATCGCGGGGCGATCACGCTTCGCATCTCATCGCCGTTCTCGCAGGCAAGTACGTTACGCGGGAAGAGACGATCGACGGGCTCACCGTGCGCGTGCACGCCTACGCGATGGCGCGCAAGAACGTCCTCGACAACCTCCCAAAGCTGACGGCCGCGTTGGTGAAGTTCTACGCGGGGATCTTGGGGCCGATGCCGGCGGAGGAGCTCGACGTCGTCGAGATCCCCGAGTACGGGTTTGGAATCTCGCCATCGGGCATCGTGCTGCTCACGTCGGAGGCGTACAAGGCTCGCGAAAACGTCATCACCGAGTACCTGAGCCGCGGCATCAACGCACGCTTGGCTCACGAGATCGCGCATCAGTGTTTCGGTCACAAAGCCTGGGGACGGGATTCCTCGGAGCAGTGGCTTGACGAGTCCTTCGCCGAGTATTTTTCCGGATTGGCCATGGCGGCGATGGCGACCAACGACAAGACGGTGGTCGGATTCAACCGAATGCTCGCGGAATGGCGCTCGGACGACAGGCTCTGCGCAAACGTCGCGCCGATCTCAATGGCCAGCACCTTGGCGGGGGAGAGCGGCGGCATCGAACGCCGGTGCCTACTGTACAGCCGCGGCCCGCTGGTGCTCCACATGCTGCGCACGTCGATCGGCAACGATCGATTCTTCGCCGCGACCAAGAAGGTGCTCGACGGCGCCAACTTTGGCCCCACGACGACGGACGCCTACGCGAAGGCTGTCTCCGACATCGTCCAGATGGACATGCAGTGGTACTTCGACCAGTGGGTGCGCCGGCGCGGCAACGCCGCCGTCGACGTCGAACAGCATGTGGACCCGGCGGCGAACGGCCAATTCCGGCTTTTTGGGGTCATCCGACAGACCCCCGGAGACGGATTCAAGAAGTTGCTCGTGCCCCTCGTTTGGGACAACGCGGGCAAGCCCGAGGCGCGCGTCGTCTTCGCGGATCAGCCGGAAAAACAATTCGAATTCCTACTGCCGACCAAGCCCGGCACGATCAAGCCCGACCCTTTCCAGAACAACCTGGCGACCTACAAGTAACCGGCGGCCAAGCTGATGATGGACTCCGGACTCACCACACGAGGTCGAGTTATAAAGGACGGATGAACGGACGTCGGGTCTTCATCAGCGGCATCGGGGCGGTGACGCCGTACGGGCTCGGGAGCGCCGCGCTTCGCGACGGGTTGTTTTCGGGCCGCTCCGCCATCGGGCCCATCCGCGGGTTTGACGCGTCACGCTTCCCGTCGCGCATCGGGGGGGAGATCCCGCCGCTCGCGCTCGAGGAGCATTTCGACGAACGCGAGCTACCGTGGCTGAGCACGTTGGCCGCGCATGCCGTGATCGCCGCGCGGCTCGCGCTCGCCGACGCCGGCCTCGCCGAGGTCGTTCCGGCGGGCCGCGGCGGGGTGATTTTCG
>JANMVW010000159.1:0-6195 GCA_031393555.1 Acidobacteriota bacterium
TGTAGTTGACCCGCAAGTACGACGCCGCGCCGGTCAGCTTCGTCCCGGCGACGTTCGACGAGAAATCGCCGAACGCGGGAGCGTTGTTGCCGGAGTCGTACTCGAGCGTGTCGTTGCTCGTCGTGACCCGCAGGTCGAAGCTGTTGTTCGGTCCCGAGGGAATGCCGTCGGCCATCGCAAAGACGGTACTCCCGATCGGCGGAGCACCCAGCGTGTAGAAGTCCTGGTCGGCGGCCACGCCGATCGACCCAGTAACCGGGCACGAGAGGGAGCCCGCCTGCGCGGGCGTGTTGTTCGGTTCGATTTCCCTCACGCATCGGCTCGCCTCGATCGTGTACGCGCCGATGTTCAGGAAGGTCTCGGTCTGGTCCACGAACGCGTAGATCGGTGTCCCGGCGGTGAGGCTCTGGCAGACGACCTCTTCGGAGGAGACCCAAGTGCTGCTCAACCCGTTTCTGCTGGCGGCGGAAAGCGAGGCATCGCACGCGAGAGTGCCGGGCGTCGGGCAGGTCGCCGAGGTGTACAAAACGATGTTGCCGCTTCCCTGGGTGACTTGCGCCTTGAACGAGTACGTGTCGGTCGTGGGAGGCGTGAACGACCAGACCGTCTCCGGTCCCGGCGCGGCGTTCAACGGAGTCGCTTGACCGACTCCGGGGTAGCAGGCGGCGGCCGGCGACGAGACGCTGTAGTTCAACGCGGCCAGATTGTTCGTGCCCGCTCCGATACCGTTGAGGGGGAGAGCGGTGGGGTTGGCACAGGTGTCGTTTTCCGGCGTCAGGTTCTGCGTGATCCGCAACTGGAGGGACGATTGCCCGGGCGCGGGAGCCGCGGCGCCGTACTGCCACACGGCGATCCAATACGTCGTCCCCGAAAAGAGCTGGACGTTCTTGGCAACCGCCTGAAGGTCGGAAACGCCGCACGAGTCCCCGTCGCAGCCGCCGGCAACCTCGGTGAAGGTGCTGCCGCAGGTCCCCGTGTAGATCCCGATGACCGTGTCGGGGACCGTCGTCCCCGTCGGCGCGTCCTGACAGGACGAAAACGTGTAGAGCGCCGTGGTCCCCGGGACGAACTTGTACCAGACGCTTCGCGAAAGGCCGGGGAGGTCCGCGCACGTCGCTGAGCTCGGATCCCCCGTCGTCGTCGCGTCGGTGATGTCGGTGACTGCCGTGAGATACGGGAACGGGCCGGACGGGGTGACGAGCTCGGCGCCGGCGCACTGGTCGTTCCCAGGCGGCGCCGCGGCGAGCTGCGCGAAGCCCAAGGCAGCCGAAAAGCAGGCGACCAAAAAGAAGCCACGGCGCGCAAGCGCGTCGGTATTCATCGCATTCCCCTTCGAGCCCATGCGCACACTTTCAGCGCCGCCTACGCCGAGAGGATGACTTACGGTGTCCCGCCCCTGCCGGGCAAGGTGTTTTCGTGCCCTAGGGGAGTGTCACGACCGCTGCCCGCACGCGGCCGGGAGCCCCCGTCTCGATCCAGGCGACGAGGACGTCGTTCGGGCCTTTCGCCGCGAGGGTCGGATAACCCGACGCACGCGCCGGGGAGGTCGTCGCGACGATCACGGGAGCGCTCAGGCCGCCCTCCGCGGCGATACGGCGCACGCGGACCTCGGCGTTTTTGCCCTTGCGCTCGAGCCAGACGACCGCGGCCGATCCGTCGCCCAGCATCGTCGCTTCCACGCGTCCGACCGGGGCGCCGCCGTCGATGCGCACCGCCGCTCCGAACGTTGTCCCCCCAACCGTCGAGAGCGTCGCCCACACGGACGGCGTCGCGTCGGCGCCCGTGAACCAGGCGACCACCGCGCGGTCGCCCCGTGCCGCGATCGACGGTCCGTTCGTGGGGCATGCGGAGAGGGACCAGCCGTCCGCGCGCATCGTCTTGGGCGCCGACCAGACGCCGGCGTCCCGGCGGACGACGGCGATGTCGCGTCGATCCGCGTCGCTGCGATCGCGATAGGCGACGACCGGCCCTTGCGGCTCTCGTGCGGCCGAGGTCTTGCAGCAATCGCATACGCGTTCATCGAGCAGGACCTCCGGGCCGAAACCCTCGCCCGTCCAGTCGGCCCAATACAGAGAGGTCCCACCCTCCCCGTATTCCGACATCGCTCCGGAACGGCCATCGAGCCAGCAGATGCCGAAGGCGTCATCGGAACCCGTGGAGAGGATCGTCGCCATGCCGTGCCCGCTTGCGGTGTCGTCGTGGTGCGGGCGGGCGGGCCGGCTCCACGACACCCCGTCGTCTCTCGACACGGCAGCGAGAAGGTCGCGCGCATGCGGGGAGCCGATGCGTTTCACCGTCCAATGCGCGGCGAGGCCTCGGTCGCCCAGAGGCACGACCGACGGGATGTCGGCCGAGTCGGCCGCGAGGAGCGGGTCTCGCAGCGCGGTTTTCGGAGCACCCCAGGTGTCGTTGTCTCTTCGAGCGAACCGCAGGGTGGGGACGCCCGCGGCGTCGGGCTCAACCCAGCTCAAGACAACGCGATCCCCGGATTGTGAAAAACGTGGAGCGAAACTCCCCGCGGCCGCCGGAGGATCGGTCGACCGGACGCCCGAGCACGCCCAGGCCGCCGTCATCGTGACCAGTAGGAGACGTCGAAACATGGGGCGTGTTATACGCCACTTCTCGGAGCCGACGAGGGAACGACGTCAGGAGTGGTAGGGCTCGATGACGAAGGTCGTGTGGTTCGGGATCGTGTCGAGCACGGTGCCCTTGTAGAGCTTGTGCACGGCCGCGGAAAGCGCGGCGTCGGTCGTCACGATGCTGAAACCGACGAGGACGCCCGACGCGGGTTGGGTCGGGTTTCCGGAGGCGTCGACCCAGAGCTCCCAATCGTACTGATAGTCCGGATGCGTCCAGACGAGGCGGCCCTGAAGGTAAGACGTCAGTCCGGGCGGCTCGACCCCCGGACCCTGGTCGGGCGGGTAGTAGCTGCGGTCCGCGTAGTACTGGCTGGCCATGGTGCGGACCAGGTTGTAGTCCTCCATGATCCTCGCCGCCTTGGCGCGATACAGCGCCGAGTACAACGCGGGGATCATGATGTTCGCGATGATCCCGATCACGGCGCAGACGATCAGCAGTTCGAGCAGGCTGAACCCGGCCTCTCGCGACCGGCGGCCCGCGGCCGCTTCCGGCGAGGTGATTGGGGTGGCTTGATCGTTCATTTCGAGTCTCCCATCGTCAGCATGTCCTTCGGCGAACCGAAGAACATCTCTTTCGGCTCGCTCGAGTCGTATTCAAGTTTCGAGCCGCCGCTGCCGAACGAGAGGACGTAGCGTGTCGGATTGACGCGCTGATAGGCGTAGACGTCCGCTTCGGGAAGGCCGGCTTCCGCGAGCGAATCCGGGACGACCCCGTTCACCCGGCGGTAGGCATCGATCTTCATGACCCCCAGGTAAAGCGCCTGTTTCGATCGGAATGGCGAGGGTTTCGGCGGGACTGGGTAGCCTTGAAGGGAGCGGCTCACGTTCCATGCGGTCAGGACGACGAACAGTGCGCCCAACACGAACGCCGCCGGCTTGGCCCATCGACTGGGGCCGTCTTCCATTCCCATGGCGGCCTGAATTTCCGATTCTTCGACCGCTTCCCCGTCCTCGCCGATGACGTAGGCGTCCCCTGGGATTTCGGAATCGTCATCGGATTTGAACGTGAAGCTCGCCGGCGGAGTCGGAACTTCGGGATCGATCAGATCGTGCTGCGATTGGTACTTCATCCCCACGCTCCGCTTGTTGAAGAGGCCCCCCGCCAATATCGGCGGCGGGGGGCCTGAGTCAAGCCATGGAGCCGAGGACGCGGAAAACCACGACGACGCTGTGTTCTACCCGTCGCGGCCTACTTGAGGAACAGCATCTCCCGGTAGGTGGGCAGGGGCCACACGTCGTGAGGGACGAGTGTCTCTAGCTTGTCTCCGGTTTCGCGCAGTGCGCCCATCGCCGGGACGACCTTGTCGCGGTAGTGCTTCGCGTGCGCTTCGGCCGAGTCGTTTCCATGATGATCGAGGGCGTGCTGCAGCGCCTCGGTGCGGCGCCGAAGCTCGCACGTCAACCCGCAGAGCTCTTCGAGGAGCTTCTTGCCTTCCGCGCAGTCCACACCCGCGGCCTTCGTCGCCCCGACGGATTCCGCCACGCGCTTTTGATACTCGAGCCCCGCGGGGAGGATGTAACGGTGCGCGAGGTGGGTCATCGACTGGCCCTCGATGTTGACCACCTTGTTGTATTGCTCGATGGCGATCTCGAGGCGGGCGCGGACCTCACGCTCGTTCAGGACCTTGTACTTTTCAAACGTCTTGAGCACGTCCGGCTTCACGAGCTCGGGAAACGCGTCCACCGTGTTCCGGTGGTTCAGCAGCCCGCGCTTGGCGGCCTCGTCCTGCCATTCTTGCGAGTACCCGTTGCCGTTGAAGATGATCCGCTTGTGCTCCTTCACGAGACGGGTGAGGAGCCGGCTCACGGCATCGTCGAGCTTCTCGCCCCCCTTGACCGCGGTTTCGAGTTCCGTCGCCAGTACGTCGAGCGACTCGGCGACCGCGACGTTGAGACAGATGTTGGGGAACGCGATCGACTGGCCCGAGCCGACCGCGCGGAATTCGAACTTGTTCCCGGTGAAGGCGAACGGCGACGTGCGATTGCGGTCGCCAGCGTCTCGGGGAAGCTGCGGCAGGCTCGACACGCCGGTGTGCAGGATGCCGCCCTGCTTGGTCCCGGTCGCGCCCCCCCTTTCGATTTGTTCGAAAATGTCGGTGAGCATGTCGCCGAGGAAGACCGAGATGATGGCCGGAGGGGCCTCGTTCGCGCCCAGGCGGTGGTCGTTCCCCGCGGCGGCGATCGACATGCGCAACAGTCCCTGGAACTTGTCCACCGCCCGCAAAACCGCCGAGCAAAAAACCAGGAACTGAACGTTCGCGTGCGGCGTCTCGCCGGGGTTCAACAGGTTGTTCCCCTCGTCGTCCGCCATCGACCAGTTGAGGTGCTTCCCTGACCCGTTGACGCCGGCGAAGGGTTTCTCGTGGAGCAGGCACGCCATGCCGTACTTCGGCGCGACGCGTTTCAACACCTCCATCATCATCATCTGGTGGTCGGTGGCCACGTTCGCGTTTTCGAAGATCGGGGCGACCTCGTACTGGCTGGGCGCGACCTCGTTGTGCCGCGTCTTGACCGGGACGCCGACCTTGTAGAGCTGTTGCTCGACTTCCATCATGAAGGCCAAGACCCGCTCGGGGATGTGCCCGAAGTACTGGTCTTCCATCTCCTGGCCCTTCGGCGGCTTCGCGCCGAAGAGGGTCCGTCCGGCGAGCGTCAGATCGGGGCGCGCGAAGAAGAAGTGACGGTCGATCAGGAAGTACTCCTGCTCGGGCCCGCACGTCGCCACGACCCTTTCGGCCTTCGATCCGAACAGCTTGAGGATGCGCACCGCCTGGATCGAGAGCGCCTCCATCGAACGCAGCAACGGCGTCTTTTTGTCGAGCGCTTCACCCGTCCAGCTGACGAAGGCCGTGGGAATGACGAGCGTGGCCCCGTTCGGGCTCTCCAAAAGCCACGGCGGCGAGGTCGGATCCCAGGCCGTGTACCCGCGCGCCTCGAACGTCGACCGCATGCCTCCGGAGGGGAAGCTCGACGCGTCGGGCTCGCCCTTGATCAGCTCTTTTCCCGAGAATTCGGCGACGGCCTTCCCGTCGGAAGTCGGCGCGTAGAACGAATCGTGCTTTTCCGCCGTCAGGCCGGTCATCGGCTGGAACCAGTGCGTGTAGTGGCTTGCGCCGCGCTCAACCGCCCAGTCCTTCATCGCCGCGGCGACCGCATCGGCAACGGGGAGGGCCAGCGGCTCGCCTCTTGTGATCGTTCGACGAAGCGCGCGGTAGACCGGCTTCGGGAGGCGGGCGCTTTGCACCTCGTCGTTAAACACAAGGCTGCCGAAGGTCTGCGGGGTCACCTCCGGTCGCTTGAGGCCGCGGCCTTCGGAGACCGCCCAATCCCGGATGGCCTTGATGGCTTCACGAGAAGCGGAAGAACCCATGGATCCCTTCCTTTCTCATCGGAGAAACCCGGATTATGCCAACCGCCGCGAAGCGCGACAAGCCGAGGAATAGGGGACAGTCCCCTTTTCCTAAGAAACTCCCTCACTCGCGACGCTGTTTTGGACGAGTTGGTACCCGAGGTTTTTCGCGCGGCGCGTGAGGTTTTCGATGACGCGACGCCTGTA
>JANMVW010000201.1:0-3346 GCA_031393555.1 Acidobacteriota bacterium
AATCCGAGACGGTCGAGTTTAAGAAGTCGACCGCCGAAAAAGACCGTGCCTGCCGCACGCTCGAAGAGCTCGCCCGGGAGTTTCAGGGATTTGAGCCGCCGCTGTTTCCTGCTGTAGATCGGGTCGCCATCGGCGCGGCGAGAGATGTACTGGCGCTCACCGTGGCACGCGGCGCGCGGGCGCCTGTGGCGTTTCGTGGCGTTGCCTACGAGCGGGTACTGAACACGACGCGGACGATGCCGCGTGACACGTACCAGCGCCTGCTGCTGGAGGAAATACACTCCACCCGGCGCTGGGAGAATCGGCCCGCCGAGGGTTGGGACGCCTCCCGGCTCGACCATCGCGAGATGGTTCTGACGCTGGAGGAGTCCATCCGCCGGGGCCGGATGGATGACCCCGGTACTCGCGAACCGCTGGAAATCCTGCGTGGGCTGGGGTTGCTGGTCGACGACGAGCGCGTGTCGCGCGCCGCGGTCGTGCTGTTCTGCAAGGATGAGGTGCAATGGCCGGACTTCCCGCAATTGCTGCTCAAGGTGGCGCGCTTCAAGGGTGTCCGGCGCGACGAGTTCCTCGACAATCGCCAGTTTCACGGCAACGCCTTCACCTTGATGCGTCGCGCGGAGCGTTTCCTAATTGACTCGTTGCCGGTGGCCGGGCGCATCGTGCCTGGCCGGATGGAGCGGGAGGACACGCCTTTGTTGCCGGTCGAGGCTCTGCGCGAGGCGCTGGCGAACGCGTTCGTGCATCGCGATTACGCCATCGACGGTGGCTCGGTGGGCGTGGCGCTGTTCGACGATCGCCTGGAGGTGATCTCGATCGGCGACCTGCACTTCGGGCTGACGCCGCAGGCGCTGTTCCGCGAACATGAATCGAAGCCGTGGAACCCGATGATCGCCGGCACTTTTTACCGGCGCGGGATCATCGAGACCTGGGGCCGCGGAACGCTCAAGATCGCCCGACTCATGCGGGAGGCGGGCCACGAGCCGCCGACCGTATCGGTGCGCGAGGGCGCGGTCGTGTTCACATTCGGGCTGCCGGTGGAAACGACAGGGAAAACGACAGGGAAAACGATAGGGAAAACGATAGGGAAAACCCCGGCGGCGGTTCTGCGACTGTTGGCTGGGGAACCGAACCTGTCGGTACCGCAACTGGCTGCGCGCCTGGAAAAGTCGGAGCTCACCATCCATCGCGCCATCCGATCGTTGCGCGAATCGGGTCGCTTGGTGCGCGTCGGCCCTGACAAAGGCGGGCACTGGCAGGTGATCGCCCCATAATTCGCCGCACTTTCGTCTATTTCCAGGGATGGGGAATCCTTGGCGGGACGCCGATCGTCGATCCAGGGCGATCCTGTGAGGCCGTTTTTCTCGAGGAAGGCCTCCAGGACGGCCCAAATGACCACGCCGGAAGAAAAAAGATCGTCAATTTAACGTTTCCTGTACTCTCCCCCCATGGCCCTGTCGAAGCGAGCCGCCCTGGGCATCTCCCTGGGCGTGATCGTCCTGCACTGGATCTACCAGATCGTCTCGCAACAAGGGAGCCCGCCGCTGCCCGCTCATTTTTCAGAGCTGGTCCTACGCATCGTGCGCAACAAGCTCATCGTCTTCGCCACTCTCTATCTGCTGCTCCGCCTGCAGGGCGAGGGCTTGGACGCGCTGGGGGTCAGTCGCCGCGAATGGCCGAAGCACCTCGGCGTGGGACTGGTCATCGGCCTTGTGATGTTCGTCGGACTGAATGTCTTGCTTGCTTCGGTGATGAACTCACTGATTCCCAGGCCGCCCGAGAGCGGTCCCTCGATCATGTCGTTTTTCAAGCAACCGGGGAATCTCCTGGTTTGGCTTCCGATCGGTATCTTCGGTGGTGGCATCGTCGAGGAACTCGAACGAATTTTCATTCTCACGCGTTTCGAGAAATGGCTCGGGCGCCCCGGCCTCATCGCCGGAGTGGTGCTGAGTTCGACGATGTTCGGCTTCGGCCACCTCTACCAGGGGCTCGGGAGCGCGATCTCGACCGCGGTGTCGGGACTGGTCTTCTCGCTCGCCTACCTACGACGGCGCTCCGCCCTCGAGCCCGTCACCGCGCACGCGTTCAGCGACGTGCTCGCGATGCTGGGGGCGACGTTGATTGCGAAGTAATCGGGTCGGGTGCGGTTCGGAAGCTTGAGGGTTCCGACGATGAAGCGTGGTCCTCAGTTCTGCTCTGGCAGCATCGTCGCCGCGGTGAACAATTCGTTGAAACCGACGCGACTGAATAGGCTCCGCGCGCCGTGAACGCGCTTCAGCTCCTTCGATACCCGCGTTAAGCTCCCGGCCAGCCTTAGCGCGGTGCGCAGATCAGCGGGTGCGGAGTCGGCGAAGATCTCGAACATGCACCGTACCGCTCCCGCTCGCGTGCCGTTGTGAATCTTCGGATCGAAACCGTTCATGTCGCTGAGGCTGCGCTGGAGACGGAACGGCCGCGCCTCGAGCAGAGCGAAGGCATGGGCCGACTCGCCCCGCACTTGCCGTGCGACCGCCACGGCAAGACCCAGCTCGAACGGCATGTTGAATCGCGCAACGGCGTTGTGACCTCGCCCCGACATCTGCACGCGGCTCAGGTCGTGCACCGAGAAAGCGCTACCGCGAATTTGCTCCAGCAGCCGGTCCAACCGCGGCTCTACGCCGCCTCCAAACTCCAAGACGGTGGTTGGGTGCTTCCCCAAGTGCACCAGCGCGGCGACCAAGCCGATGAATACCGGCTCATAGTCTGCGTCGAAAGGAATGTTGAGAAAGACCCGGCGAGGGTCCTGCCCGAGCTCCACCGTTCGATTCCGGCGACCGGGTCAGCCCGACTTGCGACGCAAACCAGCTTTGGCGATCGCGCGATCAACCCGCTGTCTGGAGGCGCGGGAGAGCTTCACCATGCTGCGAAGTTCCGCGGGGGTCGCGACGGGGAGAATCAGCTCGATCGTCTTGGACTTACCCATCGTGTACAGGATGGCCTTCCTTCCGGCGAGAGGAGGGGCTGTGGACTTTGCCGGGCGTTTCATCTGGAACCTCACCCAGATCATACTGGTCCGTCGCCGCCGTTGCCGTCCAAAACTGCATGGACGAGGTTGTCGGGACGCAACAGTGCCGCGCCCGGCGCTCGGCCGATTCCCGTACGCGTCGACTTCGCAGCCGCATAGGTCGCGGTGTCCAGGTCATCTTGAGATCACAACTTGTGATCTCAAGTTCGGGGCATGGTGGGCGGCGGCATTCCGCATGGGCCTTCACCGAGCATGGCGCCATCTTGGCCGCGTCGGTGTTAGGTACTTCGCAGGCCTTACGATCGACGGGCCTTGCGTGCCGTCGCAGGCGCAGGGCGAGCC
>JANMVW010000228.1:0-8129 GCA_031393555.1 Acidobacteriota bacterium
GGGGCATTCCCCTTTTTCCCAAAAAGCTCCCCGGATACCGCTTTGTTGGGAAAAAGGGGAATGCCCCCTCGATCGAAACGCGGGGCGGCTACGGGCAGGCGGGCGGGCGCGGCGTGCCGCTTCCATCCGTCCCGAGCGAGCCGCCGGCGCCGCACCCCGCGTCTCGACCGCGCACCAGGTAGAAGTAGCCGTCGCCGGGCGCGGGCTGATCGAGGTCGTCGAACGTCGTCTCGGCGATGGCCAAAGCGACGCACTCGCCGTAGCTCGCCGTCCGGAGTTGCGTGAAGGTCCCGCGCTGCACGTCGTAGCTCTCGGCTCGGGCGGCCGCGGGCCAGGCGACGCGCGCTCCCACGACCAGGCGCTCCATCGTCAATCCATTCACCAGCCCCACCGCGCCGGACGCCGCGTCAAAGGGTGCGCAATCGTCGAGATCGGCGAGTCCGTCGTTGTCGTCGTCGGGATCGCAGACGTCGCCGGCCCCGTCGTTATCGAAGTCGGGCTGGGTCGCGTTCGCGTCGTTCGCGCAGTTGTCGTTCCGGTCGGGAACGCCGTCGGCGTCCGCGTCGGCCAGGGGAATCGTGGTCTTCGACACCTTCAGGATCCAATCCTGCTCGTCGAACGCGAGGTTGGTCAGCGGCGCCGTCGTGTCGAGCGTGAAATCTTGATCGAGTTGATTGTTCGCGACGGTGCGAAGCTGGTTGCCGCCCGCGGTGTACAGCATGAGATCGACCGGCATCGTGAACAGGCCTCCGACGTTCTGCGTCTGCCGGATGCGGACGTAGTTCCGGTAGGTCCCGTTGCCGAGGTTGGCGGTCGTCCAACCGTACTCGTAGCGCGGCTGCCCGGTCCCGTAAACCCATTCCTGGAAGAAGAAATCCAGCGTGGCGCCGTACCGGGCCTCTTGAGTCGCCTGGTAGAGCGCCGAGTCGCCGACGCCGTCGATGTGGTTGGCGTACCAATCGCGAAGCGCGTTGAAGAACTTGGTGTCGCCCACGACGTGCCGGAGCATGTGCTGGACCCAACCGCCCTTGTCGTAAACGGTGGATCCGAACAAGTCGGCGGGGTTGTAGACGGAGCCCGAAAACGACGCACGCCAGAACGAGTTCATGTAGTTCCGGTAGCTGGCGGGCCCGCCGAGGTGTTCCGCCCACAGCGCCTCGGAGTAGGTTGCGAACCCCTCGTTCAACCAGATGTCGGACCAGGTCCGCGGGCTCACCGAGTCGCCCCACCATTGGTGCGAAAGCTCATGCGCGATGATGTAGTCGTAGTAGTGGTCGCCGTTGATCAGTTGATAGCCGTAGCTCGTATTGGTCGCGTGCTCCATCGCGCCGCCCCACGGGAACTCGCTCATCCCGTACTTGTCTTCGACGAACGGGTACTCGCCGAACTTCTGCGCGAAAAACGTGATCATCGCCGGGAGGGGCGTGAAGGACGCCTGCGCGTTCGACAGATGCTCCGGATAGACGTAGTGGTCGATCGGCATCGTGCCGCCCGCGAGTTTGGTGTAGGTCTGCGAGAACTTGGAATAGACCGTCGCGGCGACGCTGACGAGATAGGTCGGGATCGGATCGTGGAGCACCCACTGGTATTGGGTCTTCGTCCCATTGGGGATCGTCGCCTTGAGCAGCCCGTTCCCGGTCGCGGTCCACGTGTTCGGCACCGTCCACCGTTCTTCGACCGTGGCCTTGTCGTCGGGACGGTCTTTGCAGGGCCACCAAGTCTTCGCCCCGTCGGGCTCTGAAAGCGTCGAGACCATCGTTCCCGGCGTCCCCGATCCGAATTTCGTCCAGTCGATCGAGCCGAATCCGGTGGGGTCGGGGATGCCGTTGTAGACGACTTGAACGATGAAATTTTGGCCCGCGTTGAACGGCTGATCCAGGGTGATGTCGAGCAGATTGCCGGGCCGGGTGAACGTGAGGTTGATGGCGCCTCGACGTACGATCGTCACGTTCATGTTGGCCATCAGGTCCAGCACGAGGTGTTGGAAGCCGTTGACGAGGCTGGTCCCGGTGACGGTCACCGAGCCGGTCACGCCGCGGGTTGTGGGGATGAACTCGAGGACCACCAGGTAGTGGAGGATGTCCACGTCGTCTTGAGCCGCGGCGATCGCCACCTCTTGGCCCGTGAGAGGCTCGTTCATCCCGGACAGGCGCAGGTGTGATTTTCGGAACTGGTCGCGTTCGTCGAGCGTGGGGACGGGGAAGGGCTCCGGTTCCCCGGAGCGGACGGACGAAGCGATGAGCAGCGCCGCGAGCACCGAGCCAAGGAGTCGAGAGGTGACCAGCACGGAGCCCCCTTTGAAGAGAACCGGGACTCCGTAGTCTTACAGCGAAACGGGCGTGCTGCCAACGACGGCCGCCTGCCGGGCCTGACGATGGGCGAGGTAGGTCATCGTCATCGCGCCCAGACCGAGGAGCGCCGCGAGAAATTGGGCGAGGACGCCCAGGAACGGGAGCATGAAGACGAGGTAGAGGGCCAAAAGACCGACGAACAGGGCCAGGTAGGGGCCCGAGGGACGATGCGCCTTGGCCAGGAGGAAGCGCCCGGTCCAGATCGCCACGGGGATCTTCGCGAGGTACACGGCCACCACGTACGCGACCAAATAGATGAAGACGAAGGGGATCGTGATCAACAGGATCGCGGAAAGCGTCACCGCGATCGTCACGAGGATCGACACGAACCCGATCCCAGCGCAGCGCAGCGCATCGGTGCCGATGGCCAGCGTCACGTTGGGCTCGTGTTCCCCGAACACGGCGAGGAGCGCGCAGCCGAACAAAAACGAGGCCGTGAAGAATGCGATCCACTTTCCGACGCCAAAAGTCGTCGGCCGGAGCTTGTGCTCCGCCGCCTTCTTTTCCTTCTTTTCTTCGACCGGGCTCTCGCTGTACGACACCTCTCCGCCCGCGACCGCCCGGAGCTCTTCGTCCATCGGCTTGCGGGTGGAGTAGTCGATGTCGCCCTCGATGCGCGCGCCGGGTTCGATCTCGATCGCGTCCGCGGTGAGCGCGGCGTCCTCTTGCACCTTGCCGCCGAGGATGGCGGTGCCTCCCGTGAAGGTCAGCGAACCGTCGATGAGGCCGTGATGGGTGATCTGGCCGGTATACGCCGAGACGCTCCCGAGAACGTGCGACTTGCTGCCCAGGATGAGGGATCCCCCGGTCACGAGGACGTTGCCCTCCACGGTGCCGTCCACGACGACGTTCGCCGCCGCGGCGCGGAAGGACTGCTTGATCTCGCCGGTCACGTCGACCTGGCCCCCGGCAACGAACACGTCGCCCGTCACGACACCCGAGATGCGTACCGTTTGCGCCGTCACGTAGAGATCGCCGTCCAACGATCCTTCGATGGCGACGGACGGCGCGAACCGCACGACGTTGCCCTTGTGCGTCTCTCCGGGCCGGATCGTGAAACCTTTGATCGACACCTCGGGTGGGCTCGGGGGCGTGGGGGGCTCGGCGATGGGAGGCACGCGGCGATCGCGAGCGCTCGCCGCCGTCGCGAGGGCGAGCAACACGGCGAGCAGGCCGAGACGGGCCATTGTCGACCGCTTCTTGGCTCCTCTCATGGCACGTCGCTCCTTTCCCTCACCGTAGTTGTAACGTCGTTGTCGCGCCCCCGCTACGGTTTCCGGGTGAGCGGTCGATTCCAAGGGGCCAGCGGTAGTTACCACGGGATGAGCTCTCTGAGTTTTTGGGCCTGCCGGCGGGACAGCGGGAGGCCGGTGTGGGCGTCGTCCTTCATGACCACCCGGTAGGCGCCCCCCTCCTCCGGCACGATCGCCCCCACCTTCGACAGGTTGACGAGATAGCTCCGGTGGATCCGGAAGAACGATCCCGCAAGAAGTTCCTCCAGCTCGCCGAGCGGCCGCTCGACGAGCGCCCGCCCCTCGGAGGTTCTCGCGTGCACCAGTTCACCTTCCGATTCGAACCAGCTCACGTCTCCCGGATCGAGCAGGAGGATCTTCAGTCCGCGCTTGGCCGGGATCCGTAACGGAGTTGCCGCGGGGCGCTGCGCCTTGATCTCTTCGAGCAGGCGCAGCATCGTCCCGGACTCGGCGCTCCCGCGTACCCGAGCTTCCCGCCCTCGTTGGATCGCGTCCTGCAATCTCTCCCGGTGCACGGGCTTCAGGAGATAATCGAGCGATTTCACCTCGAAAGCTCGGACCGCGTAGTGATCGAACGCCGTCGTGAAGACGACCTGCGGGAGATGCTTGGCGAGGCGGAGGACGTCGAATCCGTCGCCCCCTGGGATCTGGACGTCGAGCAGGCACAACTCGGGTTTCTCCCGGTCGATCAGCTCCACGGCCGAGGCGACGTCGCCGGCTTCGCCGACGAGCTCCACCTCCGGCATCGCCGCGAGCAGCCGCCTGAGACGATCCCTCGCGGGCTTTTCGTCGTCCACGATCGCGACGCGCAGCTTCACAGCGTGATCCTCGCGAGGGTGCCCCGGCCGCTCGGCGACGGGGCGAGCTCGAGCGCCCCTCGCCCTCGTGTCGCGGTCGCGATGCGGCGCTTGACGTTTCCGAGCCCGTGGTCGTCGTGAATGAGCACCGCGGCCGGCCGCCTCAGACCGGCGCCGTCGTCTTCGACCTCCACGACGAGCCGCCCGCCGCTAAGCCGCGCGCCGATGCGCACGGTGCCGCCTCCGGGGACGGGCGCGATGCCGTGGCCGACCGCGTTTTCGACGAGTGGCTGGAGGAGGAGCCCCGGGATACGCGCGCCGCGCGCCTCGGGATCGATCGCCCAATCCACGCGGAGGCGATCGCCGAACCGCGCCTTCTCGACGGTCAGGTATCCATCCACGAATTCGAGCTCCTCGTCGAGGGGCACGTCCCCGGCATGAGTCGCCTTGAACGTGTAGCGGAACAGGTCGGCGAGCGTCTGTACGACCTCGTCCGCCTTGGCCGGATCTTCGGCCAGAAGCGCCGAGATCGTGTTCAACGTGTTGAAGAAGAAGTGGGGGTTGATGCGCGCCTGGAGCGCGGCGAGCTCCGCTTTCGCCGCCTGCTCCTGGAGCTGGGCCTCGACCAGGCGAACCTCCTCGACCTCACGCAGCGAATCGGCGAGCCGCCAACGCATGCCCTCGTAGGCGTGCGCCAGGCCTCCGACCAGGAGGGCGAGCACGGCGTTCAGCGTGAAGACCGCCAGCGCCTGCCGCGTATCCGACAGCACGAAAAAGAGGAACCGCCACACGACGGCCGCCGTTCCCGCCGCGGACCCGGCGAGGAGGCCGACGCCCAGCAGGCCCCACCGGACCCAGGGGCTCAGGTTGCGCAGGACCGGGTAGAGCGCGACCGAGCAGACAAAGACCGTCAATCCGACGACCGTACCGAACAGGAGGCTCATGAGGAACAGCGTGCGTCCGAGCGGTTTGTCGAGAAACAATCCGACGGTCAGACCGACCACGGCGCCGGCGGCCGAGCTCCCCGCGGCCCACAACAGGACCTGGGCGGGCAGCGAAAAAGCGCCGCGCCGTCTCATCGCGTCCGGGCCAGAACCAACGTCACGTCGTCGTGCGGCGGTCCGCCGCCGCTCCAGAGCGCGACGGCGTCGATGACGCGCGTCAGAAGCTCGGACAGAGGAACGTCCTTGTGGCGTAGAAGGACCTCGATGAAACGCGCGTTCCCGAATTCTTCCCCGTGCGCGTTCGGGGTTTCGACCACGCCGTCGGTGTAAAACGCCAGGAGGTCGCCGAGTCCCAGTTCGCGCCGCCCCTCTCCGTAAAGCGAATCCGGCATGAGTCCGATGGGAAGCCCACCCTGGGACAGGTAGCTCGCACCCTGGGCGCCGAGGTGGATCGGAGGGAAATGGCCGGCGTTGCTGTAGTGCAGGCTGCGGTCTTGGGGGTCGTAGAGCGCGAAAAACAGCGTGGCGTACCGCGAGGCCGAAGTCGACTGGTGCAGCATGTCGTTGAGACGGCGGTTGACCTCGCAAGGCGAAACTCCCGGGAGGGCCAGGCTCCGCACGGACGCCTGGAGCCCGGCCATCAGGAGGGCCGCGGGAATGCCTTTCCCGGAGACGTCCGCGATCACGAGGCCGATGCGCTCGTCTTGGAGCGGGAGGAAGTCGTAGTAGTCCCCTCCGACGCCGATGGCCGGAATGCAGACTCCCGCGAGTTCGAGCCCTCGCACCACCGGAACGCCTCGCGGGAGAAGCTCGCGCTGGACCTCGCGCGCGATGGCGACCTCGCGTTCCAAGGCTTCCTTCGCGCGCAACGAGTGGAAGTTCGCCTCGAGTTGGCGGCGCATCGCGTCGTAGGTGTGGAGGACGATGCCGACGAATACGGCGAGCACCGCGTTGATGAGAACGATGACGGCGACGAGGCGGAAGTTCGCGAGGAGGTACAAGGGTTGCGCGGCAAAAATCGTCGCCGACCCGGCGACGGTGCCCACGACGAGGGTGAGCACCTGGAGCGCGACGCGAAGGGCGAAGGGGAGTCTCGCGTAAAACGGGAAAACGAGCCGCGCCGAAACCAGGGCCGTGCAACCGACGACTTCCGCGAAGAGGGCGGAGGAGAGCAACAGCGGGCCGAAATCCGAAGACCCGCGCGAGAAGGTGATGCCGGCCGCGACGGCGCAACCCGCGAGGGCCCAGCCGAGCGCCCAGATCACGATGAAACGCCAGGCGCCGGCGCCCGCGGGGGTTCCCGGTGCGAAACGGGGCATGGCCACGCGGGGGATCGGCGAGGCGCTGGGTTCCGTCGCGGTCAGAAACTCGCTCAACGCCGGTCTCTCCACGCCCCTATGAGACGCGCGACCGAGCCGCACGGTTGCGCGAGGGCTCATCTTATACGCCGGAGAGCGGCTCCGGCCTCGCGAAGGGCGAGCCGCCGGCGGACGGCGTTCCGCGCGCTCGTATACTAGGCGGGCGAGGTATCCGCGTGGCTTTCGTCGACTCTTTTGGGCGCATTCACGACGATCTGCGTCTTTCGATCACGGATCGCTGCAACCTCAGGTGTGCGTACTGCATGCCCGAGGAGCCGGTGTGGTACCCGCACGGGGCGATTCTCACGTTCGAGGAGATCGTGCGTGTCGCGCACATCGCGATCGCCTCAGGGGTCGGCAAGCTTCGCGTCACGGGGGGCGAGCCGTTGGTTCGCCGCGACGTGACCGCGCTGATCGGATCGCTCGCGGCGCTCCCCGGCTTGACGGACCTGTCGCTGACGACCAACGGCGTGCTCCTCGAGCCGCTCGCCCCCGGCCTGGCGCGTGCGGGGCTCCGGCGGGTGAACGTCAGCCTCGACACGCTCGACCGAGGACGTTTCGCCAGGATGAGCGGCCGCGATCGACTCCCGCAAGTGCTGTCCGGTCTTGCGGCGGCGGCTTCGGCGGGGCTCGGGCCGATCAAGATCAACACGGTGCTGTTGCGCGGTGAAAACGAAGCCGAGGCGGTCGAGCTCGTGAGATTCGGCCGCGAGCACGGCTATGAAGTGCGCTTCATCGAGTTCATGCCCCTGGAAAACGACCGCTCGTGGGAGCTTGGCCGGGTCGTTGACGGCGCCTCGGTCCTGCGGTCGATCGCCCAGGTGTGGCCGCTCGTCCCGGATCCTGCCGGGGACCGTCACGCGCCGGCCTCCCGCTTCCTCTTCGAGGACGGGAAAGGCGCCGTCGGATTCATCAATTCGGTGACCGCCCCGTTTTGCGCCGCCTGCACGCGGATTCGGCTCACGAGCGACGGGAAGTTTCGCGTCTGCCTTTACGACGACAAGGAAACCGACCTGCGCGCTGCGTTGCGCGGCGGTGCCACCGATGCAGCTATCGCGGGCCTCATGAGGGACGCCGTGACTCGGAAGGGGCGCGGCGGCGCGCTCGACATCCTCGACGCGAAAGCCGCGATGCCCCTCGCGCGAACGATGCACCAGATCGGCGGCTAGCTGGCGTGGGAGGGGAGACATTCCCCTATTTTTCTGACAAGCGGTATCCGAGGAGCTTGTCAGAAACCCTCGGGCACGGCCGAGCCGTGCACCTGCTCGACGAGAAACTCCCCGAGGAGCGTAGCATCGTACGCCGGGAGGAGTGGCCGTCCACTTTTTTGGTGTTCCGCGAACCCGTAAAGAAACATGGTCCGGGGGCGGCTTGCGGACTTGATAGTGGTGACGTCGTGATGACGATCCCGTTTAGGAAATTGATC
>JANMVW010000234.1:0-2582 GCA_031393555.1 Acidobacteriota bacterium
AGCTCGCGCTGCAGCGTCTGATCGGTCACGGCGGTCTTCCAGTAAGA
The DNA here is from genome assembly GCA_031393555.1 of Acidobacteriota bacterium. Taxonomy (GTDB): domain Bacteria; phylum Acidobacteriota; class Polarisedimenticolia; order Polarisedimenticolales; family DASRJG01; genus DASRJG01. The sequence continues at coordinate 48 of JANMVW010000234.1, forward strand.
GTTCAGCGCGGCCGTCTCGTCGAGGTACTTGTGGACCTTGGCTTCGAGCACAGCCGTCCGCACCGCCTCGTCGAACGTCTTCGTCGCGCCAAGCTGGTGCGCGTAGTAAACGCGCTCGATCGCCCGCTGGGCTTTGACGCGATCTTCGAAGCTCAACGTGCGCTGCGCCGGCTCGGCGGCCTGCGCCATCGAGCCGATCAGACCGCACACCAAGCCCAAGACAAGACCGGCGCTGATTTTCATGAGGCAAACCCCTCCCCGGAGTCCCGGAGATATACGCCGCTTTCGGGGCTGGCCAAAGGACAAACAGGGTCTGCCGCGCTGGGCGTGGCCTAGTTTCCGGGAATCACCGCCGTGATGTCGTACTCCCAGGCTGCCGCCCCGGCCGTCGCGTCGAGGTAGGTCAACCCCGTCGTCGTCCCCATCTTCACGAACGGATCGTTCGATCCCATCGGCCGCCGCCACACGTCGTAGGAGCTCGGCGTCCCGCTGCCGTCGTCGAGAACAGGTGACGACCACGTCAGCCTTACCTTGTTGGTCTCCCTCGTGAGCGTCAGCGAGTTCATCTCGAGCGCGTGGCCGTTGTTGATCTCACGTAGCTCGCACGTCGCGTTCTTGCAGGTGTCCTTGTCGCGCGACGCGTTGTCCAGAATCGCGTCGGCGTCGGCGAACGACTGGCTGACGGTCGAGTGGGAGTTGCCGTGGCAATGCGAATCGAGGTTTTGCTCTTCGCAGACGCGCGCGCGACAGACGTTGAGTGCTGTCGCGATCAGCTCGTTTTCGCCTTTGTCGCAGTCCTTGCCGTTGGGGCCGTCTCCCGGGCCGCCGTGGTGGCGGCCGCCGTGCTGGTTGTTCTCGACGACGTTGCAGATGTCGTCGATCGTCGAGATCCCGGCGAACGTCGAGGTCAGTTGCCCGACGCATGCGGCCTGGGCATCGGTGAGCTGGTCGTTTTGGTACGGCAACTGGTTGTGCGCTCGCTTCTCGCACAGCTTCTTGTAGTAACCCGCGCTTTTCGGCGCGGGGTGGTTCAAGCCACTGAAGGCCGGCGTGCACGATCCCGCTTGGCAGGTCTCGCCGGAGGTGCACAGGCTCGCGTCGTCGCAGGCCGTGCCGTTGGGCTTGATCGGATTGGAGCACGAGCGCGTCGCCGGGTTGCAGGTGTCGCTCGTGCACGCGTTGCCGTCGTCGCACAGCGCGTCGCCGCCGTCGTCGATGACGCCGTCGCAGTTGTCATCGATGCCGTTGCAGGTCTCGGTCGCGCCGGGATGCACAGCCGCGTTGGCGTCGTTGCAATCGCCCTGGCACTCGGTGTAACCGTCTCCGTCGTCGTCCACGGAGGCCCCCAGAACGTAGCGCCCGATGCCGTCGGCGTTGATCTTGCTGTCGCCGCCCCAGACCAACATCAGGCTACCCGTCCAGACGGCGGTGTGTTGGGAACGAGGAGCCGGCGCGCCGAGCGTTGACGTCGGCGCCCAGCTGTCCGTCGCCGGGTTATACCTGCCCCCTGTGGCGAGCGTGTCGCCGAAGCCGCCGAAGTTGCCGCCCCACACCAGCATGAGGCTTCCCGTCCACACCGCGGAGTGACGGGCACGCTCGGCGGGCGCGTCGAGCGTCGACGTCGGTGTCGAGTTGTCGGTGGCCGGGTCGTACCGTCCGCCCGAGTTGGGGCTGCCGCCCCAGACCACCATGAGGTTCCCGGTCCAGACGGCCGTGTGCTGATCACTCGCGGACGGCGCGGCCGTCGTCGACGTCGGTGTCCAGCCGTCGCTCGCCGGGTCGTAACGTCCACCGGTGTCGAGGGTGTAAGGGTAATTGTCGTTGCTGCCGCCCCAGACCACCATGCGGCTTCCGGTCCAAATCGCGGTGTGCTGCTTGCGTCCGGACGGCGCGTTTGCCGTCGAGGTCGGCGTCCAGCTGTCGGTGACCGGGTCGTACCTTCCGCCGGTGTCGAGGTGGTCGGGGTAGTTGTAGCCGCCCCAGACCACCATCCGGCTTCCCGTCCAAACGGCCGTGTGGCCGGAGCGCGCGGACGGCGCACCCGCCGTCGACGTCGGCGTCCAGCTGTCGCTTGCCGGATCGTACCGGCCGCCCGTATTGAAGTTGCTGTCGTCATCCGCGTTGCCGCCCCAGACCACCACCTGGTTCCCCGTCCAAACGGCGGCGTGCCGCTCACGCGCGGACGGCGCGTTGGTCGTCGAGGTCGGGGCCCAACTGTCGGTCGCCGGGTCGTATCGCGCGCCGGTGTTCAGGACGCGAGGCGATCGGTCGGGCAAGCGGCCTCCCCAGACGACCATCAAGCTCCCCGTCCAGACCGCGCTGTGCCCGAGCTGCGCGGGCGGCGCGCCCAGCGTGGACGTCGGCGTCCAACTGTCGGTCGCGGGATCGTAGCGGCCGCCGGTGTTGAAGAGGATTCCGGGCTCGCTGCTGGTGCCGTATTGGCCGTAGCCGCCCCAGATCAGCATGAGGCCCCCCGTCCAGACGGCGGTGTGCCCATAACGTGCCGAAGGCGCGGCGACGCCCGACGTCTCCGTC
>JANMVW010000286.1:0-7936 GCA_031393555.1 Acidobacteriota bacterium
GCGTCCTCCAACGCAGGGCCTACGGCTACCGCGACGAGGAGTACCTCAAGCTCAAGATCGTGGCCGCTTTCCTTGATCCGCTGAGTCGAGGTGCGAAAAAGGACCCACTGTGACCCGCGAAGAGCCAGAAAAAGGGGACTGTCCCCTATTTCGTGTCAGACGCTGAAGCTGAGCCCTTCCGGCCGGAGCGTGCGGGACTCGTTCTCGTAGAGATAGGCCTCGATCGCGTGCCGGTCCTCGGCACCGAACCGCTCGAATTCGACCCCCATCCCCGCCGAGCGTACTTCGGGGGCCGCGACGTGCCGAGCCACGGTGCGAACCACGCGACCGATGACGTGGACGTTTCCTTGCGCGGTCGGCAGCGGGAACGAAAGCGCGCAGCGCATGCCGACGTCGATCGGGGCCGGCGTGGCGACGAACAATCCCGAGGGAGAAAGGTCTTGCGAATAGCCCAGAAGGAGAGGTGACGACCCTTCCAGGTACACCGGCGTTCTCAGGGGGACGCGCGGCCGGCGCATGTAGCACCAGACCCGGTTGCGGCCGAGCGAACGGGCTTCTTCGAGGGCCTCCGTCGCACGCGTCAAGAGGTCGGATTCGTTGTCGGCGTCGGTCGGGTAGGACGCGGCGCCGAGGCTCAAGGTCACGGAAAAAGACGAGTCGCCGTCCCACGTGGACGTGAATCGAAAGCGCTCGATCGTGGACCTCAACCGCGCGGCCACCTGGCGCGCGCTGCCTCGTCCTAAACCGTTGAGGATGACGGCGAAGTCGTCGTCCGCCAGGCGCGCGACGAGATCGTCCTCGCGAACGGTCGCGCGAAGAATCCCCGCGAGCTTACGGAGCACGGTCGCGGCGGCCTCGCGGCCCCGCGTGTCGGCGACCTTGCGCAGATGATCGACGTCGGCGACGACGACCGCCAGCGGCCGGCCGCTGGCTGCGGCCTCGCGCATCTCGACGCCGAGCCGCTCGAGAAACGTCTCGCGGGTCGCCAGTCCGGTCAGGGGATCGCGGCCCGCCGACGGCGCGACGCGCCCGCCCTCGTTGCGCGCGACCACGCGCCCCACCGTCACCGTGTACCGGTCTCCCGATCCCTCGCACCGAGCGACCGAGACCTCGAGGTCGAGGACGGTGCCGTCGCGGGCGAGCAGCGCGATGTCCGCGACCTCTTGCTCGAAGTCGGGAGCGAACGCGCCCTGGAGGAGGATCGGCACCCCGGCCGAGCGTCCGACGACATCGGCGGCCGTCCAGCCGGTGAGGCGCTCCATCCCCCCGTCAAATCCCACGATCGTTCCCTGGCGGTCTACGAGGAACGAGCCCCCGTCCCCGTTCCCATGCAACGCCTCCCGGATCTCGCGGGCCCCATCCTGAGTCGTGTCGAAGCGCATCGCCCCCTCCGTCATTCCGAATGCGGAACTGTAATCATCTCGGAACATAGGGCCCGACAATCCAGAGGGCAACTCCCGCCGAAGGCGGGGCGGAATGGGCCTTAGAATCCATCGCCATGCGATGGTTCAGCGTGCTGGGTTGGATGCTGGTCGCCGTTTTCGGCGGCGCGTCGTTCACCGCCATCGCCTTCGTCAGGGGGGAACCGGTCTCGGCGGGGCACCTCCTGGTCGCCGCGGTTTGCACCTATCTGATCGGCTACCGGTTCTACTCCAAGTTCCTGGCGGTGAAAGTGCTCGGGCTCGACGACCGGCGCCAAACTCCGGCCGTGCGGCTCGACGACGGGCGGGATTTCGTCCCGACCAACCGCTGGGTGGTGTTCGGCCACCACTTCGCCGCCATCGCCGGTCCCGGCCCGCTCCTCGGCCCGACGCTCGCGGCGCAATTCGGCTACCTCCCCGGCACGATCTGGATCCTCGCGGGGGTCTTGCTGGGAGGCGCCGTCCAGGACCTCGTGATCCTCGCGATATCGCTGCGCCGCGACGGCCGCTCGCTGGCGAAGCTCGCGAACGACACCTTGGGGCGCTGGGGCGCGCTCGCGGGGACGACCGGCATCCTCCTCATCATCGTGATCCTGATCGCGGTCCTGGCGTTGGTCGTCGTCAATCTCCTGGCCGAGAGCCCTTGGGGGCTTTTCACCGTCTCGGCCACCATTCCGATCGCGATGCTGATGGGGCTCGTCATGCGGGGACGCGGCACCGGGCGCGTCGCGGTCGCTTCGGCGATCGGCCTGGCGCTGCTCGGCGTGGCCCTGGTCACCGGCCATGTCGTTTCCGGCCACCCGACCTTGGGGCCGGCCTTCACGATCGCCCGCCTTCCCCTCGCGGGGGCGGTCATTCTGTACGGCCTGGCCGCCTCGATCCTCCCCATGTGGCTCCTGCTCGCGCCGCGCGACTACCTGAGCACGTTCGTCAAACTCGGCACGGTGCTCCTGCTCGCGGTCGGCATCGCGTTCGTGCGCCCCGAGCTGAAGCTTCCCGCGGTGACGGTGTTCGCGGACGGGACCGGGCCGCTCTTCGGAGGCAAGATCTTCCCGTTTTGCTTCATCAACATCGCCTGCGGTGCGATCTCGGGGTTCCACGCGTTGGTTGCGAGCGGCACGACACCGCGGCTGCTGACGCGGGAAAAAGACGCCCGCATGGTCGGCTACGGCAGCATGCTCCTCGAGAGCTTGGTCGCGATCTTGGCGATGATCGCCGCGGCGTCGCTCCCACCCGGGCAGTTTTTCGCGATCAACTCGAGGATGACTCCCGAGTGGATCACCCAGCACGGCTTCCCGGTCACAGCCCGGGAGATGCAGGCTCTCGCCGCGCACTTTGGCGAGACGACGCTTCTGGCCCGTTCGGGCGGGTCGTCTTCCCTCGCGGTCGGCATGGCGTCGATCTTCGACGGCGTCTTCGGCGGCGGAGCGGCCGCGCTCTGGTACCACTTCGCGGTGATGTTCGAGGTGTTGTTCATCCTGACGACCCTCGACGCGGGGACGCGCGTCGGGCGTTACCTGCTGCAAGACGTGCTCGCCCGGGCCGCCCCTCGTCTCGCGGGAACCAGTTGGGGCGCCAACGTCGCGACGAGCGCGTTGTTCGTCGCCGCGTGGGGGTACTTCCTCGTCGCCGGGGTCCTCGACCCCCGAGGCGGCATTCGGGTGTTGTGGCCTTTGTTCGGGTTATCGAACCAGCTTCTCGCCGGAACGGCCCTGGCGATCGCCACGACGATCCTCGTCCGCACCGGGCGCGCGCGTTATGCCTGGGTCACCGCGGCTCCCCTCGCCTTTCTGTTGACGGTGACGATGACGGCCGGCGTTTTGCTGATCGCCAGCCCCGACCCGACGCTCGGGTTTCTCGCCAAGGCCGCCGCCCCCACCGCGGATCGCGTCGAAGCCTTCAACGCGCGCGTCGACGCGGTCGTCGCCGCGGTGTTCCTGCTCCTGGTGGCCACGGTCGTCGTTTCGGCGGGGCGCCAGTGCCTGCGCGTGCTGCGGGGCGCGCTCCCGATCGAGCCGGATGAGCCTCCCCGCGGCGGCGGAGGAGCGCCGGCGTTGGGCGAGGTTCCCGCCGTGGGCGGACGCACACGGTGTTGCTAGGATGCCGCGCACGAGGTGACAGGATGAGCATCGGCGATCCGCTGATCCGCGAAAAGCTCGAGCAGGTCCCGAACATCCTGGACGAACTCGGCCTCGACGCCTGGTTGCTCTTCTCGCGAGAGAGCGCCACCGTGCACGACCCGTCGTTCGACCTGGTGGTCGGAACCAACGTCACGTGGCACTCGGCGTTCCTCCTCACGAAAAGCGGTCACCGTGTGGCGATCGTCGGGAGCCTCGACAAGGCGAACGTCGAGGCGCACGGCCACTACCCCGAGATCGTCACCTACGTCGGCGGCGTCACGGAGGACCTGCGCAAGGTCTTGGGCCGGCTCGACCCCAAGCGGATCGCGGTGAATTTCTCGGTGAACGATCCCGCGGCGGACGGCCTCACGCACGGGCAGTTCCTCGCCTTGACGGCCATCGTCGACGGAACGCCTTACGCCAAGCGGCTCGAATCGTCCGAGCGACTCGTCGCCGCGCTGCGCGGACGGAAAACCGCCGCGGAGCGCCGGTTGATCGGCGAGGCCTGCGAGGTCACGGTGCGCATCTTCGAGGCGGTGACGCCGCGGCTGCGCGCCGGCCTGACCGAACGGCAATTCGCCGCGATGATCGTCGAGGAGATGAATCGGATCCCGGGGCTGACGCCCGCATGGGAGCCGGACCAGTGCCCGGCGGTGTTCACGGGACCGGACTCCGCCGGAGCCCACGCCGGCCCGACCGACCGGCCGATCGAGCCGGGGCACATCGTCAACGTGGATTTCGGCGTGCGCCGCAACGGCTACTGCTCCGATTTACAGCGCACGTGGTACGTCATGAAACCGGGAGAGACCAAGGCACCCGACGCCGTCCAGAAGGGGTTCGACACGATTTTGAAGTCGATTCGGGACGCCGCCGCCGCGATCCGGCCAGGGAAGACCGGGGCCGCGATCGACGACGTCGCGCGCGCGGTCGTCACCTCGGCGGGTTACCCCGAGTACCCTCACGGAACCGGGCACCAGATCGGCCGCGTCGCGCACGACGGCGGCGGCGGGCTCGTGCCGCGATGGGAACGCTACGGCAACACCCCGTTGCTTCCGATCGAGGCCGGGCAGTGCTACACGATCGAGCCTCGGCTGCCGGTCGAAGGGCACGGCGTTGCGACCTGCGAAGACATCGTGGCCGTCGACGAGCACGGCGCCGCGTTCCTATCGCGCCCGCAGGAGCGCCTGTGGCTGGTGAGGACGACCTAGCCGGATGAAAAGGGTCGTCATCCACTCCGTCGAACACTCCCTCCGCCTGAAGAACCGGTTGGTCGGTATCGGCGAACACAAGGAGCCCTTCCGGCACTTCGGGCCCGGCGGCGTCGAAGAGGCTGAGGCGCTTTGCGACGAGGCGAGCCGGGATCTTATGGCGTTCCTTCGACCGCCGGATTCCGTCACCGCGGACAACGTTGCCGTCGGCCCCGTCAAGCGCGGCCGCCCCGGCTCCCGATCGGTCGCGATCCGGTTCGATACGCCGCGCCCTTCGGGCATCGCGACGAACGATCGCGTCATCGCACGACTGATCCCGGCGCGCCACCCTCGCGCCGACCGGAAGGCGCTCGTTTTTCATCACGCCCTGTTCCAACGGTACTGGGGGCTTTGGGAGTGGTTCTTGGCGCCGTTTGCCCGGCGTTTTCCCGTCGTGATGATGGCCGCGCCTTTTCACTTCGAGCGCAGGCCGAACGGCTGGTTCGCCGGCGAGGGGACCGTGAACCCCAACCCCTGGCGGCTGTACGAATCGATTCGGCAGTGGTCCTGGGACCAAAAGGCGCTGATGAGCGCGCTCCCCGAGGCGACGGGGCTCGATCCGGTTGCGGTCGTGGGATTCAGCCTCGGCGCCTTTCAATCGTTGCTCGTGGCGTCGGCGGGAGGCCTCGCGGACTTGCCGCTCGTGTCGGTCGCGGCGACCAATCGATACGCGTTCGGCCTCCGCCACGGCATACTCGGCGCCGGGACGTTGAACGGGCTTCGCAACGCGGGCATCGACGGCGACCGCCTCGATCGCATGGTGGACGCGGTCCAGCTCGAACGCTACGTCTCGCGATTACGGGGGCGTCCGGTCCTCTACATCGCCGGGCGCCACGACCGCGTCGATCCCCCGCCGTCGTCCCACCGGCTCGAGGCGGCGCTGTCGCCGACGCGCTCGATCTGGCTGAACTCCGGGCACGGGACCGTCATGTTCGAGCGCGGGAAAATCGCCAAGGAAGTGTTCCGCTTCCTCGCGGAGAACGGGATCGAGTAGTCGACCGGCGTCTCACGGGCACGACGTCACGACGAGGCGCTCCAATCCGTTGCGCCTGAAACCGAACGTGCCGACGCCGCAGGCGTTACGGCCGCGCACGAGATACCAGAAGCCCTTCCCCACCGCGGGCAGCGTCGGGTCGCTGACGACCGGCGTCGAGGACGAGGGAAGGCAGCTTCCGACCGGGGCGCCCGTTGCGCGGAACTGGTCGAGGCCGCCTCGAGCCAAGTCGTAAACCGTTTGCGCGCCGTAGTGCGTCGCTTGGTCGCACCACTCGACGCGCGACTTGTCCGCCGCGAGCCCGACATCCATCCGCCCCAGCTCTCCCGGCGCACCGGTGGTCCCTGCGTCCCCCGGGGCGCAGTCGCACGCGTCCCCCGCCCCATCGCCGTCGAGATCGGCTTGCCCCGGGTTGGGATCGTTCGGGCAGTTATCCAGATAGTCCTGGGTGCCATCGGCGTCGCGATCCCCCTTGCACTTGACCGCGCCGCCCGACAGGAACAGCCGCGTGATCTCGCACGCGGGCAGGGCGCGCGCGTAGACGGTCACTTCGTCCAACTCTCCCGAGAACGGGAACCTGACAGCGGAAGCGCCGTCGACGATCTCCGCGCCGAAGGTCAGCGGGTCGGAATCTCCCTCGTCGTCGAGGAGCGGCCCGTCGGCGTCGGCGTTCAACGGAGCCCGGACGTCGAGCACTCCGTCGACGTAGATCGAAAGCGTCGCGGCCCCCACCTCACGCGTCGCGACGACGTGATGCCACAGGGCGTCGCCGATGACTGCCCGGCCCTCGAGCGTTTGGGCCGGCCGGCAGCCCGAATCGTTGTCGCGGACCTTGAAGGCTGCGTGCCGGTGCGCGATCGAGAGGCCGTAGAAGGAGTTCGTGACGCAGGGGGTGCAAGCACCCCCGCATTCGTTCTTGCCCGTAAGCGTGGCGTCGGACGGCGACGATGTCGCGGTCTTGACCCAGAGGTCGATCGAAAACGATCCGGCCGGATCGAGCGTGGGAGCGTCGGGGACTTCGACATAGTCGTCGACCCCGTCGAAGAGAAACGCGTCCGACGCTTTGCCCGAAGCGTATCCGGCGCCGTTGCGCTGCGTCCCGTCGTTGGGCCCCAATAGATCGTGGGTTGTTGCGTCCGCCGGCCACCAGGCCGCCGCGCCCGCGGGCATGCGAGCGCACTGAAGGTCGGGCACGTAAGCGAAGTTGTGCGTGCCGTCCAGGCCGCCCGAACCGGGTGCGATGAACGTCCCCAGAGACTGCGTGGTGGCGAGGTCGTACTTGATGACGCTGTCGGTCGCGAACGACCCGGCGAGCAGGTTGCCGTCGGGCGCGACGATCATGCCGATCGGCGTGCTGAGACTCCCGCCCGCGGCAGCGATCCCTTGGCACGCACCCGTTGACGGGTCAAACGATAAAACGTTGTTGGTCACCGACTGCGCGACGAGGAGACGGCCGGCGGGATCGAACACGACCCCGGTGGCGTTTGAGAATCCCGCGCCGCAGTTGAACGACCGGACGAAGTTCCCGTTCGAATCGAAAACGTACACGGCATTGCTCAGCGCCGCTCCGACGTAGAGATTGCCGGCCGCGTCCAACGTCAACCCCACGGGCCCGACGAGGCCGTTCCCCTCCGCCGCCACGCGTAGGAACGCCCCCGTTTTCCCATCGTAGGCGAGCACCTTGTCGTTGCTCCCGGAATCGACGTAGAGGTTTCCATCCGGGCCGAACGCGAGCGCGCGGCAGTTCGTCAGTCCGCCGGGGGTGGCCGGCGTCACGAAGCTCCCGAGGAAGTCACCGCTTTGCCCGTCGAATTTCAAGACGCGCGCCTCGTCGCCGTTGCCGACGTAGAGATTTCCGTCCGGGCCGTACGCGATGCCGTTCGGGTTGGCCAGATCGTGGCCGAAGCCGAACACGCCCACGAACGTCCCGGTGATGGCGTCGTAGCGGAGGACCCGGCTGTTGAACCGGGACGAGATCAGGAGATCGCCGGCCGTCACGGGCGACGCCGGAGACAGCCCGATGGCGACCAGAATCGAGAGCGCGGCAAATCCCGAGCGAATGTTCATGCGGCCTCCACGGATGAGATATCCGGCTTCCGTGGCCCGAATGACGTGAACTCCTCGCAAGGGTCGTGTCAGGAGAATGCAAGGTTT
>JANMVW010000304.1:0-6241 GCA_031393555.1 Acidobacteriota bacterium
GCCAGCGCCTCCGCCAATCGGCGGGCCCGGGCATGATCGTCGGCGAGCCGGGCGCGGTTGTCCCTGAGGGCGACCCGCCCCGCGGCGGCCAAGACACCGACCTGGCGCATGCCGCCGCCCAGGCGCTTCCGGGCCACGCGCGCTTTCTCGATGAACGAGGCGTTCCCGCAAAGCAGCGATCCAACGGGAGCGCCCAGCCCCTTCGAAAGGCAAAACAGGACCGAGTCGTATCCGGCGACGACCTCGGCCGGGGGCAGCCCGAGCGCGACCGCCGCGTTGTGCACGCGGGCGCCGTCCAGGTGGACGGGCACGCCGTGCGACCGCGCGGCCGCGATCAGCTCTTTTTTCCGCTCCATCGGGAGCACCGCGCCGCACGCGTGGTTGTGCGTGTTCTCCAAGAGCAAGAGCGTCACCGGAGCGTGGTAGTAGGTTTTCTTGCGGCACAACAGCTCGACTTCCGCAGGGTCCGGGAAGCCGCGCGCGCCCCGGACCACGCGGGGAAGGACGCCGGCCAGCGCCGCGATCGAAGCCAACTCGTAGTTGTAGATGTGGCCGTTGGACTCGACGATCGCCTCGGTGCCGCGTGGGGCATGAAGCTGCACGGCGATCAGGTTCCCCATCGTTCCTGACGGAACGAACAGGGCGGCCTCGAAGCCCATGAGAGCCGCCGCTTCGTCTTGGAGCGCGTTGACGGTCTCGTCCTCGCCGTAGACGTCGTCGCCGACCGTCGCTTCCGCCATGGCAGCGCGCATCGCGGCGGACGGCCGGGTCACGGTGTCGCTTCGCAGATCGACAAAGGGTTTCACGCGGGATCTCCGATCAGCTCGGCGAACAGCTCGTTCGATCGCACCCGACCCCCCGGCGTCAGACGGATGCGAGAGCGGTCCCAGACGATCAGACCCGCGGCGGCTGCGCGCTCCCAAGCGATCGCGTGGCGCGTGGCGAGGTCGACGCCGTAGCGGGCGCCGAGTGTTTCGAGGTCGACGCCTTCGACGACCCGCAGCCCCAGGAACAACGCCTCCTCGAGACGGCGGTCGCGATCGTAGGGTTCGCGCCAGTCCATCGGTGACACCGACGCGGTGACGTCTCCTATGTAGCCGTCGAGGTCCCTGCGATTCGAACGCCGCTCGCCCAAGACGTAGCCGTGCGCGCCGAGCCCGAATCCGGCGTAGGGCGCATCGCTCCAATACTTGAGGTTGTGGCGCGAGCGGCACCCGGCGCGCGCGAAATTCGAGATCTCGTAGAGCGGGAAGCCGGCCTCGTCGAGGGCCAGCACCGTCTCCTCGTAGGTCTCGGCCATGGCATCGTCTCCGGCGACGGGCGTTCGCCCGCCACGGATGGAGCGTCCGAGCGGCGTGTCCTTGTCGGACTCGAGGAGATAGACGGACACATGATCCGGTCGAAGCCCCGCCGCCTTGCGTACGGTATCCGGCCAGGACGACAGCTCCTCTCCAGGAAGCCCCGCGATCAGATCGAGCGAGACCTCTGGGAACCCGGCCTCGCGCGCGAGGGCGACCGCACGCTCGGCCGTGCGCGCGTCGTGCGCCCGTCCGACCCGCTTCAAAACGGCATCGTTGAACGACTGCACGCCCACGCTGATCCTCGTGATCCCCGCACTTCGAAATCCGGACAGAGCCTCGGCGGTCAGCGACTCGGGGTTTCCCTCGAGCGTGAGCTCCGCATCGTCGGACACGTCGAACCGTTTGCGGAGCGCCGCGAGCACGCGAGCCACGCTTTCAGGAGTCATGCGCGAGGGCGTTCCGCCGCCGAAAAAAATCGTGTCGGCGGCGCCCGCAGCTTCGGGTTGGAGCGATTCGATCTCTCGAATCAACGCGTCGAGATACGTCTCGATCCGGTCGTCGCGGCCTGCGACCGTCGCGAAGTCGCAGTAGGTGCAGCGGACCGAGCAGAACGGGAAGTGGACGTAGATTCCAAGAGGCGCCGTTGGGGGAGGCGCCCCCGTATGCTCAGATCCGTTCCGCGGCATCGCGCACCACCCAGCCGGTGAGACCGTTCGGCAGGCTGACCTGGAGCCAGCCCTCCCGTTCGCTCTCGACCGTCACCGCGATCCCTTCGTGGAGCGTGAACAGCGCCGCGTTGTTGAGCCCCGGCCCGGCGAGAGCCTCGACCGACGCCTTCAGGATCACGGCGCGCGGCGTCCCCTCGAGGCGAAACCACGTGGCACGCCAGGACAGGAAAACGAGAGCCGTCGCCAAGAGCAGCCCCGCGAGCGTCCAGCTCCATCCCGGGGTGAATCCTCCCGCCCGCGCACCGCACCAGGTGACGATCGCCGCCACGAGCCACAGGCAAGCCAGCACGAGCCACGCCTGAGCGGACACGCCGACCCGGTCTTGCGCGGCTTCGAGCGCGTGAAGGATGCCGCCGGCGCTCTCGTCCTCGACGACGTCGCGCAGCCGCGCGCGGGCGATGGCCAAGTTGGCGACGATCTCGGAATCAGCCGGGTTCAGGCGCCTCGCCCGCTCGTAGTGGAGGATCGCCTCTCCGAGCCGGCCCCGCTTGTACTCGGTGTTGGCCAGGTTGTACTCGAGCCGGGCATCGGCGAGTTGGTAGCGCAACAGGCTGCGGAACCCTTCGGCGGCGGCATCCCAGTGGCCCTGGTCGTAGGCGCGGCACGCGGCGTCGAAGGTGTCTTCCGGGCTCTCGGCGCGCGCCGTGACCCCGGCGCCCAGAAGCACGCCCCAGGCGATCGCGATCGACAAGCCCGCGGTCACCCTGCGCCGGGTCACAGGACCTCCTCGAGGGCGCGGAGGATCGCCCGAGCTTCGGAGACGAGCTCGGCCACGGCCTGAGGTCGCCCGGAGTCCGGGACGAAGCGAGCGAAATCGCAGGTTTCGAGACAGCTCCGATACCTCCGTCGCGGATCCGCCGGGACTCCTTTGGCCACGAGGATATCGTCGAGCTGATCGTAGGTCAGTCCCTGGGCCTTGCGATTGGCCCGGTCCGCGACGTAGTCGACGAGGGCGCCCGCGACTTCCTCGTGAAACGCGGTCGGCGACTCCCCCGCCCGCTGCAACGCCCGATCGAGGCGCTTGACCGCCTTGCGGGCGGCGCGGCGCGACCGCGCGAAGCCGTGGTCGTTGAGAAACCGTTCGCGGCGCCGTCCGAGCGCGATGCCCGCCGGAGTCAGAAGGAAAGGCAGCACCACGAGGGCGAGGAACCAACCCCGCCTGTGAAGCGGCGGCCGCGCCTCGCGAAGCGCGCCTCGTCTCATTTTCAGGAACGCGATGTCTTTCGTGTTCGCTTGAACCTCGCCCCGTGAGGCGATGGAATCGACGACACCGTTGCCGCGCCGCACGGTCAGCTCCGGGATGTCTCCTCGGAGCTGCCGGTAGCTCGCGGAGACCGGGTCGAAGTAGGAGAAGGTGGGCGCGGGAACATCCACGGTGCCGGCCACCAACGGGACGACGACCCACTCCCAGGTCTTGCGCGCGCCGAGGTGGTCGGCTCCCGTCATCGCATCGTCCAAGATCTTCGGCTCATAAACCTTCACATCAGGAGGTGCGGTGAGCCTGGGCGCGACCGCCGATTGCAGCGAGCCGTCACCGTCGATCGTGACCTTGACCGCGACGGCCTCGCCCAAATCGACGGCATTCCGGTCGGCCGTCACCTTCATGTGGAACGATCCGACCGCGCCGGAGAAGTCGGCGGGGCGCCCGGCTTCGGGAAGAGGCTTGACCACGAGCTTCATCCCGGCCGTGCGGCGCACGATGTTGGCGTACCCGCCCAGAGAGAAAAACGCGCCGAACGGATCGCGGCTCGCGCGACGCACCTGCACCTGGGCCGAAAACGGCTCGATCGCGAGCACGCCCGAGCTCGTCGGGACGACGAGCTTTCGCGCGACGGGGTAGGCGTTGTACTGGCGGCCGTTCATCGTCACGATGCGTCGATCCCGGCCGGGATCGACCGGCAGGTCCTCGGCCCAAAGACCCGGGAGCGACGGAACGTCGGTCCAGGTGAAGCCGTTGACCGGAGCCGCTGCATAGAGCGTGACGTCGAGCCGGACGGGCTGGCCGCTGTAGACCGTGCTCGAGCCGAGCTTGGCTTGCAAGAAAACATCGGCCGACGCGTCCCCCGCATCGTCGTCTGCGCCGTCGTCCCCCCTTATACCCGGCGCGGGACCCGGGGGCGCCGGACCGCTGCGGCCCGCCTCGACGTTGAAGCGCAACGCCTGCGTCCGGTAAGGGGTCCCTCCCACGATCACGTCGAACGGAGGGATCTCGGCCGGCCCCTTCCCCGAAGGCCCCAAAACGTACGTCAACGACAGGGAGATCGAGCTCATGATGCGGCCGTTTTCGAAGGAGAACGACGAACTGCGCGAGGAGGAGGGGCCCCCGATGACCTGCAGGTTCTTCATCGCGGGGAGCTTGGGCGAGCTGACGTCGGGGACCGAGGACCCTTCGATGCCGATGACCAGCCGGACCTGCGTCGTTTCCGTGATCCTGCCCTGCGGAAGGACCGAAACGGACACCTGCACGTCGGCGGCCGCCGCCGGCGCCGCCAGCAGCAGGAGCCCGAGGAGAGAGCGAATCACCAGTCCTTCTCCGGCGTCGCGGCGTCCTTCGGACGCCTCGCCTGCTCGCGCTTCACGTTTTGCTTTTCTTGGTCGCCTAGGCGATCGAGGAGTTTTTGCGCCTCCTCGGGCGTCATCTCGCCGGGCTTGGGCTCGGGCTTTTTGCCCTGATCCTTGGGGTTGCCCTTTTGCGTTTTGTCGTCTTTCGGTTTCTTGTCGTCGTCGCCCTCGCCGCTTGGCTTGGGTTTTTGGTCCGGCTTGTCTTGCTCCGGTTTCTTCTTCTGCTGCTGTTGCTGCTGTTGCTGCTGCTGTTTTTTCTGTTCGAGCGCTCTCAAAGCCAGTTCGAGGTTGTGCTTGGCGTCGCCGTCTTGCGGCTTTCCCTTGAGCGCCCGGGTGTAGGCCTTCACGGCGTCGTCGTATTTTTCGTCGTGGAAGAGCGCATTCCCGAGGTTGTACGCCGCGCGCGCCGCAAGGTCCGGATCCGCCGCCCCGAGCGCGTGCTCGTAGGCCTCGGCGGCGCCCGACCAGTTTTCTTGGCGATAGAGCACGTTGCCGATGTCGTAGTGGAGCTGCGGCGCCTCGGGGAGCTTCGCCTGGGCTTTCTGGTACTCCGCGATCGCGGGATCGTTGTCTCCCGCGATGTAGAGCGCGTTGCCCTTCTCGGTGCGTCGATGCGCTTCTCCGCCCAGAAGGCTCGACAGCCCGGCGAGAAGTACAAAAGAGATCGGGCGCGTCACGGCAACTTCCTCCGATCGGAGATCAGCGTCTCCAGAATCAGCGCAAAGAGCGCGACCGCGAGCGGGATCTGGAACCGTTCGACCCAGCGGGTCTTCAGCACCGTTTTGGATCCCGACGCATCCATCGCCTCGAGCACCTTGGCGATTTCCTCGACCTCCCCTTCCGCTCCGGTGGCGCGGTAGTACTTGCCTCCGGTCTCGCCCGCGAGGCTCCGCAGCGGCCGCTCGTCGAGACGGGTCGTGACGAGCTTCCCTTCGGCATCCTTCTTATACGCGCCTGATTCTCCCTGGGGGATGGGCGCGCCCTGATCGGTGCCGCACCCGATTCCGTAAACGACGACACCCGAGCGTTTGGCCGCGAGGATGGCGGCCTCGACGCCCCCTTCGTGATCCTCGCCGTCGCTGATCAGGATGAGGGCCCGGCCCTTGGCCGCCGTCCCCTCCGCCAAGGGCGGACCCAACGCGCGAACGCCCGCCTCGATCGCGGCGGCCAACGCCGTCCCGGGAACCGAGACCGCCTCGACGTCGACGGCGTCCAAGAACAACCGCACCGCTTCGTGATCGAGGGTCAGGGGGCAAGAGATGGCCGCTTTTCCGGCGAAGGTCACGAGCGCGATGCGATCGCCTTCCAATCGATCGAGAAGGGAGGAGGCCGCGCGCACCCCGCGCGCCAAACGCGACGGGGCCACATCCGCGGCGGCCATGCTCTTCGACGTATCCAAGACGATCGCGAGGTCGATCCCCTTGCGCGTGATGGTCTCCGTCCCTTGGCCCCACTGGGGCCGCGCCGCGGCAACGATCGCGGCGGTCACCGCCACGAGCACCGCGATCACCTTCGCGGCGCGGCGGTCGGCGCTCACCTCGCCCCGGAACCGGGCCACGTGCGCCTCGCCACCCGCGAACGCACCGAGTGCCCGCCGGCGACGCAATCCGGCGTAGACGAAAAGGAGCGCAAGCAGCGGCACGGCGAGCA
>JANMVW010000314.1:0-6195 GCA_031393555.1 Acidobacteriota bacterium
GATCCCGGGGCGAGGGCGAGCTCCGAGACGGCGGCCCGCGTGACGCGCGCGCGCAGCTCCACGGGGGTCGCGACGACGACGTCGATGGCGTCGTCCGCCTCGACGAGCGAGACCACGCGGCCGGCGAGGATGTTGCGCGCGCTGGTTCCGTGGATCTCACCGCGGGCGAGGAGGACGTCTTCGGCGGGGAGCATGAGGACGACCCTGTCGCCTGCGGGGCGATGAAGCCGCCCGGTGACGACGACCGTTCCTCCGCATGCGACGCGCGAACCGTCGGGTCCATCGTCGAGGACGGTGCCGCTCAGCCAGTTGTCCGAGCCGACGGCGGCGATGCGGCCAAAATTCCCAGACAGGACCTCTGACGTGCGCCCTTCCGCGACGACGCGCCCGCCCTCGAGGGCGATCGTCCTCTCGCCGATACGGAGCGCCTCACCCGGGTCGTGCGTCACGTGAACAAACGGGACGCCGGACTCGCGTTGGAGCGCGACGAGAAGCGTGCCGAGCGATAAACGCGCCGCGGGGTCCAAGGCGGAGAAGGGCTCGTCGAGAAGCAGCGCCTCGGGTCGCGCCGCCAGCGCCCGGGCCAGGGCCACCCGTTGGCGTTCGCCGCCCGAGAGATCCGCGGGACGGCGCGCCGCGAGGGCCGAAGCGCCGACGCGCTCGAGCCAGGCGTTCGCGTCTCCACCCGCAGCGAGTCCGAAGGCGGCGTTGTCGATCGCGGTGAGGTGCGGGAAGAGGAGCGCGTCCTGGAAGACGATCCCCATCCGGCGTTCGTGCACGGGAACGTCGACCGCTCTCGCCGCGTCGAAGAGCGTGCGATCGCCGAGCGCGATGCGACCCAAGGACGGCGTCTTGTCGCCCAGAAGCGAAAGCAGCAGTGTCGATTTTCCCGCCCCGCTGACGCCGACGACGGTGGTGATCCCGGGCGGCGCGGAAAACGCCGCCTCGAGCCGGAACGCTCCCCGCGTCAGGGCGATGTCAACGTGGAGCGTGCTCATGCGCGCCCTCGGCCCAGACGTCCCACGATCAAGAGCACGACGACGGAGACGAGGGTCAGCGCGACGGAGAGCGCCAACGCCGCGGTGTTCTCGCCGGTCATGGCGGCCTCGTAGATCGCCAGCGGGAGCGTTTGCGTTCGGCCGGGGATGTTCCCCGCGAGCATCAGCGTCGCGCCGAACTCGCCCAGCGCGCGGGCGAATCCGAGCGCGGCACCCGCGGCGACCCCGCGCCGTGCCAACGGAAGCTCGACACGCCACAGGGTCGAGACGGAGCCCAGGCCGAGGCTTGCCGCGGCCAGGCGCTGGCGGGGATCGATCTCTTCGAAGGCGACGCGCGCGGCGCGCACCACGAGCGGGAACGCCATGACCGTTGCGGCGACGACGCACGCCGCGAGGGTGAAAGGGATCGCAAGGCCGCCCAACGGTCCCTTCCGTCCGAGCACGACCAAGAGGTAATAGCCGGTCACGGTCGGGGGGAGGACCAGAGGCAGGCTCAACAGGGCGTCGACCAACTCACGTCCGGCGAACGCGCGCCTCGCCAAGACCCACCCCGCCGCTGTGCCCAGTGCGACCGCGATCGCGGTCGCAAGCGAAGCGACGATGAGGGAGAGCGAGAGGGCCGACGCGATCACCGCGGCGCCGAGGTCCTCGGCGCGAGGAAGCCGTGCTTGACGAAGATCTCGCGACCCGCGGGCGACGCCAGGAATTTCAGAAAAGCCTCGGCGCGCTTTCCGCCCACGGCGTCGGCGACGAGGGCTCCCTCGCAAAGGATCGGGGCGTGGAGTGTGTCGGGGATTTCGCGCGCGGGACCGAAGGCTGCCGCGTCCGTCGCGAACAGGATCGCGGCATCCGCCTCGCCTCGCTCGACGAGGGCCCCTATCTGAAGCGCGTTTTCCGCGTAGACGAATCGCGAGCCGACTTGGTCGACGATGCCGGTCGCCACGAGCGACTGGCGCGCGTACCGGCCGGCGGGAACGGTGCGGGGGTTGCCGATCGCGATCCGCGCAAAACGGGGGGACGCCAGTCCGGCGAGGTCCGCCGGTAGCTCTGCGCCCCGGGGGACCACGATGACGAGCCGATTCCCGGCGAGCGGGGTTCGTGTCTCGCGTTCGATGCGCTCGCCGATCGCCAGGCGCTCGAGCTCGACGGGCGAAGCCGAAATGAACAGGTCGACGGGGGCGCCGTTTTCGATCTGGGCGGCCAACTGTCCGCTGCTTCCGAAGGTGAACGCGATGGTCTCGCCGGGACTCGTCGCGCTGAATCGCCGTGCGGCGTCCTCCAACGGAGCCTTCAGGCTGATCGCGGCAGCGACGAGTACGGCGGCCATTCCAGCGTTCGTCAACGGCCGGTCAGCGGGCCGCGGCCGTTCCCAATTCGTCCATCAGGTAGACCGCGGCCTCGTTTCCCTTGAAGAAGTTGTCGAGGTCGATCTTCTCGTTGGGGGCGTGGAGGTTGTCGTCGTGGAGACCGATTCCCATGAGAACCGAGGGGACCTCGAGGATGCGATCGAACGCGGCGACGACGGGGATCGAGCCCCCTTCGCGCGTGAAGACCGGCGTCTTCCCGAACGCCTTTTTTACCGCGCGCGCGGCGGCCTGGAGCGCAACGTGCCCGGTTTCGGCCAGCCACGTCTCACCGGAATGAATGTGGGTCACCGTCACGTCCACCGACTTGGGGGCGAGTTTCTTGATCGCTTTCGTCACCTTCGCGACGATCTCTTTCGGCGTCTGGTTGGGAACCAGGCGCATCGAGATCTTCGCGTGCGCCTCGGCGGGGATCACCGTCTTGGCGCCGTCTCCTTGGAAGCCGCCCCAGATCCCGTTGATCTCGAGCGTGGGCCGAGCCCAGACGCGCTCGAGCGTCGTGAATCCCGGCTCGCCGAACAGCACTTTCGCGCCGATCGACTTTCTCCACGCGTTATCGGAGTGGGGGAGCTTCAGGAACGCCTTGCGCTCTTTAGCCGTCAGCTTGCGCACCTTGTCGTAAAAGCCGGGGACCTTGATCTTGCCTTTGGCGTCCTTCAGCCCCGCGATGATGTGCGCCAGCGCGAACGCCGGATTGATCACCGAACCGCCGAACGTCCCCGAGTGCAGGTCTCTGTCCGTTCCACGAACGTCGACCTGTAGGTACGAGAGGCCGCGCAGGCCGTGGACGATCGACGGGGTCTTCTTGTCGAACATCGCCGTGTCGGAAACGACCACCGCGTCGCAGGCGAGCAGCTCTTTGCGGGAGGCGATGAACGGCTCGAGATTCGGGGAACCGATTTCTTCTTCGCCTTCGATGAGGAACTTCACGTTGACCGGGCACGAACCGCCGGTTTTCAGGTACGCCTCGAACGCGTTGACGTGGATGATGAACTGGCCCTTGTCGTCGCAGGCGCCCCGCGCGTAGAGCCGTCCGTCTCTCACCGTCGGCTGGAACGCCGGGCTCGTCCACAACTCGACCGGGTCCTCGGGCTGCACGTCGTAATGGCCATAAACGAGGACCGTCGGCTTTCCGGGCGCCCCCAGCCACTCTCCGTAGACGATGGGATGGCGCTTGGTCTCGAAGATCTCGGTTCGCGTGCAGCCGGCACGATCGAGGCGCGCCTTGACCCAGGCGGCAGCGCGTTTGACTTCCCCGGCGCGGGCCGGATCGGTCGAAACCGACGGAATCCGAAGGACTTCCATCAACTCGTTCAAGTGGCGGTCGCGGTTGTCTCTGACGAAGGTGGCGGCGGCGCTCATGGTGGTTCGGGCCTCCTGACCTCAAATCGAACGTTGAAAGAGGGTCATTCTAGCCTATGCTCCGACGCTTCCGGCCACCTCCGGCCGGGTCTGACAGGAGACGACCGATGAGTAACGGCACCCTGCCGCCAGGCGGCCCGAAGGCGTTCAAGCCCTACATCCCCGCGGACCAATCCCCGGCCGAGTTCACCCCGCGAGCCGTGTTACTGGGCATCTTCTTCGGCCTGTTCTTCGGCGCGGTGACCGTCTACCTCGCCCTCAAGGTCGGCCTCACGGTATCGGCGTCGATCCCGATCGCCGTCTTGTCGATCGTCATCTTCAAGGCCTGGGGCGGCTCGTCGATCCTGGAAAACAACATCGTCCAGACGACCGGGAGCGCCGGCGAGTCGATCGCGGCCGGCGTCGTGTTCACGCTCCCCGCCCTCGTCTTCCTCGGCTTCGAGCCGAGCTACTGGCGCATCGTCGGGATCGCGCTGGCGGGCGGCTGGCTCGGCGTGTTGTTCATGATTCCGCTCCGCCGCTACCTCATCGTGCGCGAGCACGGGAACCTGAAGTACCCGGAAGGCGCGGCCTGCGCCGAGGTGCTGATCGCCGGCGAGCGCGGCGGAAAGATGGGGCTCGTGGTCCTCCAGGGGTTGGGCCTGGGGTTCCTCTACGCCTGGTTCATGAGGGTCTTCGGCTTCTGGGCGACCGATCCCGAATACGATTTTCCCAAGAAGGTCTACAACGGCGGCTCGGTGTCGGGCGAGGTTTCGCCCGAGCTCCTGGGCGTCGGTTACATCATCGGATTCCGCGTATCGGGGATCATGGTCGCCGGCGGCGTGCTCGCCTACTTGGTTTTCATCCCATTGATCAAGCTGATGGGCGAGTACATGACCGAGGGGGTCAAGATCTTCCCCGGCACCGTGCCGATCATCGAGATGGCGCCGGGCGCGATCCGGGGCGCCTACGTCCGTTACATCGGAGCGGGCGCGGTCGCGATGGGGGGCATCCTGAACGTCATTCGCGCGATGCCGGTGATCGTCGACTCGTTCAAGTCGAGCGTCAAGGAGATGCGCGGCGGCGACGGGACGGGCGGGGCGACGCGCGTTCGCACCGACCAGGACATGCCGATCACGATCGTCGCCGGGGGCTCGCTCGCGATCGTCGCGTTCTTGTGGGTCTTGCTCCAGTTCTTCATGAACCCCGGCCACGCGGGAGCGAACGTCGCGGCCGCGATTCTCATGGTGATCTTCGGCTTCCTGTTCGTCACGGTCTCGTCGCGGCTCGTCGGCGAAATCGGATCGTCGTCGAACCCGATCTCCGGGATGACGATCGCCACGCTGATCGCCACCTGCCTGATCTTCCTCGCGGTGGGCTGGACCGGCGGCAGCTACGCGGCGGTCGCGCTCTCGATCGGGGCGGTCGTTTGCATCGCCTCGGCCAATGCCGGCGCGACGTCGCAGGACCTCAAGACCGGCTTTCTGTTGGGCGCAACGCCCTCGCGCCAGCAGATCGGACTGATGCTGGGCGTCACGTTCTCGACGTTGATCATCGGGTTCACGATGTCGGCCATGGACACCGCATTCACCAAGACGGTCCCCGCGGCATCGATGTCGATCGACTACGCCTTCCCGGATGCCGACATGGCCGGGGTGGCTCCGATGACGCCGGCGCAGATTTCCGCGATCCGGACGAAAAGCGCGGACGCGCGGCTGGCGATCGAGGCGTTCACCGCGACGGGCCAAGGGCTCGTCAGCAAGAGCGTGATCGGCTCGAAGGAAATTCCCGACGGCCTGTACCTCGCGGGTGCCACGGATCACAAGGTTCACTTCGTGGTGCAGCGGGGGATTGGGAGCGCCGATCTTCCCGCCCCTCAAGGCCAGCTCATGGCGACGGTCATCAACGGGATCCTCACGCAGAAGCTCCCCTGGAATCTGATCCTGCTGGGCGTGTTCACGGCGCTGACGCTCGAGTTGTGCGGCATCAAGTCGCTCCCGTTCGCGGTGGGCGTCTACCTGCCGCTTTCTACGACGAGCCCGATCTTCATCGGCGGCCTGGTCAAAAAGATCGTGGACTGGAAGACGGGGGCGAGCGACGATTCGGAATCCGAAGCCTCGAGCGGGATGCTCTTCAGTTCCGGACTCATCGCCGGAGGTGCCTTGGCCGGGCTAGCGGTCGCCGCGGTGGCCGGCTTCAAGCGCACCGAGACCCTCGACTTCGGCGTGAAGATCTGGGGCGAGCATGGCCGGGAGGGCGCGTTCGGGCAGCTCGTCGCCGGCCTCATCTTCGCCGCGCTCGCGTTCTGGCTCTATCGCGTCGCCGTCAAGAAGGAAGAACTCGGCTAGAGCAATAGGGGACAGTCCCCTTTTCCTAAGAAACTCCCTCACTCGCGACGCTGTTTTGGACGAGTTGGTACCCGAGGTTTTTCGCGCGGCGCGTGAGGTTTTCGATGACGCGACGCCTGTACCGCTCTTCGTAGTATTTGGCGC
>JANMVW010000320.1:0-3188 GCA_031393555.1 Acidobacteriota bacterium
GATCCCGGCGTTGGTGGGATCCATCATGAAATGCGGGTTGCCTGCGGCGTGCACGTCGCCCTGAGAGCGGTCGAGCACCGAGGGGACGTCCAGCAGTTGAATCCCCTCCGAGGCCCGGATGTGTCCCGGAGCCCCCACGGCGATGCTCGCATTGCGCGCCCCGTCCAGGAGCGGGGGTAGCCACCCAACTTCGAGGTCGGCGCCCCCTTCAATCACGAGATCGGCGTGATTGAGGGTGACGATGTGGCTCGGCTTGGCGTCGACGAAGTGAGGGTCTTCCGTCGCCTTGGCGAGGTTGGTGACGATGACCCGGTCACCGCCTATGACGGAGGCGATCGCGCCATACTCCGGAGTGGTGGCGACGACGTGGAGAGCGGCGGACGCGCCGGAGGCGGCGCACAGGGTGAAGGCCGCGGCGAGAATCCTGGTCGTTGCGTTCATCGTGTGTCCTCAGAACTTGTGCGCGGCGTGCGCGCCAAGAAGGAATTCGAACTGGAGCCAGATCGAGTTGGCGTCGGCGAACCCGCCGGTCCGCTGATCGTAGGAGTACTGGAGGCGGAGCTTGGAGTACTCGGTGGGGTACCAGGTGCCGTCCAACGAGACCCGTTGGCGCGGCCGGAATCGGGGGTCGAGCGGGTCGTCGCCCACGTCGCCGCCCACGTCGTCGAACCGCAAGCCGGCCGTCCACATCGGCTTGATCCCCCAGATGACCTGTGCGTACGCGCCGTGATCCTGGAAGACCGCTGCGGGAAGGGTCGGGGTGGCCGCCGCATCGTAGTTTCGCAGAATCCACTCGGCCTGTACTTTCACGAACGTAAACCCCTTGTCGGCCCGGGCCGACTTCCACTTCCAGAGAACGTCGACGCCTCCGATTTCGGATTTCGCCCCCGGTCCGGTCCCGTTGGGGCCGATCGCGCCCGAGGCTCCGACGACCACGGTCTGGGTGTCGCCGAGGTCGAACGACCCGGTCCACCGCGGCACGTAGAGCATGTCGCCCAGAGCCTTCACAACGTCGGGAAGAATGGGCCGGCCGAACTGGGTCTCGCCGGGGACCCAGCCGAAGCTGGTCGCCGTCTCCCCGTTCGCGTTCTCGACGCCGACGATGAACTCGGAATAGAACCCCGTCGGCATCAGCCACGAGAGGCGGGCGCCGACGCTGCGCAGGCCGTCCCCGCCGAACATCAACCCCGAGACGAGAGGCTGATCAACGAAGTCCCACGAGTGCGGGTGCTGCGGGTTGATGCGCCCGAACTCCGTGAAGTACTGGCCGGCCTTGAGCTGCAAATTGTGCGGAATCGAGGTCGTCGTGACGAACGCCTCTTCGAGCTCGATCGTCGTTCCGCCCTCCGGGGTGATCTGCAAGACGATGTTGGCTTGCCCCTTGAAGTACGGGTCGACCGCGCCGTCGAAAACCAGCTCGAGATTTTGGAGCGTGAACCCGCGCTGAGCCGGGTCGTGCCCGCCCGTTTCGAGCTCGGGGACGTTGGGCTGGGTGGATGCGCCGACGTCCATGAGCCCGTCGAGCGAGATGTTGAGATAGTTCTTGCCGGCGTTGCCGGATGTGATCGTAATGGGCGGTGGGGCGGGCGGCGGAGCGTCCTCCGCTTGGGCGGCAAGCGCCGACGCGAGAAGCGCGATCAGGACGAGTCCCTTCATGAATGGTGTCCTCCTCACAGGCAAGGCGTTGCTGGCGGATCGGAATGAAAACGGGTCAGCGGGACGCCAGGCAGGGAGGAGCGCGGGGCGAGTGCTCGCGGGCGACGAGCACGAGGGCGGGAACGGACCGATCCTTGACGTTTGACGCCATGAACCGCCGCGGCTCGGACACCGTACCCGGCGCAACGGGGCCGGACGAGGTCTCGTGAGCGAGGCGACAGATCGAGCAGGAGTTGAGCCCCTCGTCGCGCGCCGTCGTTCCGTGCGGCGTCGCGTCGTGCCAGCCGTCGGCCGCGGGAAGGTGGCCGTGGGCGGACGCTTCGAACCCGGTGACCGCAACAACGACCGCGAGGATCGCCGTGAACACGGCGGCGCGTGTCGCGCGAACGGTGCGGAGAGGGGTCTTCAGAGTCATAGGGAGTGCGAACTTAGACCTGACCCGAAACGGTGTCAAACACGTCAATGACCTTCGTGATGCCCGCCGGCGAACGCCTTCTCCCCCGCCTCGACGCGGATCGGGAGCCAGTTTTGCCTCGGAGGAAGCGGGCATGTGGCGTAAGGAGTGAAGGCGCAGGGAGGGTTGTAAGCGTGGTTGAAGTCCAAAACGACCGTCCCGTCCTTCGGCATGTCCGCGTAGAGGAACCGGCCGGCGCCGTAGGTTTCCTTCGCGCTGGTTTGGTCTTTGAAGATGAAAAAGAGCTTTGCGTCGGCGGGATCCTCGACCACCGGCTCGAGGGTCAACGTCGTCCCGGCGATCGTGAAGGTGACCAGGCCGGGCGCTTCCATCGAGTCGGTCGTCCCGAGCACCGTCGGGATCGTCACTTTCTTCGGGGTGCCGTACGGCACGAACGACGCCGCGACGCGCCAGCTCGGATCGGCGGGAAAGTAGTCGAGACCCTTGAAGTTCTTGAGGACCTGGCTCTGCGAGTCCTTCACGCGAATGCCGACGCGATCGCCGCGCTTGATCACCACAAAGCTCAAGTCCCCACGCGTCACGACGTCGGGTTTTTCCATCGTGTCGTCGGCCAAGGCTTGTGCGACGAGCGGTTTCCCATTGAGCACGAATCCGGAGTCAGGGTCGGGCTTGATCCGTACCACACCCGACTCGAGGGCGAGCACGCCCGCACGCTTGGGCGCTTTCCCCGCGGGGAGCGGCACAGCACAGTCCGGGTCGGATCCGAAGACGTTCTCACCTGGTTCCAACCAGTGGAGACCGACGAGGGTCAGCCAACCGCTGGGCGACGTCAGCCGCTTGACCCGGCCGTCGCGCCAGGCCTGTTCGGCCTTCTGGAACGAGCCCTCGCCCGCACCAAACGCAGCAACCGCCAGCCCAATCAGCGCGATCAGCGAGACGATCGTGAGCTTTGTCATGGAAGCATTGGACCACACCACGGGAAATAGGGGACAGTCCCCTTTTCCTAAGAAACTCCCTCACTCGCGACGCTGTTTTGGACGAGTTGGTACCCGAGGTTTTTCGCGCGGCGCGTGAGGTTTTCGATGACGCGACGCCTGTACCGCTCTTCGTAGTATTT
>JANMVW010000349.1:0-2207 GCA_031393555.1 Acidobacteriota bacterium
ATGACTCAATGGGAGACCTGACCCCAATTCTTAACGGCTATACTTCCACGCCATGAGCGAAAAGCCGCTGCACGTCATCCGGCCCGCGCGCCTGAAGCCAGGCGTCACGGTCGACACCCTCCCCCAACCCAGGCCCGCCGACCTCGCCGGCCAAACGAACGACGACATCCTCGTTCGGGGCCAAGCGCTGATCCTTTGGGATCCCAAGCGGCCCGGGCAGAAGCTCGACGCCATCGACACCGATCAAATAACGCCCGCCGCCGATTGCGTGTCGGAGAGCTTGGAGACGTTGGACGAGCGCTGGAAGGCGGGATCGTTCCGTTACCTGATGCCTGACTTCAGAGCGCGCGTACACGCCGGGGCGACCTTCGTCATTGCGGGCGAGCGCTTCGCGATCGGGTCGTCGCGCGAGATGAGCCCCGCGGGATTGAAAGGGGTCGCCGAAGAAGTGGGCCTCGAGATGGTCGTCGTCTGCTCGCACAACATGGGAGACATCTTCCGGCGGAACGCGTTCAACCTCGGACTGCAGGTGGTGCAGTGCCCCGAGGCGGTCGTGGACGCCCGGGATGGCGACGCCTTCGCCTACCACCCGGTCTCCCGCAAGCTCGTGAACGAAACGCAGGGGAAGGCCTACGAGCCCACGCCTCTCACGCCCAAGGAAGACGAGATTCGCCGTTCGGGCGGGATCTTCGCAATGGGGCGCCGCGAGTTCCGCGACTCCGTCGTGAACGCTCCGGCGATCACGTGGCCCGACGCCGCCACGGCGAAGACGATGACGACGACGGAGCAGATTCTCTGGGCGCACCGCGTCGACAAGAACGCCGAGGTCAAACCCGGGGCCACCTTGCGCGTTTACGCCGACCTGCTGCCCGCCTCCGACGGGACCGCGCCGTTTTCGATCCACACGTTCAACCAGATCACGGGCGGCGCCTCGATCTTCCCCCGTCAGGCCGCCATCGCGAACGACCATTTCGTTTTCACCGGCAAGGACGCGGACGACCGGCAGACGGGGATCGGACGCGCGTTCGCCGCGACGCAGGGCATGGAAAAGCCCTACTACGCCACACCGGGCGACGGCATTTTTCACTTCTATTTCCCCGAGCAGGGGCTCGTCTACCCGGGGCAGTTCATCCCCGGGGCCGACTCGCACAGCCGGGCGTACGGCGCGTACGGCGCGATCGGGATCGGCGTGGGCTCGACGACGCTCGGCTTCGGCTGGTCTACGGGGTATGTCTACACGACCGTGCCGGCGGCGCGGCGCGTGGTCTTTGAGGGCAAGCTCCAACCGTGGGTGTCCGGCAAGGACATCGTGCTGAAGCTCCTCGAACGATGGGGCACGAAGCAATCGCAAGGGATGTCCGTGGAGTTCGTCGACGCCGCGCAGCAGCTCCCGATCGCCTATCGCAACACGATCGCCAACATGATGGCGGAGGCCGAGTCGTACAACGGGATCTTCGCGCCGGACGAAATCACCTACGCCTGGTTTCGCGCAAAGGGGATGACGGACCTCCCCTACCCCGCCTTTTCGCCCGGCGCAGCCGCGACCTACGCGCTCGACGAGCAGCTCGACCTCACGGGCGTCGTCCCGATGATCGCGAAACCGTTTTCCCCCGGAAACGCGTTTCCCGCGGATGAGGTGGCCAAGGAACGGATCGGTTTCGACAAGGCCTACATCGGTTCGTGCACGAACGGCAGCTACGACGATCTGCTCCAGGCGGCGCTGGTCCTCCACGCGGCGAAGGCGATGGGGATGACGAAGACCGCGAAGGACTTCGTCGTATTCCCCGGGAGCGGAGGCGTTGCGCGATTGATCGAGGCGCGAGAACCGCGTCTGGGAGGCGCGTCGATCGCGGACGTGCTGCGCGGCGCGGGAGGGCAGATCCGCGACTCGTGGTGCGGACCCTGCTTCGGCCAAGGCCCCGACGCGCTGGCTCCCGGACAACGCGCGATCACGTCGTTCAACCGCAATTGGCAAAACCGCATGGGGCTGGGCGGCGAGGGCTACCTCGCGAGTCCCGCCGTCGTCGCCGCCTCCGCCCTCGCCGGCTACATGGCGCCGCCCTCGGAACTCGGCCTCGTCTGGAACGCCACCGACTTCGACGTTTAGAGAATAGGGGACTGTCCCCTTTTTCTTATCAAATCGATTTCGCGGGAGAATTGTAAGAAAAAGGGGACTGTCCCCTATTCCTCGGCTTGTCGCGCTTCGC
>JANMVW010000393.1:0-2700 GCA_031393555.1 Acidobacteriota bacterium
CGGGCGGACGATGCGACCGACACCATCGCCCTAGCCGCCGCCCACCTCCGCGCCGAACGAGCCGGCGGCGAGCGCGCCCTCGTCGCCGCCGAGGGGCGCGAACGCTACGACGGCAGGCAGCGTTTCCTGGACATCGTCCACAGGCTCGCCTCTGAGCGGCGCCTCGCGAGGATCGCGTTTCTCGCGGAGAAATCGGCATGAGCGCCGCGCCGGACGACAACCCCGGCGTCCTCATCTTCCCTCCGCTGCTTTTTGTGATCTGCGTCGCGGTCGGCGTCTTGGCTCACTCCCTCTGCCCGTATCGTCTCCCTATCGGGCCGTGGGCTCGCTGGGGCGGCGGGGCTGTGGGGCTGGCCGCCCTGCTTTTCGCCG
Organism: Acidobacteriota bacterium; assembly: GCA_031393555.1. Lineage (GTDB taxonomy): Bacteria > Acidobacteriota > Polarisedimenticolia > Polarisedimenticolales > DASRJG01 > DASRJG01. Next base: position 373 of record JANMVW010000393.1, read on the forward strand.
TCTGGGGACGACAAACCATGAAGGCGGCGGGGACCAACGTGCGACCGAGCTTGCCGGCCCTCGCCATCGTCGCCGGCGGCCCGTTCGCGTTCACCCGGAACCCGCTCTATCTGGGGCTGATCGGACTGTTCGCCGGGATCGGCGTGGCGCTGCGGTCGCCCGCGTTTCTGGCCGTCCTCGCGCCGCTCGCCCTGTTGCTCCATTTCGGCGTCGTTGTGCGCGAAGAGCGCTACCTCGAGGCCAAGTTCGGCGACGTTTATCGAGGCTACAAAACGCGCGTTCGACGTTGGATCTAGGCTAGAATCCGGCCACTTTTTTCCTGGAGGAACGCGCAGTGGCCACCAAGACGAAAAAGACCGCCGAAGATCTCAATCTCAACAATATCGTGTCGCGGCAGTTCGAAAAAGCTGCGGCGCACGTCGATCTCCCGGCGGGGCTCCTCCAGCAAATCAGGGTCTGCAACAACGTCTACTACATGCAGTTCCCGGTCAAGATCAACGACAAGTACGTCATCTTCGAAGCCTGGCGCGCCGAGCACAGCCACCACCGGAAGCCCCTGAAGGGCGGCATCCGGTACAGCAGCATGGTCGACCAGCACGAGATCATGGCGTTGGCGGCGCTCATGACCTACAAGTGCGCGATCGGCAACGTCCCTTTCGGCGGCTCCAAGGGCGGCATCAAGCTGCGCCCCCGTGACTACACCCCCGAGCAACTCGAACGGATCACGCGCCGTTACACGGCGGAGCTCATCGCGAAGAACTTCATCGGCCCGGGGATCAACGTTCCCGCCCCGGACTACGGGACCGGCGAGCGCGAGATGGCCTGGATCGCCGACACCTACGACGCCTTCCACCCCGGAGGCATCGACAACATGGCCTGCGTCACCGGAAAGCCGTTGTCGCAGGGCGGCATTCGCGGCCGCCGTGAAGCGACGGGCCGCGGCGTCGTTTTCGGCCTGCGCGACGCGTTCCGCGATACGGCGGCGCTCAAGAAGACGGGATTGACCGGATCGCTCGAGGGAAAGACGGTCGCCGTGCAGGGCTTCGGCAATGTCGGATACCACGTCGCGAAGATCCTCCACGAGGAAGACGGATGCAAGATCGTCGCAATCGGCGAGTACGACGGCGCGGTGATCGATCCGAAGGGCCTCGACATCGGCAAGCTCGCGGAGTGGTTTCAGGCGAAAAAGACGATCAAGGGTTTTCCGGGGGCCAAAAAGACGCTTGTAAACGGCGCCGACGTGTTGGAGCTCGACGTGGACATCATCGTGCCCGCCGCGCTCGAGAATCAGATCACCGGCGCCAACGCCGGTCGCGTGAAGGCCCGCATCGTCGCCGAGGCCGCCAACGGGCCGACCACGACCGACGCGGAAAAAATCCTCCTCAAGAAGAACATCCTCATCCTCGCCGATATCTACCTGAACTCGGGCGGGGTCACCGTGTCGTACTTCGAATGGGCGAAGAACATCTCGCACATGCGCTACGGCCTCTTGCAAAAGCGGGCCGATGCCTTCCAGCGCGAGCAGATCGTCTCCGCCACCGAGGACATGATGAAGGCCCGCTTCCCCGCGAGCATCCGCGCGGGACTTCTCAAGGGGCTCGACGAGGAAGATCTCGTGCGGTCGGGCCTCGAAGAGACGATGGTGACGGGCTACCAGGAGATCTCCGAAATCCTCAAGAAGAACAAAAAGGTGAACGACTTCCGCACGGCGGCGTTTGTCTGCGCCATCGAGAAGGTCGGCCTCGCCTACCTCGAGCTGGGCGTGTTCCCTTGAGCTAGGCGGCCGCGAACCGACTCAGAACAGCCAGTCGAACGACAGCCAGATCCGGCGCGCCTCGAGCAGGTAATAGGACGCGTCGGCGAGCTCGCTCTCCGAAACCGGTCGGCGTTGGTCACCGAGATTCGTCCCGTCGAGCCGGATGGTGAAGCGGTCACCGCGCCAACCGATGCCCATCCCCCACGTCGTGAACTGAGCCGCGAGCGCGGTATTCCGCTTGTTGAGATAACGCGAGCCGGTGAACGATACGTCTGCGTGGGCGATGAACCCCTTCGGAGGCGCATAGACGATGCCGAAGCCGGCCAGCCAGATCGGCGTCATTTCCTGGCGTTTCCCTCGAAGCTGCGTCGGCTCGCCTCCGAAGTCCCGAACGTAGTCGAGAAACGTCGCGTCGTGGTAGCTCCCCGCCGCCCGCAGCACGATGTCGTGCGACAAGCGTCCGGTCGCTTCGAGTTCGATCCCTTGGAACCGCTCGGCACCCGCATTCTCGAGCGCAGGCAGGCCGTTGACCAGCGTGGGGACGACGAGGTTGCGAAGCTCCATGTCGAACG
>JANMVW010000108.1:0-3604 GCA_031393555.1 Acidobacteriota bacterium
CAGCGCTTCGGCTCCGGCGACGTTGTGCGCCCCATCGAGGAGAATCGAGGGCGCCCCGGCGATCAATTGCAATCGCCCGGGCCAGCGCGCGGTTTCAAGACCATGCCGCATGGCACGTGAGTCGGGCGCGTCCCCGAGCTCTTGCGAAAACGCCTCGAAGGCCGCCAGGGCGACGCGAGCGTTGTCTCGCTGGTGCGTGCCGTCGAGCGAAAGCCGGACACCGGAGGGGAGTTTCGTCGCGCGCGCGTCGATATACGTTGCGCCGACGGCATCGCACTTGGCGCGCAATACGGCGACGACATCGGGCTGCGCGACTCCGGAAACGAACGGCCGCCCGGCACGAACGATACCCGCTTTCTCGAGAGCGATCGCTTCGAGCGTCGCCCCGAGCGTCTCCAAGTGATCGAGGCTGACCGTGACGATTGCGGAGGCCAAGGGCTCGGTCGCGTTCGTCGCGTCGAGTCGTCCGCCCAAGCCCACTTCGAGCACGGCCACGTCCACCCCGGCGTCGCGGAAAGCGCACAGCGCGGCGGCGGTCATCACCTCGAAAAACGACGGGTGCGCCGCGAGCTTGTCCTCGGCCAACCCGCGCTCGCAAGCGGCGCGAACGATCCCGAGCACTCGATGGAATTCCGGCGTCGCTAAGTCCTCGCCAGCGACGCGAATCCGTTCGTTCGGCCGCACGAGATGGGGGGAGGTATACAGCCCCGTGCGGCGCGAAGTCGCGCCGAGAATTGCATCGAGCATGGCCGCGACCGAGCCCTTCCCGTTCGTGCCGCCCACGAGCATCGACGGGTAGGCGCGCTCCGGATGATCGAGGAGCGCGAGAAGGGTGCGGATGCCGTCGAGCCCGAGCTTGACGCCGTGGGACTGCAAGCCGTAGAGCCAGGCGATCGGATCGTTCATCACAGGGGAGCCCAACAAATTCCGGGGGCTATCATAGCCCGGCGTTGAACGCGGCCGGAGAGTGCCGCTCGCGGAGGAAGGATTGGAGGAGAAAGGCAAGGTGGCGATCCTCGCGACGATCGCCGGGGCGCTGCTCTTGCTGTTCGTCCGTCTGGGCGCCTACCCGCTCCTCGATCCCGACGAAGCCCGCTTTGCCCGCACCTCGGTCGAGATGATGCGCAGCGGCGATTACGTCGTGCCGACCTTCGAAGGGGAGCCGCGCCTCGTCAAGCCCCCGCTGCTCCATTGGGTGCAAGGGGCGTTGTTCCGGTTCGGCGGTCCCAACGAGTTGCTGGCGCGGCTTCCGGCCGCGGCGGCGACGTTCATGTCGCTCCTTCTCGTCGGGTGGATCGGTTGGCGCCGCTTCGGAGTCGAGGGGGCGGCGTGGGCGGCGATCACGTTTCTGACGTTCCCTATCGTCGTGGTGATCGCCCGCGTCGGCACGTTGGACGCGCTGCTGTCGGTCCACGTCCTGGCCGTTCTAGCGCTCGATCTCGTACAGCATGATCACCAGGAACTCGAGCGCAGCGGGGTCATCGGGCTGCTGCTGGGTTTGGCGTTCCTCGTGAAGGGGCCGGTCGGCGTCGTGCTGCCTCTCGCCATGATTCTCGCGGGGCGCACCGCGACCGGACGCGACGTCATGCCTTCGGTGAAAACGGTCGTCACGACGACTCTCGCCTTGTGCGCGGTGGTCATGCCCTGGGGACTCGTCTTCATCCGGCGGATCGGCGTGGGGAACGTCGCTCACGTCTTGCGCACCGAAGCGATCGACCGCGCGGTCACCGGGACCGCGCACGTCGAGCCGTGGTGGTACTTCCTCGGCGTTTGCCTCGTCGCATTTCTCCCGTGGGCCGGACCGCTCTTCCTCGGCACGATCCGAGGGCTGTCGCGCTGGCACGATCCCGACTCGCCGACCGGGCCCTATGCGGCCGCGGCGTTCACGGCGGGGCTCGTCTTTTTCTCCCTGAGTAAGGGAAAGCTGCCGAACTACATTCTTCCTCTGGCGCCGCTCGCCGCGCTCGTCGTGACGTTCGAACTGGGTCAAGAGCTCGTGAGCGTGAAACGCCGGCGGGCGGGATCGAGCCTGGTGGCCATGACGCTCGTCGCGCTGGCCTTCGGCCTCGTGGCGGCGGCGGCCACTCTCGAGAGGGACGCCCAGGGGGCGGCCTACGCCGGCGCCGCGGCGTACGGGATCGCGGCCCTCGTCGCGCTGTTCGGCCTGCTCAAGAGCTCGCCGCGGATCGTGTACGGCTCGGCTGCTGTGGCATCGTTCACGTTCCTCCTTGCGGTCGTCGTCGGGGCTCCTTCGGTCCTCGCCGAAACCCGCAGCACGGCGCCACTGGTCGAAACGGTCCCCGCGCTTCGGTCGATGCGACCGCTCGTGGTGGTGGACATCAACCTGCCGAGCCTGACTTATTACGCCGACCGCGTGCCCGAGAGATTGGTGGGCGCCCAACTGGCGGAGCGGCTCGATCGCGGCGACGCGCCCCTCGTCGTGATCGCCGACAGCGATCGCGACCGGCTCCCCGCGGAGGTGCGTTTGCGCTTGCGGGAGCTCGGGCGCTCCGGAAAGCTGCGCGTTTTCGAGCCTGTGGCCGGCTCCTTGACGCCCGCGGGAAAGCGCTGGTAGGTTCCCCAGTCATGGCGTGGTTCAAGAAGGAAAAGACCCCCAAGCTCCCCGCGGGCGAACGGAAGTTCGTCATGCCCGAAGGGCTCTGGGTCAAGTGCGACAACTGCAAAGAGATCATCTACAAGAAAGAAGTCGCGCGAAACGCCAACGTCTGCCCCAAGTGCAACTACCACTTCAGGATCAGCGCGCGCGAGCGCCTCGACACGATGTACGACGACGGCCGCTACCGGGAGTTCGATACCGACATCGCTCCGGTGGATGCGCTCGGCTTCGTCGACACGAAGCCCTACGCCGCGCGACTCGTGATCTACCAGAAGCAAACCGGCCTCAAAGATGCGCTCGTGTCGAGTGAGGGGCTCATGGGCGGCATGCCCGTGATCATCGCCGCGATGGAGTACGGCTTCATGGGCGGTTCGATGGGAAGCGTCGTCGGCGAGAAGATCACGCGCTCGGCCGAGCGCGCGTACGACGCGTGCTGTCCCTTGATCGTCATCTCCTGCTCCGGCGGGGCGCGCATGCAGGAAGGAGCGCTCTCGCTCATGCAGATGGCGAAGATCTCCGCGGCGTTGGCGCGCCTCGACGAGAAGGGGATCCCCTACATCTCCATCTTGACCGACCCGACGACCGGCGGCGTCACGGCGTCGTTTGCGATGCTGGGTGACCTGATCATCGCGGAGCCCAAGGCGTTGATCGGGTTCGCCGGCCCCCGCGTGATCGAGCAGACGATCCGCCAAAAGCTCCCCGTGGGGTTTCAGCGGGCCGAATTCCTGCTCGAGCACGGGATGATCGACATCCTCGTGGACCGCACGCAGCTGCGCGACACGGTCATCCAGTGCATGCAATTCATGGTCGGGGCCTCGAAGCCCGTCGATGCGACCTCACGTCTGTAAATAGGGGACAGTCCCAGTAGTGTCCCAACGTTTGGGCTTGGATCGTCTGTAAGTCGTTGACCAAGAAAGCGTAAGCAGGCGTTTTCTCTGGTCTCGATTTGAATTACGAACACCGGTTCGACGACCCTGCGAAGGATGA
>JANMVW010000035.1:0-21312 GCA_031393555.1 Acidobacteriota bacterium
ACGAGCGCCAGTTCTTGCGCGCCGCTGCCACGGCGGTACCAGACCGCCGGACCGATCAGAAGCGACAGCGCGACCATCAACACGTAGCCGGCGTTAGCGGTCAGATGGAAGACCGACTCGACCTTCACGCGCGCCGGGAGCGAACTGCGCAAGATGCGGGGCAACAGCTTCACGGCGGTCTGAGCGGAGCCCTGTGCCCAGCGGTGCTGCTGCGATTTGAACGCTCCCATCTCGATCGGGAGCTCCGCGGGGGCGACCGCGTCGGTCAAGAACACGAAGCGCCAGCCGCGCAGCTGCGCGCGATACGAAAGGTCGAGGTCTTCGGTCAGTGTGTCGTGCTGCCAGCCCCCGGCGTCGTCGATGCAGGAGCGCCGCCAAATTCCGGCCGTGCCGTTAAAGTTGAAAAAGCGTCCCGAGCGGTTGCGCGCGGCGTGCTCGATCACGAAGTGGCCGTCCAAGAGGATCGACTGGGCACGGGTCAGAAGCGAGCTTTCACGGTTCAAGTGGCCCCAGCGCGCTTGCACCATGCCGACGCTTGGGTCGGTGAAGTGGTCCATCAGCACTCGCGCGAAGTCGGGGGCGGGGACGAAATCCGCATCGAAGACGACGACGAACTCTCCCTTCGCGCAGGCGAGCCCAAATGCCAAGGCTCCCGCCTTGTACCCCGTTCGATCGCCGCGACGCAGATGCACGATGTCGACGCCGCGCGCGCGGCACTTCGCGACCGCGTCCGCCACGATCGTCGACGTCTCGTCGGTCGAATCGTCGAGAACCTGGATGTCCAGCCGATCCGTCGGCCAGTCGAGAGCGGCGACCGCCTCGATCACTCGCTTTGCGACGTACATCTCGTTGTAGAGCGGGATCTGCACCGAGAGCTTTGGGGGCGTATCGAATCGCGCGGAGGATTTTGGCGCGTCGCTCCGATGACGTCTGAAGAGCCAGAGCAAGTACCAGCGGTGCGCGCCATAGCATGTGAGCAGGGCGAGGCAACCGAAATAAAGCGCCAGAACGACGGTACGCACGGCCACCGATCACCTCGAAAGACGCCGAGTATACTGCGGGGCCCATGCGCGTCGTCTCCTTCTTGGCGGTCGCCGCCGCCGCCCTGTACGCGATCCTCGTCGGTGCGGGAGACCTCAAACAGCACCTCGCGCTCTACCTGGTGTGCCACGCGCTTATCGTCGTTCTCATGGTGGCGGCCTGGCGAGCGGTGGTCTCGGGCGGCCCCCGCGCGTTCCGAGCGATGTTCGTCGCGGCGGTCGTGTTCAGGCTGATCGCTGCGATGGCATCGCCGAGCCTGTCGGACGACGTGTACCGCTACGTCTGGGACGGCCGCGTACAGGCGGCCGGCCACCACCCGTACAGGGCCGCTCCCTCCGATCCGACGCGCGCCGAACTGCGCGACGCGGTCATCTATCCGAAGATCAATCACCCCGAGATCCCGACGATCTACCCTCCGCTCGCGGAGATCCTGTTCGCGGTGCTGTCCCTGGCGAAGCTCGGCGTCACGGGGTTCAAGGTCGCCTTGGCGCTGCTTGATGTGGGCGTGGTCTGGGCCCTGCAGATCCTGCTGCGAGCGCTGGGGCTACCGCGCGACCGGGTCGTCCTGTAAGCATGGAACCCTCTGGCCGTGATCGAGATCGCTGGGAGCGGTCATCTCGAGCCCCTCGGGGTCCTCCTTGTCGTCCTCGCGATCGCGTGGATCACCGAGGGCAAGGCCACGCGCGCAGGCGCGGCCCTGGGGGGCGCGATCCAGGCCAAGCTCCTTCCGCTTCTCCTCGTTCCGGGGTTCGCGCGCCGGATGAAGACGTTGCCCCTCCTTGCCCTGGTCGCCGTCGCGGCCATCACCACGGCGCCGTACGCGGTTCGCGGGCCCTGGTTTGGGGGCGGGGTCCTCGCCTACGCGAACCGGTGGGAACACGGCGCAGTGTTCTTCGCGGGCGTACGGCGTTTCTTCGAATGGGCCGATCTTGCGCCTCACCTGAAGGATGCGATCGCCTCGGCGCAGGGGCACTGGGGAAACGCCGGGCCCCGCGTGTGGGATGCGTCGTACCGGATGGTGTGGCCCGAAGGACTGGCGCGGGTGACCGTTGCCCTGGCGGCGATCGGCTTTGCCGTCACGCAGTCCTTTCGGCGCGGGCTCGACGCCGCCGCAGAGGCGAGGCTGGCGCTGGGTGGAGCGATTCTCTTGTCGCCGACACTTCACCCCTGGTACGTGCTCTGGGTACTGCCGCTCGCTGCAGCGCAGGGGTCAGGGGGATGGCTGCTGTTTGGCGCCCTGGTGCCCCTCCAGTACCTCGCGGGCGAGGGGGACGTGCCGTGGGCGATCCGCCTGGCGATCCTCGTGCCGCCGCTCGTGTGGATGATTCGCGATGCGCTGGTACGATTCCGCCGATGAGGCCTGATCCGTTCGACGCTCTGATCGTCCGCGCTAAGCAGCGACCCCTGCGCATCGTGCTCCCTGAGGCCGAGGACCCGCGCACGCTCGCTGCTGCCGCCAAGCTGCAACGGGACGAGATCGCGCGGCCGATCCTGGTCGGCTCGAAAGACGCGATCGCCGTTGCGGCGCGCGAAGCTTCGATCGACATCTCCGGGATCCCCGTCGAGGACCCTGAGGCCTCGGTGCATGTCGCGCTCGTCGCGCACGCGATCGCTGACGCGATTCGCGGAACAAAGACCCAGCCGGACGAGGCTGCGGCCTGGATGTCGGATCGAGTGTTCTTCGCGAACGGGATGGTGCGCGCCGGTTTTGCTGAAGGGTGCGTGTCCGGAGCTGCCCACACGACCGCTGAGACGCTTCGCGCGGCCCTCAAGATCCTGCGCCCGGCTCCGGGTGTTGCGATCGTGTCATCGTTTTTCTTGATGGGCCTTCGCGAGCCGACGGAGGCCGGTGACGACCTCCTCGCCTTCGCCGACTGCGGCCTCGTCCCCGATCCCAACCCGGCCGAGCTCGCCGACATAGCGTTCCGCACCGCGACCAGCTTTCGCGCTTTGACTGGGCGCGAGCCTCGCGTGGCCTTGCTTTCGTTCTCGACCAAGGGAAGCGCCAAGCACGCCCGGATCGACAAGGTCGCGCGCGCCGTGGAACTGCTGAAGGCCATGGCCCCCGACTTCGCGTTCGACGGCGAGCTGCAGCTCGACGCGGCGATCGTTCCTGAAATCGGAACGTCGAAGGCTCCAGGGAGTGCGACGGCCGGCCGGGCGAACACGTTGATCTTCCCCGATCTCGATTCGGGGAACATCGGCTACAAGTTGACCCAGCGCCTGGGAGGAGCCATCGCGGTTGGCCCGATCTTGCAAGGGCTCTCCCGCCCTGCGAACGATTTGTCCCGCGGGTGCTCGGCCGAGGATATCGTCATAGTCGCCGCCGTCACGGCTTTACAGGCCGCTGGCTAGGAGATCCAAACCATGGACCAACCCACGCAACCGCCCGACCGCTCCCAGAGGCGTTCGCCTCCGCCCGACGCGACCGGCGATGAGGCCGCCTACCTCGCCAAGTTGCGGGAGCAGCGGACGATCGTCGCCGTTCAGCTTCTCGACGGTACCGTGCTTCGGGGTCTGATCGAGTACTACGACCGCGACATGCTCAAGGTAAATCGCGTCGATGGGGGAGGGCCGAACGTGTTCGTTCGCAAGAAGTACGTTCGCCTGATGTGGGAAGAACCGAAGGCTCCGACTACCTGACCCGCGTCCCCGGCTTCACGTCGTCTTCGAACGTCGCGATGATTGGTCGGCCGTCGAGATCGGCGGCCAACAGCATCCCCTGGCTTTCCACCCCGCGGAGCTTCGCGGGCTTCAGGTTGCACACCACGATGATCTTTTTCCCGACGAGTTGCTCGGGCGTGTACGCCTTGGCAACGCCGGCGACGATCTGCCGGGTCTGACCCCCGACGTCGAGCTGCAGCTTCAGGAGCTTGTCGGCCCCTTCGATGCGCTCAGCGTGAGTTACCAAGGCAACGCGGAGGTCGATGCGGAGAAAATCGTCGATTGTAAGCAACTCGGGGCCCGCGCCGGAGGCCTCCGCGGGCTTGGGAACGATCGCGGGCTTGGCCTCAGGTGCGTGCGTGGGGTCGGTCACGGTTTTCGTCTCCTCGAAGTAGCCCGCCTTGTCGACGCGGGGGAACAGGGGGCCGCGCTTCACGATCGGAGCTTCGGCGGGCAACAACCCCCAGCGGAACGTGCCAAGATTTTCGGGGATCGCGGCGCCCAGGCGCGTTGCGATCTCGGCGCAGGCCCCGGGCATCGCGGGCGACGCCATGGCGGCGATCTGCAGCAACGCCTCGGCGGCGCCGCGCAGCACCGCCGCGTGGCGCTCCGCGGCCGTGGGGTCTTTCGCCAGCGCCCAGGGCGCGTGAGTCTGGAGAAACCGGTTCAACTCAGCAGCCAGCTTCCACACGGCGGCCAGCCCACCGGAGAAATCGTAGTCGTCAAACGCCGCACGCCAGGCTGCGTGAGCCTCGGCTGCTACGGGCTTCAGCTCCGACGCCTCGGGGCGTGCCGAGGGCGGGGGGATCCGGCCCCCAAAACCCGTGTCGCACAGAGTGAGCACGCGGCTCGACACGTTCCCCAGCTCGTTGGCCAGATCGCCGTTGTAGCGGTCGAGGAGCTGCTCGTCCGAGTAGCTCCCGTCGAGCCCGAAGCTCATCTCGCGCAGGAGGAAATACCGCAATGCGTCGGGACCGACGGCGTCGAGCAGCGCCCCGGGGCGCACGACGTTTCCGAGGCTCTTTGACATCTTGGCCTCGTCCTTGAGCCACCAGCCGTGCGCGAAGATGCTCTCGGGGAGCGGAAGCCCCGCCGACATGAGGAACGCGGGCCAGTACACCGCGTGAAAGCGGACGATGTCCTTCCCGACGAGGTGGACGGCAGCGGGCCAGTAACGCGCAAACAGCGTCTCATCATCGCTTCCGAATCCCAGGGCGCTCATGTAGTTCGTCAGCGCGTCGACCCACACGTAAACGATGTGGGCGGGATCGTGGGGCCAGCGGATGCCCCAGTGGATCGTCGTGCGCGAGATCGAAAGGTCTTTGAGGCCGGAGGCGATGAACGCGCGGACTTCGTTGCGCCGCGAGAGCGGACGGATCGCGTTCGGGTTCGCGTCGATCCAGGCGAGCAGCGGCTCTTGGTATTTCGAGAGCCTGAAGAAATATGACGCCTCGCGGACCGCTTCGACGGGATGGCCCTGATCGGGGCACTTCCGGTCGACGATTTGAGATTCCGGGTAGAACGCCTCGCACCCCGAGCAGTACATGCCGTCGTACGAGCCGAGGTAGACGTCTCCCGCGGCGGTCATCTTCTCGATGAGGCGATCGACGCCCTTGCAGTGGCGCTCTTCGGTCGTGCGGATGAAATCGTCGTGACTGATCGAAAGACGCTTCCAGAGCGCCTCGTAGCGGGAGACGACGCGGTCGGCGAGAGCGATCGGCTCGATCCCGAGTTTGGCGGCCGCGCGCTCGATCTTCTGGCCGTGCTCGTCGGTGCCGGTCAGGAACCGGACGTCCCACCCCGTCGCACGCCGGTAGCGCGCCACCGTGTCGGCCACGACGGTCGTGTAGGTGTGGCCGATGTGGGGCTCGTCGTTGACGTAGTAGATCGGCGTCGTCAGGTAGAACGGCTTTCGGCTCATCGGGGCTTCTTTCTCGCGCCTGGCTTCACGACGCGACGCGCCGCGAGCGCGGCCTGCTGGACCACGAAGAGCGGGACGCCGTGCTTACGGGCAGCGGTCGCGCAGTCGTCGTACTCGGGCGTCGCGTGGACCTCCGCGCTGTCTATGCGTCCCACTTTGACGCCGATCGGGCCGTAGGGTGTCGCGACGCGCTCAATCGCACGGTCGAGCTCGATTCGGCCCTCGAGATGAAACCTCAGGCCGAGCGTCGTGGTCTCGGTCAGCGCCGCGCGCGTCACCGCGTCGAAGCGCTCGACGTGCGTGAGAGCGGTCACGTGATGCCCCGCACGGCCCTTCTTCATCTGAACTGGCGTCGTGTGAACGTCGATGGCCCCAGCCGCGAACAGTTGCTCGATCGCGTACGCCAGAAGCTGCGGCGTCGCATCGTCGACGGTGAACTCGACGACGAGGACTTGGGGGATCCGTGGCGCGGCGGCGGCCGTGCGGTCCGCAACTTCGCGTTCGCCCAGCAGCGCGCGGACGACGTTCGGGCGTTCGGGATACTCGCGCGTCCCCGCGCCGTGGCCGACGGCCTTCAAGGTCATCGACGGCGGCCCGCCGTATTCGTTCGCGATCGACGTCAGGATCGCGGCCCCTGTCGGCGTCAGCCGCTCTCCTGGCGCGTCGATTCCGGTTAAGGGTGCGCCGCGCAAGAGTAGGCTCGTCGCGGGACCAGGCACCGGGTAGAGGCCGTGGGCGCAGGCCACCGTCCCCGAGCCGGTGGTCATGGGCGAGACGACGATGAAGTCCGGGCCGATGGCATGGAGGGCGGCGCAAACGCCGACCACGTCTGCGATCGCGTCTGAAGCTCCTGCCTCGTGAAGGTGAACACTTTTGACCGTGAGGCCGTGCGCTTCGGCCTCGGCCTCGACCAGGCGTCCGAAAATGACGAGGGCGCGGTCCCTCACTGCGGGTTCGACCGGAGCGCTGGCGATGATCTTGCGAATGTCGGCGAGCGTTCGGCCGTGGTCGTCACTGTGCCCGTGTGCATTTCGCGCACGTTTGTTGTGGACGTGATGATCGTCCTGCGAGTGCCCCGCGATCCCGACGTCGATCTTGGTTGCCGCGACGGCGCCGCGCACCACGGCGTGCCGGCTCAGGCGAACGCCGCGAAGACCCAAGCCGCCAACCGCACGCTTGACCGCCGCAAATGGCGCCCCGAGATCGACGAGAGCTCCGAGGATCATGTCTCCCGAGGCCCCCGCCGCTGCGTCGAGCCAGAGGATCTTCTCGCGAGGGCTCATGCGTGCTGGTCCATCGGAATGCCCGCAGCCAGGAGCAGGGCCGGTAGCACGACGCCCGCGGGGGCGGCGAGATGCTCGCTCGCGTGGGTGGAGAACGACGTCGCCTCCGGGTTGATCTCGACGACGTAAGCGCCCGACTCGAGCGCCGCCATCTGCAGCGAAGCGGCCGGGTACACGAGCGATGAGGTGCCGACGACGAGCACGAGTTCCGCCTCGCGTGCCGCCCGTTGGGCGCGGTCGAACTCGATCATGGGCAAAGGCTCCTCAAACCAAACGACCGCAGGGCGCAGCATCGCCCCGCACGCGTCGCAATGCGGGGGGAGAGGCTCGAGCTTTGGCCGTAGGTCTTCGTGTTCGTCTCCGCAGCCGGTGCAGCGCAACCGCCAGAGGCTCCCGTGCAGTCGGACAAACTCGCTGCTCCCAGAGCGTTCGTGCAGTCCATCGACGTTCTGGGTCGCGAGGAGAAAAGGTCTGCCGGTCGCTTCGAGCGCCGCAATGGCGCGGTGCGCCGGATTCGGCTGAGCCGACGCGGCGTGCGCGCGCCGCGCGTCGTAGAACCGCCAAACAGATTTCGGATCCGCCGCGAACGCCCGGGGTGTGGCGACCTGCGTCGGGTCGACCCCTTCCCAGAGGCCCCCGGCGTCGCGAAAGGTCGCGATCCCGCTCTCTTGCGAGACGCCTGCCCCCGTCAGAACGAGGATGTTCCCTCGTCCTTTGAGGAGGGCGATGAGGCGGGAGGTGGTCGTCATCGGGGTCATGGGGGCCGCCATCGTACCATCCGCTTTCGCGGCGGAACAGCAACGCTCCCGCCGTGGCCGACGTCTTGCTACACTCTCCGATCAGCCGCCCTTCGGCGGCTCCACGAGGTGCTTCATGAGCGCGATCGTCAATGCCACCGACTCGAATTTCGACACCGAGGTCCTCGCAAGCGCGGGCACGGTGCTCGTCGATTTTTCCGCCGCGTGGTGCGGCCCCTGCAAAAAGCTCGAGCCGATCGTCCACGAGATCGCGGCTGACTACGGTGACCGGCTCAAAGTCGTCAAGGTCGATATCGACCAGGCACCGGGCGTCGCCGCGAAATATGGCGTGCTCTCGATCCCTACGCTGATGATCTTCCATGGCGGCAAGGTGAAGGACCAGTACATGGGACTTCTCTCGAAGAAAGCGCTCGCCGATCGCGTCAACAAGGTGCTCTAACGTGGGGCTTCTGGACACCATCAATGAATGGGGTTTCGCGCTGAGCGAGATCCTCAAGGCGCAGCTACAGGCGGGCTCGATGGGCGCGATCTTCGTCGTGTTCGCAGCGGGCGTGCTGACGAGCTTCACCCCGTGCGTCTACCCGATGATCCCGGTAACCGTCACTTACATTGGCGGCGCTGCAGCCGGGAACCGGCGGCGCGCGGTCGCGCTCTCCGTGACGTACGTCCTTGGCCTGGCGCTGGTCTACGCCGCGCTCGGGATCGCCGCGGCCATGATGGGGAAGATCTTCGGCGAGTTCACGCGCAGCCCTTGGGTCTTCGGCGGGGTTGGCCTGGTCATTGCGGGACTGGGGCTCGGGATGCTCGACGTGTTCACCATCCCGGCGCTCATGACGAACCTACAGGGGCAAGGCGCGCGTCGCGGGGGATTCCTCGGGGCGGGGTTGATGGGTGTCGCCGCGGGGTTCGTCGCGGCGCCCTGCACCGCGCCCGTCCTGGGGCTGCTCCTTGCCTATGTCGGGCAGACCCGCAATGTTGTCTGGGGAGGCTCGCTCCTTTTCGTATTCGCGCTCGGGCTCGGCCTGCTCTTGATGTTGCTCGGCATCTTTTCGGGCCTCCTGACGAGCCTCCCGAAGGCGGGTGCCTGGATGGATCGGATCAAAAAGGGGTTCGGCGTCGCGATGCTCCTGATTGGCGTCTGGTTCGTATGGAAAGCGGTCGATCTGTGGATGCACGCGGGAGGACGCGCGTGATCCGCCGCGCGAGCTTGGCCGCCGTCCTTCTGACGCTCTTGCGCGCAACCATCGCGTTTGCCGCCGACCCGCCGACGTCGATTCCCACGGCGCCCGCGCTCGTAGCGATCGATCCCGTGACGGGGGCCGCCGTCGCTCTCGATCCGTCGCAAGGACCGATGCACGTCGTCTTCATCGCGACGTGGTGCCGGCCCTGCATGGAGCAGACGACGAAGCTCGCCGACCTCGAGGACCGCTGGAAGCCTGACGGATACCGGCTGTATCTCGTCGCGGTCGAGACGCGTCAGACTCCCGACCGACTTCGTGAACTACTCGCGCAGGGGCCACTTCCCGGCCGACTCCTCTTCGACGCCAAGGGTGTTGTCGCTGCGGCGTTCGGCGCAACCACAATCCCCGCCCAGGCCCTCGTCGATCGAAGCGGACGCATTGTCGCCCGCGCGGCCGCGCTCGATGCCGAATTCAAACAGGCGGTTGAGCGCATCGTTCGACAAGAAGGGCGCGTCAAGCCGTGAGCGAGCGCGTTCGCGTCGGACTCCTGTTCGGGGGAGCATCGGTCGAGCACGAGGTCTCGGTCGTCTCAGCGCGCGGGGTCGCGTTTGCTCTCGATCCCGAGCGGTTCGAGACGGTGCCGCTGGGTATCTGCCGGAACGGACGTTGGCTGGCACCCGCGGAGTCGGCTCGGGTGCTGCTTTCCGACGTCAAGCGCGTCGAGGCAGTTGAAGACGCCGGCTCACGCTTGGTCGTCGATCCCGGCTTCGGCGGACTCCTCCGGCTGACCTCGGGTGCGGAAGCGCAGCCGGTCCCCCTCGACGTCGTCTTTTCCGTCGTGCATGGGTGGGGTGGAGAGGACGGGCGCATCCAAGGACTGCTCGAGCTCGCCGGGATTCCCTGTGTCGGCGCCGGTGTCCTCGGGTCCGCGGTGGGGATGGACAAGCAGGTGGCGAAGGCGCTCTTTGATGAGCGGGGATTGCCCGTCGGACCGTGGCGCTCGGTACGGCGCAGCGAGTGGCTGCGGGACCGCCCCGGAGCGGAGGCGCGGGTCGTCGCTGCGCTCGGTCTGCCATTGTTCGTGAAGCCCGCAAACGGGGGGTCGTCGGTCGGGATCTCCAAGGTCCGAACCGCGGCGGACCTCCCTCCCGCGATGGAGATCGCCTTCGCTCACGACGGCAAGGTTGTGGTCGAAAAGGGGCTCGACGCCCGCGAGGTTGAGTGCGCGGTGCTCGGAAACGACGACCCAGAAGCTTCCATCCCCGGTGAGATCGTCCCGTCGGGGGAGTTCTACGACTACGCGGCGAAATACGAAGATGGCACGTCGAAACTCCTGATCCCGGCGCCTTTGGCTCCCGGCCTGTCGGACGAGATCCGCGCGCTGGCGATCCGGGCGTTCAATGCGCTTGAGCTGTGCGGAATGGCCCGGGTCGATTTTTTCGTCGAGAGACAGACCGGACGCGTGTTCTTGAACGAGGTCAACACACTTCCCGGATTCACACCGATCAGCATGTATCCTAAGCTGTGGGAAGCGACGGGGCTCTCGTACCGGGAGCTTTTGACGCGATTGATCGAGCTGGCGCGCGAGCGCGGGGTTCAGGAACGCGAGCGCGCCAGAGGGCGTGAGGCTTGACGGTCGTGACGGACAGCGCGGTCCTCGTTCTCAACAACGTGTACCAGGCGGTGCAGATCACAAGCGTCCGGCGCGCGTTCCGCCTGTTCTACGCCGGTCGCGCGAGGGCCGTGGCGCCTGATTTTCGCACCTATGACTTCGAAAACTGGAGCGATCTCCCACCGAGAGCGGGGCACGAGTGGATTGTCACCCCGCGTCGCCAGATTCGAATACCTCGCGTCATCCAGCTTCTGCACTACGACAGGGTGCCGCGCCGCGAGGTGAGGTTCACGCGCCGAAACATCTTTTTTCGCGACAAGAACCGCTGCCAGTACTGCGGCAAGGTGTTCTCGCAAGCCGAGCTCAACCTGGATCACGTCATCCCCCTCTCGCGCGGTGGACTCTCGAACTGGGACAACGTCGTTTGCGCGTGCATCCCTTGCAACAGCCGGAAGGGGAACCGTCTGCTGCACGCCTCGGGCATGCAATTGATACGGCCCCCGAGGCGTCCCTCCGGGCACCCGATTCTCCGGGCCGGCTGGATCGGGCCTAAGTACGACGAGTGGAAGACGTTTCTCGACGTCGCCTACTGGAACGTCGAGCTCTGCGAGGATCTCGTGCCGTCCGTCGGCGAAGGATCCTGAGCCTCGCAGTTCTCGTTCAGGCCGAGCGCATTGATCCGCCGATAGAGGGCCTGCCGCGACCAACCGATCCGCAATGCCGCAGCCGTGAGGTTGCCGCGCGCAGCGCGCAGTGCGTTTTCGATCATCACCCTCTCAAGACCGACGGGGCCGACCGCGGCCGGCCTTGAACGGGAGGGCGTCTGACCGGACGAGAGATCGAGATCGTCGGCCCGAATTAGTTCGTCGCGCGCCCGGAGGAGCGCCCTCGCGAGGACGGATTCCAGTTCGCGGATGTTCCCCGGCCAATCGTGGCCGGCGAGCTTTTCGGCCGCCTCGGTCTCGAGTGATGCGGGTGGGAGTCCGCATCGCGCGGCGAGGCGCTCGATCAAGCGCGCCGAGAGTACAGGAAGATCCTCGGGACGCTCTCGCAGCGCCGGCACGCGCAGGACCAAAACCTCCAATCGCCAGCGCAGGTCGGCTCGGAAGCGGTTCTCGGAAACGAGCAGGTCGAGATCACGATGGGTCGCCGCAATCACGCGTACGTCGATCGGCCGCTCTTCGAGACCGCCGACGGCGCGGATGGTCCCCTCCTGAAGCACCCGGAGGAGCTTCGCCTGCAACGAAAGAGGCATGTCGCCGATCTCGTCGAGGAATACCGTGCCGCGGTCGGCCTGGCGGAACAAGCCGGGATGGTCCCGGTCGGCGCCGGTGAAGGATCCGCGGGTCGCTCCAAACAGTTCGCGTTCCAAAAGGGCCTCCGGAATCGCTGCGCAGTTGATCGCCACGAAGGGCTTGCGCGACCGCGTGCCGCCGTGGTGGAGGGAACGAGCGACAAGTTCCTTGCCCGTCCCCGATTCGCCCAGCACGAGGGTGGGCAGGGGAACCCGGGCCGCGTTTTTGATCTCCGCTAACAGCCTCAGAAACGCGGGAGATCGCCCCACTTGGACCGCAGGGGGAACCTCGACCTTTTCGCGCTCGTCGGAGGTCGTGCGACGCAGGAGCGCAATCAATCCTGCGAAGGCGCGAACCAACCGGCATCCGGTCGCCGCATCGACTGCCAAAGGAGCGCGGCTGTCCAAAACGACCGCGGCATGGCGCCCTTCAATCGCCGGAATGGGGGCTGCGAGAGCGGATCGCAACCCAAGGGCGCGGACCGACACCCCGTCCACCGACACCGGCTCACTGCGCACATCGGCAAAAAATAGTGGACGTTCTCCGCGGAGGGCTCTTGCGGCGAGGCTATTGCTGAAGGCGCTGGCGTCGTCGCGTCGGGTGATCGAGGTGGCGACGACTCGAGCTCTGAGAGAGGGGGGGGCGGCCTCGAGCAGAAACGCCCGCTCGGCCCCAGCGGCTTCGCGCAGCCGCTCGAGCACGACCTCGAGCGCCCGAGGTTGGGGTGCCTGCGCGGCGTCGTGGCAGGCGCGAGCCAGATACGGCGACCAGGCCTCCCCGTTCTGGATTGACGCTCCGAAACCCGTCAGGCTATCCTCGTCAGGCCGTCGCGTGGGAGACACTTCACTCATGTTCTCGCTCCTTGGAGTAGAGAAGGATCGTTCATTCGCGTCCCCCTTCAAGGGGACAACTGCCTCAATGGGGTTGCGGATGCAAAACGATGGCGGTCTCGCCCTCGCGAAGATGCGCTCCTGACCACGGGAGGCCGGCAGCGGCCCTGGATCGAGGGCCTCTTTTGGATCGCTGCCCTGGCGTTGACTTCACCGCTATTGATCTATTACCGACCGGGGGTCATGCCGCTCGCGGGTTTGTTTGCAATCGCGGCAGGGATCGCCGTGGGGCTTGCGCTCGTCGGGCGCCGACTGCATAACAGCCTCCTCAATGACGCGCTGACCGGTCGGGAGGGGAAGGGGCGTTTTCTCATGACCTTTGGCCTGGCACTCCTTCTCCTCTTCCTCGTATTGCTCGGAGGAGTGGTTGCGCTGATCCTCGTGTTGCGTTCCGCGTCGCCTAGCCTTCCCGTCTGAAGCGAAAGAGGGGTTCGTTCGCCATGAACTATTACCGGAGTACTCCCCCCCGGGGCAGCTGGGGCGGTGGAGAAAGCCTCGGTTTGCCGTCGGTGACCCCCGTCAACAAGGCTCTGATGATCGCGTGCGGAGCGGTTTGGGGAGTCCAGGTATTGGCGTGGATTCTCGGCTCGATCGACCTGTCGCCGATTTTCGGCCTCGTTCCGGTAGCGGTCATCCAGGGGTGGGTGTGGCAGCTCGTCACCTACAACTTCCTCCATTCGCCGGTCATGTACTCCCACATCCTATTCAACTTGCTGATGATGTGGATGATCGGCGGCGACCTCGAGCGCCATTGGGGGGGGCGCAAATACTTGACGTACTGGCTGGTCTGTGGGGTCGGGGCAGGCCTTTGCGTCGCCCTCACGGGCGCTTTTCGCGGCGTAACGACGCCGACGATCGGTGCCTCGGGGGCGATATACGGCCTCCTGCTGGCCTATGGGACGATTTTCGCGGAGCGGCGTCTGCTCTTCATGCTCCTCTTCCCGATCAAGGCCAGAACCATGGCCTGGATACTCTTTCTCATCGCGTTCGTGTCAAGCCTCACTCCGCAGGCCGACCGGGTTTCCCACGTCGCGCATCTTGGCGGCATGGTGGTTGGCTGGCTCTACCTGAAGCGGGCTTGGCGCGTAGGGGAGTTCTCACGGGACATCGTCTGGCGCCTCCGTCGCCGGCGTTTCAAGGTCATGCCGCCCAACGACAAGGACCGCTGGACGCACTAAAAGCGATGCTTAGCCCCCGGATACTGGTCGGGATTTCAGGTTGTCCGGGGCACGTTCCGGCCAAGTCAGAATATGCCGAAAAGCCGCAGCCTGTCTGGGGTCTTTACAATCATGACCATTGACACACCCACGTTGCCCTCATAGACTTTCCACGCGTCGGGGGAGAGCGCTACACGTCACGAACGCACTACGTGAAACTAAGTGCCACGTGAGTGAAGCTGCGGAGGGTCGGTTTGGTAGAGCGCAACGTTCATGATCGATTCGAATTATCTCGGCCGATGATCGCGACGCACGAAAAAACTACGGTGATCGACAGCACCTGTCAAGCCGTTCCAGACCGGGATCTTCACTCGTCCGCCCCAACCGAGGAGATGTAGATGGAGACCTCAGCCAAAGAGCGCAGCTCGGTTCTGTCGCGGTATTTTACAGAAATCCGCGAATACCCCCTGCTGACCAAAGATGAAGAGATGGCGTTGGCCGATGGCGTCAAGCGCGGCGACCGAGCGTCGTTAAACGAGTTGATCGAATCAAATCTCAGCTTCGTCGTCAAGGTCTCAAGTGAATACCGCAACCTCGGGCTGCCGTTCGAAGACCTGCTCAACGAGGGGAACATCGGCCTGATCGAGGCAGCTCATCGTTACGACGCGAGCAAGGGAACGAAGTTCATCACGTACGCGATCTGGTGGATCCGCAAATCAATCCTCAAGGCGCTCTCCGAACACTCGAACCTCGTCCGTGTACCGAGTTATCAGATGAAAAAAGTTCGAGAGATTCGCGACGCTGAGGCCTCGTTGCGGCGGTCGCTCGGTCGTGCCCCCGAGCGCGGGGAGATCTCGACACGACTTTCGAAGAGCGTCAATAAGATCGACCAGGTGCTCCAATTCACGATGCGGGAAGTGTCCCTCGACGACAAGGTCGGCAAAGATCGCGACAAGCCGATCGCGGATTACCTGGTCGACCCCACGTGCTCGAGCCCAGAAAACGAATTGATCAACCGGGAGTCCAACTCGCTCGTCGGCGAAGCGATGGCGCACCTGACGGAGCAAGAGCGCATCGTTGTCGCCTATCGCTTCGGCCTCGCGGGCGGTCCACCGCTGACGCTGAAGGAAATCGGACAGAAGATGGGGATCAGCCGGGAGCGCGTTCGACAGGTCGAGTGCCAGGCAAAAGGGCGTCTCCGGAAGATGTTCGCCAAGAAACGCATGGTGAAGGCGCCCGCCAAGAAACCGTTTCCGGTCCGCGCTGTCGCAAGAACACGCCCGACTATCGAGCACTGATAGAGTAACCCCTCCGACGCGGTGCCAGACGGCCGCGTCGTTCCGCCACTGAGGGGAAGCCATGCGGCCCAGCGATGACCCAGCGTCCTTCTGGGCGCGGATCTTCCGATGCGTGACGCAAGAGTCCGCCGAGGAGGTGATTCGCGCGGAGCCGAGCGTCGACGCCGAGGCCGCACGTGTCGTGTGGAGCGCCCATCGCGCCGCGGCGGAGCGGGAGGAATCTCGCCTGGAGGCCAGGACCCGCGATCTCGAGGGGCTTCAGGCGTTCGGACGCGCGCTCGCGGAGGCGAAGAGCGTGAGCGATCTTGTCGATCGTGCAGCAGCGTCGCTCCAGGTGTTGGCGGACGTGGACGCGGTAGCGATCGCTGCTGCTTTTCCGGAGCGGTCCGGGGTCGACATTTACGTCTCCCGCTCACTCGCGGCCGAGGACCTCGCGAAGCTCCGCGAGGCGGTCGCCCTCGGATTCGTGCCTCTCGACCCGAAGGATGGGTCGTTCCGGACGCTCCCGTCGTTTGACCGATTCCAGGGGCCCCGCGCCGCGCTGTCTGAGACCGACATCATGGTCGTCCCGGTCGAGCGGCGTGGGCGAGAGCTCTTGCGCGTGGCGGTTGTGCCACGATCCGGCTTGAGCGAACGGGCGCTGAGAATCCTGTTTGGCGCCTCGAATCACCTCGCGGTCCACCTCGATCGCGTGCTCGCCGTGGCCGAGGCGGAACAGGGGAGGTTTCGCGCGATATTGGATTCGATGCCGCATGCGGTGGTGCTGACCGACGCGTCGTTTCAGGTGGTTCAGGCCAACGTCTCGGCCGAGCGCCTTTTGCCGCGAATCGGATCCGAGGCCGTCACCGTGCTTCGGAGCGTGGGAGACCTCGACCTCGTGAGCCTCTCCTACGAGGTCCTCGCCGGACGGCGCGCGGAGGCCGAAGGGGAGGCAAGGCTCCGGGACGGAGGATTCCTCGAGGTCACGGTCGCTCCGTGGCGCGATGCCTCGGGCCACGCGGAAGGGCTCGTTTTGGTCATGCTCGATGTGACCACCACGAGACGCCTTCGGGACCAGATCACCCAGTCGGAGAAATTATCGAGCCTTGGCCGTATGATCGCCGGGGTCGCCCATGAGCTCAACAACCCGCTCACCTCGGTCATCGGGTACGCACAGCTCTTGCACACGATGCCGCCGGGCGAGAAGTTCTCGGCCCGGCTCGATACGATTCGTAAAGAGGCGGAGCGCTGCCGCCGCATCGTGCAAAACCTTCTCCGCTTCGCGCGGACGCACACTCCGGAACGACGGCCGTTCTCGCTGAACGAAATCGTCGAGAACATGGCTCAATTGCTCGCCTACCCGGTTCGATCCTCGGGATGCAGCGTCGTCTTGGACCTCGACCGCGCCGTCCCGGCAGTCGTCGGCGACGCTCATGAAATCGAGCAGGCCGTTGTCAACCTCGTCACGAACGCGCAGCAGGCAATGACGGCTGCCGAGACGCGTGGCGTGATTACATTGAGGACCTCGTGCGGGTCCGAAGGCCAAGTTGTCCTTGAAGTCGACGACGAGGGGCCGGGGATTGCAGAGCCGGCAAGAGCGCTGATCTTTGATCCGTTTTTCACGACCAAGCCGGTCGGGCAGGGGTCCGGCCTGGGTTTGTGGCTCGTGTACAACGCGGTGTCCGCCCATGGAGGATCGATCCGTGCCGAAAGTTCGCCGACAGGTGGTGCTCGATTTCGGCTCGAATTCCCGGGAGGCCCCTTGGTCTGTCCTTCGGCCGATGCGTGTGCCGTGGACCTGCTCGACGATGCGCCGCGGGTTTCTGCGCGCATCCTCGTACTCGACTCGGAGGCCGCACTCGCGGCGCTCATTTGCGAGACCTTGTGCGCCGAGGGTCATCATGCCGTCGCGGCGCTCGACGCGGCCGAAGCGCTCGACCGTCTCACCGGTGAGCCGTTCGATCTGCTTGTATCCGACGTGGCGTTGCCGGGGCTATCGGGCGATCGGTTGGCGCGCGAAATCGGCAGGCTCTCTCCGAGCTTGCTCGATCGCATCCTCCTGACGACCGGAGACTGGGTCAGCCGCGAGCCCGACGCCGTCGCTCGGAGGCTCGGCGCCGGCCTGCTGCGGAAGCCCTTCGAGCTTGACGAATTGCGGCGGGTCGTGAGGACTCGACTGCGTGGCATCGCGGAGCACTGAGTTGCGGCACCTTGTCGTTGGCACGGCGGGCCACATCGACCATGGGAAAAGCGCTTTGGTCGAAGCGTTGACGGGCGTTCACCCCGATCGTCTCAAGGAAGAGCAACGCCGCGGCATCACGATCGACCTCGGCTTTGCCGATTTTGAGCTCGCCCCGGACGGAATCGTCTCCCTCGTCGACGTACCGGGACACGAACGGTTCGTTCGCCACATGGTCGCCGGAGTCTCAGGACTCGACGCGATCCTCCTCGTCGTGGCGGTGGACGACGGCATCAAGCCGCAGACGCGAGAGCACCTCGCCATCTGTTCGCTTCTGAACGTGCGACACGGCATTGTGGTTTTGTCGAAGTCCGACCTCGTCGAGCCGGAGCTGCGGGAGGTTGTCGCCCTGGAAGTGCGTGAGCTTCTCCGCGGAACGTTTCTCGAGGGGGCACCGCTGGTTGCGGTGTCGTCACGCACGAGCGAAGGACTCGATACCTTGCGGGACGAACTGCGTCGGTTGCTTCGTGACCTGCCGGAGCGGCCTGCCGAGGGCGTTCCTCGGCTCCCCATCGACCGGTCGTTCGTCCAGAAGGGTTTCGGGACGGTCGTGACAGGCACGCTGGTGTCGGGTGTCCTTTCCGAGGGCGAAGAGGTCGAGATTCTCCCTGGTGGAAAGCGGGGCCGTGTCCGCGGACTCCAGGTTCACAAGCGCAAGGTCAAGACCGTGCGCGCGGGGCGTCGCGTGGCGGTAAATATCCAAGGGCTCGATTGTTCCGACGCGCCTCGTGGGGCCACGCTGACCGCTCCATCAGCGCTCCTGACGACGCGACGGGCACGGGTGCTCGTTGACCTACTTCCCTCGGCTCCCACGCCGTTGCGGCGCGGAGGGCCCGTGCGCCTTCACCAAGCGACGTGCGAGCGCGCGGCAAGACTGCGAGTCACTTCGGCCCCCGCCGACGGGCCGCTTCAGGCCGATCTCGTCCTAGTCGAGGATACGGTTCTGCTCCCGGGAGACCGTTTCATTTTGCGACGGCCGGCCCCCGTCGACACGATTGGTGGGGGCGTCATTGTTGACGCTCATCCTGTCCGCAGACGGAACGAGCGGCTTCGGGCCGCTGGGTCGCCGACGAGCCTCGAGGACGCCTGGGTCGAGCGAATCGGTCGGGCGGAAGCGGCGGGCCGCACCGTTGCCGCCATTGCGTCGGAGCTCGGACGGTCCGCCGACGAAGTCGAGGCCGCGCTCGCCCCGCTCCTCGATGCGGGGAGCGTCGTCCGGGCCGCGGGTCTGCTCTTCGCGGGGTCTGTCTGGCGTCAGATCCGCGAGGTCACGCTTTCCGCGCTGCGCGCGCTGCATGACGCGGAGCCGTTGAAGTCCGCGACGCCCCGCGAAGGGATCAGGGCTCAAGTTGCACGCGCGATGCCCCCTGAGGCGTTTCGGGAACTGCTCCAAAAGCTCGCCGGCGAAGGGGCGGTTCGCCTCGTCGGAGATCGCGTAGCCCTCTCTGGGCACCGCGTGGTACTTTCGCCCGATGACGAAAGTCGGACGGAGCGGATCGAAGACGCTTTCCGCCGAGCGGGGCTCGATCCGCCGCTCATCGACGACGTTTTGCGGGAGCTGGGTGGTCCCCGCGGGGCGAGGCTCCGAGATTGGCTCGTCGAAGGCGGCCGACTCGTGAAGATAAGGGACGGGCGCCTGTTCCACGGAGAGGTTTTGGAGGACCTCAGGCGCAAGCTCCGCGAATTCGCCCGTACATCGAGTACTATAGAGATCGGTACATTCAAAGAGTTGGCTGGTGCGACCCGAAAGAACGCGATTCCGCTCCTTGAGCAATTCGATGAGGAGAGGCTCACGCGGCGCGAAGGCAACGTGCGGCGGATCCTGACCAACGAAGCGGCCCGCTGAGGCTGCGGGAGTACGGCATGGGTTCCATCGGCTGGACCGAGATTCTCGTCATCGCGCTCATCGGAGTCGTTCTCTTCGGCGGCCGCCGCCTCGCCGATGCGGGGAGAGGGCTGGGCGAAGCGATCCGCAATTTCAAGGAAGGGATGCGTGGTGATTCCGATTCCGGCAAGTCGAATCAGGGCGACGACCCGACTCGTAACCGCAACGATCGCTGAGGGTCCGCGTGGTGCGGAGTGTCGAAGCGCGCGCTAGCGCGCTGCTCGCCAGACAGCGATCGGCGGTAAGGCGTCTCAAACGCGACCTGTTCGGTTCCGATGGTTCCCTCCGCCACCCCTACTTCCGCGATCTCCGACGAGAAATTTCCGCGCCGTTCCGCCGGGTCGCTCGCGCCCGTCTCGTCCGCGCGTGCGCCGCGGCGGATGTGGTCTATGTGGGGGATTTCCACGCCGACCCGAGCTGTCAGCGAGTCGCGACGGAGCTGCTCGAGTCCTTGGCGTTGCGCCGCCCGGTCGTCCTGGGCGTCGAGCTCGTCTACACGCGACAACAAGAGATTCTCGACCGCCGTCAAGAAGGCGCGATTGACGACGCAACGTTCCTCCGCCGGATTCACTATCGGGAAGAGTGGGGTTATCCGTGGGAGGGCTTCCGTGATTTGCTCGATCGGGCAAAGTCGCTCGCCATTCCGGTCGTGGCCCTCGATCGCCCGCCGCGGGGGGGGTTCGACGGCCTGCGCCGGCGTGACTCCCACGCCGCGCGGGGGATCGCGGCGGTACTCTCGGAGCGACCGCGAAGCTCCATGCTGGTGCTGTTTGGTGAATCGCATCTCGCACGCGGCCATGTGCCGCGGGAGGTCGATCGCCTCCTTGCGCGACGCGGACTGGTGCGGCGCACGGTGACCGTGTTCCAGGATCCTGAGCCCGTCTATTGGTCGGAGTTGTCGCGTTCAAAGCCTGTTCCGGAGGCCGTACGCTTCGATGGGGGTGCGTTTGCGGTGTTTCACACCCCCCCCCTAGCGCGTTACGAAACCTATCGCCAGGTGCTCGAGCGCTGGCGGGGCGAGACCCCGCCGGACGAAGCGGTGGATCTCACGCCTGCGGTCCACCACTTGATCGATACGCTCGTCGGGTGGATGGCGATTCGCCCCGATCGGCACCGCGTAAGGCACCGCGCCGGTTGGGTAGACGATTTGAGGGACGCCTATCCGGAGGTCTACAGCGGAGTTGAGGCGCGTCAATTCCTGGGTCCCCTTTTGGCCGAGCACGGCAGGAGCGCCTTCGAGGTCAAGGACGCTCGGAAGATGCTCTCCGCGCGCGACGCACTTTACGACTCGAGATCGAACACATTTTTCCTGACGCGCTACATGCCTGGACCGGCGGCGGGGGAAGCGGCCCGATTCCTGCGGGTCGCGTTGTCGGGGCGGCTCTATCGAGATGCGGAGGTCGGGACCGTCGACGCCGCGGAACGCACCTACGGCGCAGCGTACAACGAGGCTCTCGCCTACCTCGGCGCCCGTTTGGTCGATCCTGCGAGCGATCTCGTTGCCGGGTCTGGCGACGTACCCCAAGTGGAGCGTAGGTCTCGCCGCGCATGGATCGAGGCGCATCGCATGTTCGAAGCGTCGAATGCGGTGGATCCTCCAGAATGGCTCCTTGAGCCGTTGCGCGGATCGAGCGAGCGGAGAAGGACCCTCGCGCGGGAACTCGGACGGAAACTCGGCCGACTGCTCTATGAACGAGTGGTTCGAGGGCGTATTTCGCCCCGGGGCCTGAGGGCGCTGTTTTCGCGAGACCTCGACCCCCCCCGTGCCCGCAAGGAAGTTGTCCGATTGCTGCGTCTGGCGAAGCCCTGACACGCCGAAAAAACTGCGGCCGCACCGAAGTGCGGCCGCCAGAGGAGGAGAATCGGGCTCAGTGCAGGGCGCTGGGTCACTTCACCTTCGAAGGGGGTGGCCGTCGTCGGTTTCGTGGCCCCCGATCCTCCGCCAACCGTCAATCAATCCCCTGAGCCAATCACCGCGTCGCCCCAGGTTGCGGTGTCGCCCCAGGTTGCGGTGTCGCCCCAGGTTGCGGTGTCGCCCCAGGTTGCGGTGTCGCCCCAGGTTGCGGTGTCGCCGTTGATGGCAGTGTCGCCCCAGGTTGCGGTGTCGCC
>JANMVW010000065.1:0-6493 GCA_031393555.1 Acidobacteriota bacterium
CGAGCGATGTGGTCAGGGCAATCCGGAGACGTTGCGTCATCGGTTGGGAGTGTAGGCCTGGCGAACGAGCTATTTCGCCCTGTTTTCGTCGATTTCAGGGGTCCAGAAGCTCGGCTGGGGCCGCGATCTCGTCTCCTGGACGATCCTAGGAGCTCGATTTCGCTGCATCGGGCCTTCCGCAGGGCCAAAAACTCTGTTCCTGACGGAGAAAGCGCGCCATCTCGATGTTTTGCCGAGAGCCCACCCTCCGATTTGCCCGAAAAGCCCCCAGAGTCCGTCGATTCATCCAGTTCGCCGCAGTTCCTCCCGGAGAATCCTGCGTAGCGTTCGAGCATCGAGCGGTTGGGCGGTCTTCCCCAAGTGCTCACGCAGCGCGTCATTGATCATCGTCTGGTATCCGCGACCGCTAGCGTCCGCCCGTTCGCGGAACGTCTGGAGAACGTCGTCGTCGAGATAGATCGTGATCCGCGTCTTTCCCGCCTGCTTGATGACGGCACCCCGCCGGGCTCCGCTAAAGTCGTACTCTTTGCGCATATTGGTGACACTCCTTCCTGGTCGCGCGGCGGGCCGAGATGAGTCGAACCGATTCGCCGCGCGAGCTGAAAACAACGACCACAATACGAGCGAGGTGATCCATGCAGATCGATACGAAACGTCACTCGCCCCCGGTTCCCTCATCCTCGCGGGTGAGAGCCATGGGATCGAACAAGGCACCTTCCGCGTCGGAGAAACGAACGCGGTGCTTCAGGAGGTTCGCGCCGGCCTTCTTCGGATCCCAGACGATCCTCATGTCTGTATTATATGCATACACCGTCTCGAAGTCAACCCAACGGTGACCTACTGCTGGTCCGAGTCGGGGCGTGGCACAATGCGAGGAACGAGCCACGAAATGCGCTAGCTGAACTGCACCCTTGCGAAGTGCCGTCTTCCGACTTTGATGAGCACCGTCGCCCCCGCGGCCACCGGGACGTCCCTCGTGCCGGGCGCGACCTTCGCACCGTCGATGTTCACGCCACCTTGGGCGATCAACCGCATCGCCTCGCCGTTGGACTTGGCGAGGCCGCACTCCACCAGGAGCTTGGGAAGGAACGCCTTGCCGTCAACCGCGGCGATCTTGAACTCCGGGACTTCGTCGGGCGTGCCGTCCGCGGTGAATACGCGCTCGAACTCTTCCAAGGCGAGGCGCGCGGCGTCTTCGCCGTGGAAGTCGGTGATGATGCGCATCGCCAAGCCTTGCTTGACCTTCTTGGGGTGAAGCGTTTTGTCTTTCACGAGCCGCTTCATCTGGTCGATACCGGATGCCGACACGTCGGTGCACAGCAGGTAGTAGCGCCACATCAGGTCGTCGTTGATCGACATGATCTTGCCGAAAACCGACGCAGGCGCCTCTTCGACGCCGACGTAGTTTGCAAGCGACTTCGACATCTTCTCGACGCCGTCTAGTCCTTCGAGGAGCGGCATCGTCAGGACGATCTGAGGCGCTAGGCCGTAGTCGGGCATGATGTCGCGCCCGACGTTGAGATTGAACAACTGGTCGGTGCCGCCGAGCTCAACGTCGGCTTTCAAGAAGACCGAATCGTACGCCTGGGCCAGGGGGTACAAGAACTCGTGCATCGAGATCTGCACGCCGTTGGTGTAGCGCTCCTTGAAGTCCTTCCGTTCGAGCATGCGCGCGACGTTGTATTTCGCGGCAAGGCGGATGACGCCTTCGGACCCTAGGGCCGAGAGCCACTCACTGTTGAAGCGGATCTCGGTCTTCGCGGGATCGAGAACCTTGAAGCACTGGCGCTTGTAGGTCTCGGCGTTTTCCACGATCTGCTCGCGCGTCAGCGCCGGGCGCGTTTTCACGCGGCCCGTGGGGTCGCCGATCATCCCGGTGAAATCGCCGATCAGGAAGATGACGCGGTGCCCGAGATCCTGGAACTGGCGCATCTTACGCAGGAGCACCGTGTGGCCGAGGTGGATGTCGGGGGCCGTCGGGTCGAACCCGACCTTGACCGTCAGCGGCGTTCCCGTCGCTGCCGATTTTGTGAGCTTCTTCTTGAACTCGTCGAGGGTGACGAGGTCGACGGCGCCGCGGGTCAGGAGGTCGTATTGTTCGTCAATCGTCATGGCTCGGGGATTCTAGCAACAACCGCCGGAGTTACTTCGGCGGCGGCGATCCCGCAGGTTTTCGAACTTGCGGCTTCGCCTCGATCGCGATCGAGCGCTCGCCGTTTTTCCCGATCGAGCGAACCGCGAACAACTGGTCGTCGATCCGAACTCCTTCGAGCGTGACGGCGCCGGCCGCGGCCACCTTACGGAGGACGCTGAAACGCACGGCGGTCGTGTCCCGCGAGAGGATCTCGAACCCGGACCTCTGGGAGTCGTCTCCGGCTTCGAACGTCACGGTCGTGTCGGGCTTGGCGGCCCCTTCGACGATCGCCGACGAGGGCGGCGCCGGGGCGTTGGCGAGGCGAAGGATCGCGTCGGAGTTCAACCGCGCCACCGAGCCCAAGAAGTCGAAGTCCATGAACTTCTGCACGTCGCCGTACTCGACGCCGTCTTCGATGCGCGGCGTCTGGTGCTGATGTCGGTAGTCTTCGCGCGGCTCGGTGAAACGGACCGCCGGGAGGCCGGCCTCGAGGAACGGGAGGTGATCCCCGCCCCGCCCGAACCGGTCCTTGTGGAACACCAGCCTCACCTTCTCGCGACCAAAAAACTCGTCGAGCCAGAGGCCTAGATTTCTCGCCGGCGTCGCGAAGTCGTCCTCACAGAAGACCCTGGGCCTCCGATCCGTCGATCCGTTTGTCGCGCCGACGATGTCGTTGTTGAGCACACCGCCCACGGCGAAGCCTTGGTCCTTCGTCCACACCGCGAGGCGTTTACCCCCGAGCAACCCCTGCTCTTCGCCCGCGAGAGCGGCGAGGATGATCGTCGCACGGTGCTTTTTCCCCGGGAGAATCCTTGCCGCCGCGATCGCCACCGTCGTTCCGGAAGCGTCGTCATCCGCCCCGGGGGCGTCGCAAGTGGAGTCCATGACGTCGGAACACCTCGAGTCGAAGTGCCCCGAGATGATGAACGCCGTCTGCTTCAAGACCGGGTCGCTCCCCTCGAGGACCAAATAGACGTTTTCGAGAGGCACCGCCTTGTCGTTCGTTCTGGGTGAGGTCCCCTCGAAACGGTCGATGACCACGCGGGCCGCCGGGTCGCCGGCCGCGCTCTTCTTGAAGTCGCTCACGATCAGATCTCGCGCGCAGCCGATGCCGCGTTTCGGATCATCCCAAGAAGAAAAGGCGTGGCGCGTGCCGCAGGCCACGAGGGCCGCGTCGATCTCCCTAAGCTCACGGGGCCCCAAAGCGGCCGCCGCAAGGAGGATCAGGGAGGCCGGAATCGTGAAGTTCGTCGACACGCGCCCCCTGACCTACTTCTTGTTCGCCGCCGCCATCTTTTGCGCCAGACCGGCCGCGAATTTCTCGTATTGCTCGCTATCGATTTCGAAGGTCCCCAACATGTAATTGGACCCGCCGAAACTCCAGTCCTGCTCGGCATCGTTGTAGGCGAACTTCGTCGACTCTCCCTGGAGGTACTCGTGGTGAAGCGGGTCGGCTCCCGGAGGGTTCGTGATCTTGACGGAACCGCCCAAGCCCCCTTCGACGAGGTGCCCCGAGAACGACCCGTATTTTCCGACCGAGATCGAGTGCTCTTTTCCGTCGATCTTGCGGACGATCGGCACGTATCGAATCTCCGTCTTGGGTGAAGCTCCCCCGGCAATGACCGTCGTGGCAATCGCCTTCAGCCCCTCGCGCTGCTCCGGCGTCGCCTTCTCGTCGATGTAGTAGTAGTTAAAATTCCACTTCCCGAACGACTCCATCATCGACTTCCCTTCGGGGCTCTGCGAAATCGCGCCGACCGACAAGCCGTCGAGCTTGACGTCGCCGTAGTTCCCCTTCGAGATGAAGATGAACTGGGAGCCCCCGCACATCATCTTGGTCGGCTTCGAGCCGAACCAACACGGGCACGCGGAACTGCACGTGCAGGCTTCTTCGAGTTGACCTGTGAGCTTCCACGCGGTCTTTTTCGTGTCACTCGTGGCGCCGATCGAAACGATGGCCATCACAACGACGAGCCCGGCGAAAGCTATTCTGAGTTTCGTCATCTCATGTCCCCCCTTCGGCCGGTTGCTTCGGCCAGAATGCCCCGACTATACGCCAGGTATCCTCTGCCGCAAGCCCCTAGAAGGCCCCCCTCTCCCTCAAGCTCGTGAAGCCGCTCTTGGCGATGATCAGGTGATCGTAGAGCTCGATCCCGACCGTCTCTCCGGCCCGATGGACCCCTCGGGTGAAGGCGATGTCCTCGTCGGAGGGGTCGAGCGATCCGCTCGGGTGGTTGTGCACGAGGATGAAGCCGAGGGCGAGGTGCGCGATCGCCGGGTAGAGGATTTCGCGGGGGTGCGATCGCGTGGTGTTGAGCGAGCCGACCGAGATCGTCTCGCGGTGGATCAGGCCGTTTTGCGCGTCGAGGTAGAGACCGATCAGATGCTCTTTCTTGGCGTTCGCCAGCTCGCGCGTTAACTTCCAAACCTCTCGCGGACGCGTGACCCTTGGGCGCTCGTCGGCGTCTCCCCGCGCGGCGGCGCGACCGCCCAGCTCAAACGCGGCGGCCAACCTCGCGGCGAGCGCCGCGCCCACACCCGGCTCGCGCGACCAATCCTGCGGTGTCAGCGCCCGCAGACCCTTCAGGCCGTGGCCTCGGACCAGGCGCTCGGCCAGCTCGAAGACAGAGGTCTTCGCCGTGCCGTTCCCGAGGATGAGTGCCAGGAGCTCCGCCTGGCCTAGCGCGGAGACCCCCCTGGCAAAGGCCTTCTCCCTCGGCCGGTGCGGGCGCGGCAGGGCCGCGAGTGTGCCCCTGCTCAAGCGGGGCCAGGCGGGAGGATCGGTCGTCGGACCCGCAAGCGGCATCGACTCGTGGGACATCCAATCGTCAGACATCGGGGCAACCTGGCGAGGGGCCGTAGGACCGACAGGACTGTCGGAATCTTTCGTAGGGTCAGGCCGGGATCTCAATGTAGGTGGAGTACGACTTTGGCGCCGGAACCCGGCGGCCTTCTGCTCGCAGGCCTTCCAGGTGAAATCGAATCGCAGAATTCATGCGGGTTACGGCCCGTTGCCTTGTTGTTCCTGTGGCCACGCAGCCCGGGAGGTCCGGCGAGTATGCCGAGTAGCCGGATTTGGCCTTCTCTACGACGATGAGAAATCTCATGGCTTGAGTCCTGCCTGTTTGAAGATACTGTTCAGTGTGCCTGGTGCCAAGTCTTCGTTCGGTTTGCCCGCGATCGTCACAAGCCCCGGCTTCATCGGGTGCTTGAGCTGGCGATGGCTGCCGCGCTGCCTTGACAGATACCACCCTTCGGCGACGAGCCGTTTGACGAGATCGCGGACCTTCATCGGTTCAGCGACGGACGCGCACCCGCCGCCCGTCCATTTCGAGCCGGCC
This sequence comes from Acidobacteriota bacterium, assembly GCA_031393555.1. Lineage (GTDB taxonomy): Bacteria > Acidobacteriota > Polarisedimenticolia > Polarisedimenticolales > DASRJG01 > DASRJG01. Next base: position 5,476 of record JANMVW010000065.1, read on the forward strand.
GGAGGCGAGGAGCGCCAGGGCTTGCGGGTAGATCGCGTGCTCTTGTTCGAGAATCCGCGCGGACAGCGTCTCGACGGTGTCGCCGTCTTCAACCGGCACCGTCGCCTGGAGGACGATCGGCCCGTGATCCACTTCGTCGTCGACCAGGTGGACGGTGCAACCCGCGACCCTCACACCGTAGTCGAGCGCGGCCCTTTGCGCGTCGAGGCCGGGAAACGCCGGAAGCAACCCGGGATGGACGTTGAGGATGCGACCCGGGAACGCGCCGACCAGAATGGGTGACAGACGGCGCATGTAACCTGCGAGGCAAACGATATCGACGCGGTGCCCGTTCAGGATCTCGATGACCGCGCGCTCGTGGGCTTGCCTCGGTTTGATCGTCGTGTGATCGACGACCTCGGTTGCGATCCCCCACGCCGCGGCCGTCGCCAGGCCGGGGGCGCCGGGTACGTTCGAGATGACGACCACGGGTTCCGCCGGGACGCGGCCCTCTCGCATCGCGGTGACCAGCGCGACCATGTTCGATCCGCGCCCCGAGATCAGAATGCCCACGCGGGGGCGCCGCGTTTCAGGCATACACCACGTTGCGCAGGCCGGGAACGATCGCGCCGATGCGGAAGTGCCGTTCGCCTTCAGCGTCAAGGTGCGCCTCGAAGACGGCGGCGTTCTCGGGGGCGATGACGCACACCATCCCGACGCCCAGGTTGAACGCACGGGCCATCTCGTCGTCCTGCACACCACCGAGCCGCTGCAGGACCGAAAACACCGGGAGCACCGGCCACGAGCCGCGCTCGATCCTTGCGGCCGTTCCCTCCGGAAGGATGCGCGGCAGATTGTCGGTCAGGCCTCCCCCGGTAATGTGCGCCAGACCGCGAATCAACCCCTTCGAAATCGCGCCGCGCAGGGGCTTGAGGTACGAACGATGGCGCGCGAGCAGCGCCTCGCCGATCGTCGTCGAAAGCCCGTCGACCCGATCTGCCGGGCTCTTCGCCGCCACTTCGAAGAAGATCTTTCGGGC
>JANMVW010000134.1:0-17014 GCA_031393555.1 Acidobacteriota bacterium
GCGGGCGATCGCAACGGCGCTGCGCGCCGACTACTACACCGTCGTGCTCGGCGAGAAAGAGACCGAGATCCTGGAGCGGCTCGAAGAGCGCACCCTGTCGATTCTCGGCGGCGAGGTGCCGATCGGGTTCGGCCGGCTCAAGGTGACGGTCACCATCCGGGAGTATCAGAAGAAGCGCCTCTTCGGCGGCGAGGCGATCGCGAACCATCCGCTCGAGGTGCCGCCGCTGTCGTTCGAGACGACCGGACTTTGGATCGAGATCCCGCGCGCGCTCCCCGCGCTCCTCACCGCGGAGGGGCTTCACTTCATGGGGGGGATCCACGCCGCGGAGCACGCGATGATCGGCCTGTTCCCGCTCTTGGCCATCGCAGACCGCGGCGACGTCGGCGGGATCTCGTACACGACGCACCCTCAGCTCGGCGGACCGGCGATCTTCCTCTACGACGGCGTCCCCGGAGGGGCAGGGCTGGCGGACCGGGCGTACACGGAGCTGACCGCGCTGCTCACGAAAACGCGCGAGCTGATCGACGCCTGCCCTTGCGACGCCGGGTGTCCGGCCTGCATCCAATCCCCGAGATGCGGGAACGGGAACAAGCCGCTCGACAAGGCCGCCGCGCTCAAGGTGCTGCGCGTGCTGCTCGGCGAACTCGAAATCGACCTCACGACCGATCCCATGATGGAGGTGGCGCCACCGGCTCCTCGCCCTCCGCGAAAGCACGGCATCACGCGCGGCGGTCACGTGGAGCCCGCGGCGGTGGCCGAAGCGGCATCGCCTGCGGCGCTGGCAACGCCGTCCGCGTCGGGGCACGTCTTGGTTTTCGATCTCGAAACCCAGCGCAGCGCGGAGGATGTCGGCGGGTGGGGCTTTGCCAACAAGATGGGGTTGGCCCTAGCCGTCGTGTACGACGTTTCGCGTGATTCGTACCTGACCTATTACGAGGCCGACGTCGACAGGCTGCTCCTCGACCTGGCGTTCGCCGAGCGCGTCGTGGGGTTCAACATCGACCGATTCGATCTCGCCGTGCTCTCCGGTTACACCGACCGCGACCTGGGCCGCATCCGCACCCTCGACCTGCTCGCCGAAATCCACAAGAGCGTCGGTTTCCGGGTCTCGCTCAATCACCTGTCCGAGGTTAATCTGGGCGAGTCCAAGGCCGGGGACGGTCTGCAGAGCCTCAAATGGTGGAAGGAAGGGCGCATCGACTTGATCGAGCAGTACTGCCGGAAAGACGTCGAGGTCACGAGGAAGCTCTGGGAGCTCGGGCGCGCCCAGGGGTTTCTCCTGCAGCGCGACAAGGCCGGCCGATCGCTGCGCATCCCCACGGTGTGGACTTGAACCGCACTGCCGCATTCCTGCTCGCGGCCGGCCTCGGCGCGTTTTCGGGCTGCAACCGGACGCGCGTCACGATGTCGCCGGTGCCTCCACCGCGGTCGTGGGAGCAAGGCGTCGCGGCGGCCCGCCACGAGACGGATGCCACCTTCGCGAGCGACCCGGACTCGCCGATCCCTCGCGCGGAACGGGCGACGTTTCGAGGGCTGTCTCACTTTCCCTTGGACCCCTCCTGGCGTTACGCGGGTTTCATCGAGCGCTACAAGACCGCGGAGCGCATCCCGATCGTCACGACAGCCGGAAAGCCGCGCCCGTGCGAGCGGTGGGGGCGCGTGAGCTTCGCGCGTGACGGACAGGTGCTCACGCTTCAGGTCTACCGCCTCCTCGATCTTCCGGAACGGAAGGGAGGCGAAGGTCTCTTCCTTCCCTTCAAGGACGAAACCAGCGGTAAGGAGACCTACGGCGCGGGCCGCTACGTCGATCTCGTCGGGCCCGAGGGCGGACCGTTCGTTCTCGATTTCAACCTCGCCTACAACCCGTCGTGCGCCTACGGCGATCCGGCCCGGTTTCAATGTCCGGCGACCCCGTCCGAGAACCGGCTGCCGATCGCGGTCACCGCGGGGGAGCGCGGACCGGAGCACGCCGCAGGCGAGCCGTCGCCTTGAACCCGCGCAGCGATCCCGAGGCTCCGATCTTCCTCGTCGGCTTCATGGGGGCCGGGAAGTCGACCGTCGGCCGCGCGCTCGCCGCTCGCTTGCGCTGGGACTTCGAAGACACCGACGCGCTCGTGGAGCGCGCGCAGGGCTGCTCGATCGAGGAGATCTTCCGCACCGCGGGCGAGGGGCGCTTTCGCGAGGCGGAGTGGGGCGTGCTGGGTTCGCTTCACGGACGCGCGCGTCTCGTCGTCGCGACGGGCGGCGGGCTCTTCCTCGGCGTGGCGCAGCGCGCGTTCCTCCGCGACAACGGCGTGTCGTGCTGGCTGGACGCGCCTCTCGAGGTCGTGGCCGAGCGCGTCTTGGCCTTCGCCACGCGGCCGTTGTGGCCGAGCGATGAGGGGCTCGCACGCCGCGCGTTTTTCGAACGGCGTCGAGCGGCCTACGCGCTGGCCGACATCCGCATCGACGCCGCGCACGGCGCGCCGGACGACATCGCGGGGGCGATCGAGGCCGCAAAACGCTCGCTTTGGCGTTGATTTGTTCCCGAAAAAGGCCATACTTGCGGCCGTCTCAACCCCTTTTTGGAGGACCGTTCGATGACGAAGACCGAACTGATTCAACTGCTGGCCGACGCGACGAGTTCCGATCGCAAGAGCGCGAAGATGTTCCTCGAGGGCCTCACCGGGGTCGTCGAGAAGACCATCAAGAAGGGCGGCGAAGTCCCGATGAAGGGCCTCGGGAAGTTCAAGGTCGTCAAGCGCAAGGCGCGCATGGGGCGCAACCCGGCGACAGGCGAGGCGATCAAGATCCCCGCAAAGACCGTCGTTCGCTTCACCGTGGCGAAGGCCCTCAAAGACCTCGTCAAGAAGACCAAGTAGTTTCCCCCCACGTGCGGCTCGCCCTTTTCGGTGCCGCCGTCGTGGCCGCCCTGGTGATCCCCGGCCTCGCTCAGGCCGGGGATCCGCGGCTCCTTTTTGAAATTCGTCCGCCGGTCACCCTGGTGCTCGAAAACGGCGTCGGGAGAGACGCCCTCCTCGCGATCGACGCGCGCAATCCGGGAGACCGCCGCGTGCGGGTCGAGCGCGTTCGCGCGACGTATTTCGAGGGCGACACCGCGGTCGGCACGCTCGATCCCGCTACTTCTATTTTTACGCGCGCGGGTCTGTTGTCCGATCCTCGCGTCGACCCGGGCGGCGTCGATCGCTGGGAGGGGCTGTGCCTCGCGCCTCCCACGAGCGCGACCGATCGCATCCGCCTCGATTTCGATCTCGCGGAGCGGCGAGGGCTGGGCCACGTGCGCGCGAAGCTCTCCCTCGACGTGCCGCTGAGTAAACTCGCGGACCCGCCATTGATCGCGTTGCCGTTTCTCGGAACCTGGGAGGTCACTCAAGGGCATACCTGCGACACGAACCACCGCCGCGGTCGTCTCGGCGGGCAGTTCTCCTGGGATTTCGTCGCGGTGAGCGATGCCGGGCATCTGGGCGCACCCGATTTCGACGTATCGCACCGCAACGGCGACAGCGAGACGTTCGGACGATCCTTGATTTCCCCCGTGACGGGGACGGTCGTCTCCGTCGTCGATGGGGTCGACGACAACGACGCTCGGAAGTCGTTTCCGCGCAGCAGCCTGACCGACGCGACGGGCGAGCCTCGCTGGTTTTTCGGCAATCACGTCGTGCTCGACGCGGGGCGCGGCGTCTTCGTCCTGCTCGCCCACTTGAAGAAGAACTCGGTGGTCGTCAAGCCGGGAGGAACCGTCCACGAAGGGGACCCGATCGCGCAGGCGGGAAACAGCGGGAACACCCTGTTGCCTCACGTCCACATTCAAGTGATGGACGGTGCGAACCCCGCCGATCCCAAGGTGTCCGGGATCCCCGCGATGTTCAGGGACTACGTCGAGGTCAACACGGGAGGAGAAAAAACCGAGCGCGAGACGATCATCCGCCGGCTGGACTCCGGTGACCCGCCGGATGGCGCTTTCGTCCTGACCCCGAATGCCCCGCGCCCCGCACGCTGACGCCTAAGCGTCTTTGGCTCTCGCGATCGCGTCCGCAGCGATGTCTTTTCGGTGGTGCTCGCCGTCCCAGCGAATGCGTGAGACCGCTTCGTAGGCGCGATCCCGGGCGGCCGCGAGGTCGGCTCCGATCGCCGTGACGCCGAGGACGCGCCCGCCCGCCGTCACCACCCGCCCGAGGTCGTCACGTTCGGTCCCCGCGTGGAACACCATCACGTCGGCCAGCTTTTCGGCGTCGTCCAAGCCCTCGATCGGAAGACCCTTCGCGTACGCCCCCGGATAGCCCGAGGACGCCATGACCACGCACACGGTCGCGCCCTGGCGCCAGTTGAGCCGCACCGTGCCGAGCTCGCCGCGCGAACAGGCGTGAAGAACCGCCAGCCAGTCGCCGTCCAACCGCGGGATCAAGACCTGCGTTTCGGGATCGCCGAACCGCGCGTTGTACTCCAAGACCTTCGGGCCGGCGTCGGTCAGCATGACGCCGATGAACAGCACGCCGCGAAACGGGCGACCCTCGGCGGCGAGTCCGCGAACCGTCGGGCCGATGACGGTCTCGCGCAACGTCCGCGTCGTCGGGTCGTCGAGCCAAACCGAGGGAGAGTAGGTCCCCATCCCACCGGTGTTCGGGCCTGAATCCGCATCCCCGACGCGCTTGTAGTCCTGGCAGGATGCGAGCTCGACGGACGTGGCTCCGTCGGAGAGCACGAAAAACGAGGCTTCGCGGCCGTGCAGCAGCTCTTCGACGACGATCCTTCGCCCGGCGACCCCGAACGCGCCCCCCGAGAGCATGTGCTTCGCGGTGTCGACGGCTTCGGCCGCGTCTTGCGCGATGACGACGCCCTTTCCCGCGGCGAGACCATCCGCTTTGACGACGAGTGGATACGTGGCTTCCTTGGAGAGCAGGTAACGGGAGGCCTCGGCGGCGTCTTCAAAGACCCGGAACGCTGCGGTCGGGATCCCGTGCCGCGCCATGAACTCTTTGGAAAACGCCTTGCTCCCTTCGATCATGGCGGCGGCGGCCGAGGGTCCGAACGTGTCGATCCCGGCCTCGCGCAGTCGATCGGCGAGACCCGACACCAGGGGCGCCTCGGGACCGATGACGACGAGGTCGTACGCTTCGGCGATCGCATGCGCCACCAGCGCCTCGGTGTTTTCGGCGGCGATCCCCACACGCCGCGCGTGCCGCTCGATGCCGGCGTTCCCGGGAGCGCACGCGAGTTCCGTGAGGAGCGGGCTGAGTCCAAACGCCCACGCGAGGGCCGCCTCGCGCCCGCCGCCTCCGACGAGGAGGACCCTCATGATCGTTCCTTCGGCCCGATGCGCGTCAGTGACAGCCGCAGCCGCCGGTACCGCAGCCGCCGGCCGCGGCCTTCTTGCCGCCTTCCGGCTTCGTCCCGGTGGGCTTGTCGGGCTTCGGGGCGGGCTCCGACGAAGAAGAGGACGACGACGAGGACGAGGAGGATGTGGACGACGAAGAGGATGACGACTTGCCCTGACCGCCGTACCCCTCGTTGTACCAGCCGCCTCCCCGCAGTTGGAACGCCGACCGAGAGATCAGTTTCTCGAGCGCGCCGGAACACTCCGTGCACTTTTTCAACGGTTTGTCGTTGATCTTCTGGATCACTTCCAGCGTGTGACCGCAGGACGTGCAGCGATATTCGTAAATCGGCATGAAGTGGCCTCCGGACGTGCAGACACGGGGGATTGTGGAAGCGCCCGGGGGCGCTGTCAAGAAACGCCGGCCGCTAGCGGGCGCGGGCACGCCCGTCGGCCTTCGGTCCGAAGTCGTCCGAAAGCGCGCCGACGAGAGCTTTCGCGAGCCGGTCCCGGTCCGCCGCGCGACCCAGGAGGGAGGCATCCTCGGGGTTGTTGAGGTTGACCATCTCGACCAACACCTTCGTCGGGATGACGTTGCCCCGAAGGACGGCCGGAAGCCAAACCTCCCGGCCCCGGATGACGCGCTCGCGTATCGGTTGGAAAGGCTGCGTGGGAAGATCGGCCTTCTTCAGCGCCCTGACGATCGCCGCGGCCAGTTTGCGCGAGATCGCCTCCGAGCGAAGCCTCTCGTGGGACGAGAAGCTCACGCGCGGCTGCTCGCGGACTTCCTTGAAGCGAAGGTACGTCGAGGAGGAGTAGCCCATCGTGCTCTTGCGAAAGGTCGCTCCCGGCACGTAGACCATCGCGCCGCGGAGGGACGGATGGCGCGCGTCGGCATGAAGCGACAAGAAGACGATCTTGTCGGGATCGACCCCGCCCTTGACGAGCTTCTTGAACAGGGAATTCGCGAGGTACCAGCGCAGGTTCACCGCGATCGAGGTCTCCCCGCTTTCTTCGGCGAGAAACGGCGGCGTCGTCAAGACCGACCGCTTGCGATTCGCCTCGAGCGTGTCGCCGCGCGACGGGGCCGACTCTTTTCCGGGGCCGTCCAGCGTCAGGAAGACCTTGGCGGCGGTGTGGGTTTCCAGTTCGCGTCGCAGTCGGCACGCGACGTCGAACACGTAGTCGTGCTCCCACATCGCGTGGCTCATCGTGCCCGGATCCATGCCGCCGTGGCCGGGATCGATGATCACGACGACCCCCGCGAGGCCGCGCGTGGTTTTCGTGGGTGGGCGCGCGGCCAGCTCCCGTTCCATCGCCGCCTTGGCCTTCTCGATGCTCTTCCGGCGCGAGTCCGAACTCGGAAGGAACTCCGGCTCGAGCAGGTCGAGCGGGATCTTGACGAGCCATCCGGCGGGGATGCCGGTGACGTTTCGGACGTCGCTCCTCGCGGCGATCGTTCGGGCCAGGGATTCCACGTCCTCGGGAGACGTGCGGCCGGTGTAGCGGAGGACCACGGCGGAATAGAGGGCCTCGCCGGGCTTGAGACGGTAGCCCGCGAACGGGCCTGATGCGTCGCTTCCGTAGACGAGCGTCCCATCGTCGGACGTCGCTCCGGGCCGGAGCGCGGCGTCCAAGAGGCTCGCGGGAATGCGCACGATCTGACCCGGAGTGAGCTCCGGAGAGGCCAGCCCATTGACGCGAAGCAGCTCGACGAAGTGAGCACCGTCTCCGGTGAACCACGCCGCGACCTGCCAGAGCCCTTCGTCGTAAATCGGCAACGGACTCTTGCGAGCCACGTGCAGCCAGTCGCCTCCATCGGCCCGATCGTCGGGGAATACGCTGCGCAGGACGAGCGCGCGGGCGTCCGCGCCGAGTTGCGCCAAGGGGACCTGGTAAAACCCGTCCTCCGTCCGCGCGCCCAACTCGGCAAGCGAGGGAGCGATCCTTCGGGCGATGGACGGCAGGTCTTCGTCGGGCCACGGCCTGACCTCGAGCAGCAACTCGCGTCCGCCGATGAGGCGCACGCGCATCTCGCGTCCGAGGGGGAGGACGTCGCTCGGCGCGTGAGGCGCCGACGAGGCGACCCAGGCAACGGTCGCGACGAGTACGGCGCCGCACGCGTTGACGGCGGCGGCTCTAGAAATCAGGGGTCACCTGGAACCGGTAACCGACCGGGGGCGTTCCTGTGGTCGCCGCCAAGCGCGAAGTCGTTCGCTTCGAAGCGACGATGCGCTCGCGGTGGCTGACCAGCACCGTGCCGCCGGCCCCGGGCAAGGCGCCGCTGATTTCGGCCTCGATGGTCACGAGATCACCGGACGTCGCGGTGGGTAAAAGTGCCAAGCGAACGGTTTCGAGCCCCTGGTCCTGCCCCTGGCGAAAGCTGTATTCGACCGATTGCCCCACGAAGGTGTTCAGCTCGTTGGTCTCGAGCAGGACGACGCGCTCGCCGTCGACACGTTCGATGGCGACCAGGAATCGGACGGGGGCGCCGACCGTGGCGGGGGGGCGAACCACCGCGCGCGTCACTTGCTCGGCCCGTAGCGTCAGGAGCAGCCGCCGCCCCCCGTCGCCGTAGACCTCGAAGAGGCCCGATCCCTCGTCGGCAAGGCGGATCTCCCGGGAGGAGCGCACGGCGGGGCGACCCGCCCGCGAAACGCTGGACTCGCACACGAGCACGGCTTCCCCGTCCGGAGTCACCGAGGTCAGCCGGGTCTCGAAATGAACGCTCAGCCCCACCGCATCCGGCCCCCAAGAGACTGAAAAATCGACCGTCGCAGGCTGGAACGGGCCGACCTCGACCTCCTGCGAGCGTCCTGCGGTCTTCGACCGCCCGTCTTCGACGGTCATCGCGTCGATCGTCAGCACGACGTGGGTTTCGATGGCGACGCTTGGGGCCGCCCGCCCCAGGGGCAGAAACGCCGTCGACAACGCCAGCGCGAGGAGGGCGCGGGAAGTGCTCATGACTCGCATCTTATAGAGCGCGCCGCGGTTGACAACAATCGAGGCGCAAACTTAGACTCCCGGCATGGTGTCGTTCCGCTCGGCCGCTGCCGCCTTGCTTCTCGCGGCTGCCTCGTCGGTCGTCCCTGGACCGTCGGCCGCCACGCCCCGCGTCGCGACGATGCTTTCAGGGTTCGTGAGAGACGACGCCGGTGGAGCGCTCGAAGGGGTCGAGGTGCTGGTGCTCGCGCCCGAAGGACGAGGCGACGGCGCTCTGCTTCGCGCCGTTTCCGACGCGGGCGGCCGATTCTTGGTTGGGGCGGTCCCCCGGGGCGTGTATCGCGTGGCCGCCATCAAGTCCGGGTACATCGCGGCTCTCGGCCGGGTCAACACGGTGCTCCGTTCGTCGGTCGATCTCGTTCTCCGGCCCGTTCCGAAAAGCGGTCAGCCCGGAGCCGAGAATATCCAAGACGACCTCTCGTGGACTTTGCGTGTGCCGCCGCACAGCATCCTGCGCGAGCTCGACGAAAGCGCGGTGCTCGCTTCATCGGGCGTCACCGGCGGTGCCCGGGCCTTCGCGGCGCGCGTCCAAGAGGCGGTGCGCGGCGAGGTCGATCACGTGGTCGCTCTCGGCTCGTGGCGGCCGGGTTCCTCGGGACGGTCGTCGAGCCTCGAAGGGAACGAGACGCGCATGCGGATCGGCGGCGCGCTGGGAGAGAGCGGGGCGATCCAAGTCCGCGGGCGGCGTGGAAGCCTCGATTCGGCTTCGCCCCGGTCGTCGCCGCGGGCCGTCAGCCGCGGGACTTCCGATGTCGACCTCGATCTGTCCTACAACACGGCGGTGGACGAGAGCCTGGCGATGCGCGCCTTCTATTCCAGCGGAAATCTCGAGGTGACCGATCGTCTGGGCCTGTCCGGAGGCGCGGTGCGTCAGTCGCAGCGTTCGTGGGGGTACGACGCCAAGTGGCGAAAGCAGGTCGATGCGTCCTCGCACGTCGCGCTTCAAGTCGGATTTCACGACGCGAGTCTTGATGTGGGCGCGGGAACTGCCGACGGGTTCCTCCCCGCACAAGGAGATGCGGCGACCCGCGCCATCGGCGCCGCGGGTTCCTACGAGAATTTGGTGGGTGACGGGCATCACGTGCGCGTGGGTGTTCGGGCTCAGCGGCTGAGCCTCTCGGTTCCCGGGGCGCGTCTGGGCGGCGCGAGCGGTACCTTCGCTCTCGACGGGGTGTCCGGCTGGAGCCTTCTCGTCGATTCTTACGACCGGTGGTCGGTCTCGCGACCGTTTGCGGTCACCTACGGCCTCGCGATGACCCAAGGGTTCGACGGACCGCTGACCACCACCGTGGCGCCTCGAATCGGGGGATCGTGGTCAGCGGGCCGCGTGGAGGCGATCGCCGAAGTGTCGTACCTCGCCACGGCCCGGACGGCGGGGGGGGCGACGGGCGTCGCTCGTTCCGAGTTGCCGTCGCCTTACGGTTATTCCTTCGAGTTGAAGACCCGCCTCGACCCCTCGCTCATCCTTCGTGGGACCGCGAGCTATCTGCCCTCGCGAGCGACCCTCGGGGGGGGCGAGGCGGTCCCGCCGGGCGCGGAGACCCTTTACGTTTCGGACGGGTTCGTGTCCGATCGCTTTGTCGCGATCGATCTGGAGCGCGTCGCGTCGTCCGCGACGGTGTCGTTGCGCGTCGCGCGCGGTCACGTCGATGGCGTGCTCGCGCCGGCGCTCGATGACGTCCCGGTCCTGCTTCTCGCCGAGCGCACTCTGGACTACGACACGGCGCGGTTCAGCGTCGTTGCCCCAGGCGCCGGGTCGACGGTCGCTCTCGAGTACCGAAGCGTTCGGGACAGCGCCGATGCCACGGGCGTCGATGCGACGGGGTCCGTGAGAACGGTCGCCCTGGATTTCGCACAGGACCTCGTTCGGTTTGCAGGCGGACGCGCCTCGTGTCGCTTGCTGCTGACCGCCCGCACGGCGCTGGGTCCGGCGTCGATGGCGTCCTGGACTGATCCGGTCGACGCGCGGCCCTTCGTCGCCGATCACCGCAGGTTTGGCGCGGGAGTGTCCCTGGCCTTTTGAGGGCAGGGGCAAAGCGAGGAGCCGGGACGTGAATGTAAGGGCGCGTCGCACGAAACTTACCGCGGTCGGGTCGGCGGCGATCCTCCTTGCGGGGTTCGCGGTCCTTTCGTTCGGCCGGAGGATTTCGCAGCGCGAACCGTGGGCCGGAGTTTCGTGGGTCGAGGCGGCGGCAGGCGTCACCGCTCTCGTCGTCGAGCCCGGAAGTCCGGCGTCGACCGCCCGCATCCTTCCGGGGGACGTGCTCTTGAAGTTGGACGGCAAGCCGGTCGAGGACGCCCTCCGCGCGGCCGACGCGCCGTGGCGTTTGCCGGCCGGCGCCGCGATGGAGCTCACCCTCCGACGTGGGAACACGACCTTCGAGACGTCCTTGGCGCCCCTCCGCCGTCACGCCGCGCCGCGGCTGTACGGCTATCTGGCACTGATCGGAGTGGCGTGTTTTGCGTCAGGCCTGCTCATCGTCTTGAATTGGCCGAGCGTTCGCGGGGCCCGCGTGTACGGTGCTTTGGCCTTGGCGCTCTTCGCGCAGCTCGTGTTGAGCCAGACCGGCTCGGGGGATGCGTTCGATTGGGCCGTGCACTGGGCCGACATCGTCGCCGGCGCCCTCGTTCCGACACTGCTCGTTCATCTCGCTTGGACGCTCGCCCGCGGCGAGGTGTCCGGGAGGCGGGCGGTCGTCGCTGGGGCGTACGCCGTTGCGGCCGTTCTGATCGGTTTCGACGTGTGGATGGTCGGCCTGGGAGGATCCTATCGGTTCGAGGACCCGATCGGGGCCGTCGTCTGGCACGATCGACTGGAGTTGTCTTTCCTGGCCGCCGCCGTCGGACTCAGCGCGTTCGCAATGACCAGGGCGTTCGCGCGCACGACGTCGAGGCTCCACCGTAGCCAACTGCGTTGGATGCTGTGGGGTCTCGGTTTAGGCTTCGGGCCGTTGACCGCGCTTTACATCGTGCCTTGGGTTCTGGGCGCCGCCCTCCCGTCGTTCACCGACCTCACCCTGCTTCCGCTGCTGGCGGTGCCTGCCGCGTTCACGGCCGCGATGGCGCGCTACCGGCTCCACGACCTGGACCTGATCTTGAGGCGCGGGCTGTCGATCGTCGCGCTCGGAGTTATCACGGTCGCGGCGTACGCGGTCACGCTGGCGATCGTCCGCCGCCTCGTCATCGATCTCGAACTCCCGGAAGCCGTGCTCGGCTTTCTCGCGGCGCTCGTGACCGCGGTGTTGTACCCCCGGATGCGCGCAGGAGTCCGGGAGGGCGTCGATCGCGCGTTCTACCGCGCGAGGTACAGCTACCGCGCGACGCTCCTCGAGTGGAGCCGCGAGCTCAACGCGGAGACCGATCTGTCGTCGCTTCTCGGGCGCCTCGAAGACCGCGTTCGCGAGACGCTCGCGGTTCCCGAAGCGGTGGTCCTGGTTCGAGGCAGCGGCCGAAGCTTCGAACGCCTCGCTCTTGCCGGCCCGCGCATATCGGTCGAACTGGACCGTGCGGTCATCGACGCGTTGGAGCGGAATCCCTCGCTGGCGCTCACCGCCGGGACGGTGGAGGGGATGGGGGAGGCGAGGCACTTGTTCGGAATGAAGGCGAAGGGGCGCCTGTCTTCGGTGCTCGCGGTCACCGACCGGGAAGGGCTCGACAGTTCGCTGTCCAGCGAGGACAGCGCGCTGCTTTCCACCCTCTGCGCGCATGCGGCGCCGGCGGTCGAAGCCGCGCGGGTGATGCTCGAGGTTCGCCAGCACGCCGCGCAGGTGGAATCCCTGAAGGCCCTTCAGGAGAGGATTCTCGAAAGCAGCGGTGTCGGTCTTTTGCTGATCGACGCCGAGGGACGCATCCGCGCCTGGAACCGCCGCCTGGAGGAGCTCTACGGACTGCCGCGACACGAGGCGATGGGGAGGCTTCTTCGCGAGGTCTTCCCGCTGCACTCGATTCGCCGCATCGATCGCGAGTTGGCGGCGGTCGGGCCCGACGTCGAAGCGCGCATCTACCGTCACGCGCTGGTCAACCGTGCGGGCGAGCGCATCGTCGTCAACCTCGCGCTCTCGCCGCTCGCCGCCGAAGGAGGCGACGGGTCGCGCGTGGTGACGTTCGACGACATCACCGCGCGCGTGACGCTGGAAGAGCAGGTCCTGCAGCAGGAGCGGCTCGCGTCGTTAGGGCTGCTCGCGGCAGGGGTCGCTCATGAGGTGAATACGCCGCTCACGGGGATTTCCGGCTACGCGCAGTTGCTCCTGGACGACATGGCCGCCGACGATCCGCGGCGGGAGACTTTGGAAAAGATCGAAATCCAGACGCGACGCGTCTCCAAGATCGCCAACTCGCTCTTGAATCTCGCTCGGCCGGAACGTTCGGCGTTCGAGGACCTCACGCTCAACGACGCGGTGCAAGAGGTCCTGAGGCTCTTCGAGCCCCAGATCAGGGACAAGCGCATCGTGCTTCAGGTCGAGCTGGACTCCGAGCTTCCCGAGGTGCGCGGCCATCGCGGCAAGCTGCAGCAGGTCCTCTTGAATTTGCTCTCGAACGCCCGCGATGCCGTCGAAGGGGGCGGGCGCATCGCCGTGCGCACCGTCCATCGGGACGAGCGCGTCGTGCTCGAGGTGGTCGACGACGGCGTCGGGATCGCCGAGAGCGACTTGCAGCGCATTTTCGATCCGTTCTTCACGACCAAAGGGCGCGGCAAGGGGACAGGTCTCGGCCTGTCGATCAGCTACGGCATCGTGCGAGAGCATGACGGCGCGATGCACGTCGACAGCGTGCCAGGCCAGTTCACGCGTTTCCGGGTCGAGTTACCGGTCCACAAGCCGGCACGCGCCTGGGCCTAGGACTTGCCCTCGCGCCGCCTGATACAGTACGCCTGATGGCGCCCGAAAACGCCGCCGCTGCGCAGGGCCGCATCCTGATCGTCGACGACGAGCCGGTCGTCACCGACGTCCTGGGAACCCTGCTTCGCAAGGAAGGGCATGACGTCCGCGTGGCGCAAGACGCCGGCAGCGGGCGCGGACTGTTCGAAGGCGGAGGGCCCTTCGATGCCGTGCTCGTCGACATCATGCTCCCCGATGCCAACGGCCTCGACGTGTTGCGCTGGATCCGGGACCGCGATCCCGACACTGCGGTCTTGATGATCACGGCGTTTGGAACCGTCGAAAGCGCGGTCACCGCGATGAAGCTCGGCGCCTTCCACTACCTGACGAAGCCCTTCAAGAACGAGGAGGTCCGTCTCCTGGTCGCCCAGGCCGTCAGGACGACGCGCTTGCGGACCGAGAACAAGGACTTGAAGCGTGAGCTGGAACAGCGTTATCGCTACGAGAAAATCGTCGGCAAGTCTCGAGCCATTCAAGAGGTCTACCGATTCATCGACCAGGTCGCGCAATCGAGAGCGACCGTGCTGATCAACGGTGAAAGCGGCACGGGCAAGGAGCTGGTGGCGCATGCGATCCACCGCCGGTCTCCCCGGGCGGAGGAGCCGTTCGTCATCGTCAACAGCCACAGCATCCCGACCGAACTGCTCGAAGACAACCTCTTCGGTCACTCGCGGGGCGCGTTCACCGGCGCCAACGCCTCGAAAATCGGCCTGCTCGAGGTCGCCCACCGGGGCACCGTGTTGTTCGACGAGATCTCGACGGTTACGCCCGAGGTCCAGACGAAATTGCTCCGCGTCATCCAAGACAAGGAGTTCCTCCCGTTGGGCGCGCTCGAGAACAAGCTCGTCGACGTGCGGATCATCGCGGCAACCAACGAAGACTTGAAACGCCTCATCGCGGTCGGGCGGTTTCGCGAGGACCTGTACTACCGGTTGAACGTGATCAGCGTTTCGATTCCTCCCTTGCGCGCGCGCATGGAGGACATTCCGATCCTCGTCGAACATTTCCTCGAGCGCTTCAACACCGAAAACCGAAAAAGCGTGACGCGTGTCAGCCCGGCGGTCATGGACCGGTTCTTCTCGCACAACTGGCCGGGAAATGTCCGCGAGCTGGAAAACGTGGTCGAGCGGGGGGTCGTTCTCGCGCGCGGGGAAGAGTTCGACATCGATCTGCTTCCCGCCGACATGTCGCGGCGGGTCGTCCTGCCCGACGCTCCGTCCCTCCCGGAGGGGGTCCGGTTCTACGATGCGGTCGGCCGCTTCGAGAGGCAACTGATCGAAGGCGCGCTCCGTCGAACGGGTGGCGTCCAGAAGCAAGCCGCCGAGATCTTGGGCCTCAAACCCACCACCCTGAACGAAAAAATCAAGCGTTTGGGGATCGTCGTCTGAGGGCGGCCGTGCGGGGGTGCGGGGAAAACACCGCGCGGCCTGGTTGCCGGGGGGGCAACCGGTGCGTTTGCGCGCTACATAAGTGTCGTAGCAAAGCGCGACCGCGTCGGTTGACGCTCTGGCGTTACCGGTGGTAAAAAGTGCCGGTTTTGGGGCTTGGCGAAAGAAGATCGGCGTCGCGAGGTTGGATTGAGCCGCGCGACGGAAACTTGATTCGGATCGGGGATCGGTCGACTCGGACCGCAAAGCGGCCGAGATGGCCTAATGAGAGGGGGAGGCAACATGAAGTTGGTGCGCTTTTTCGGGGCGTTCGCGCTCTCTGCTCTGGCGGTCACCGGGGCGTTTGCCCAGGCCGCGGGCGGGCTGAGAATCCGGGTCATCGACAATTCCGACAAGTCCGCAGTCATCGGCGCGGCCGTCACCCTGAGCAACACCAATAAGTTGGTCGCGACGTCGACGCTCGTCACCGATGTGAACGGGGTCGCGCTTTTTCCCGTTCTTCGCGGCGGCTCGGGTTACGTCATTACCATCATCATGGATGGTTATGCGGGCATCCGGCAGGAGGCCGCGGTCAAAGTCGGCAACATCCAAGACGTCGTCATCGCCCTCGCTCCGGAGATGCAGGAGCGCGTCATCGTCACGGGTGAGAAGGCCGCGGTCGACCTCGATCAAAACTCGACCTCGACTCAGTTTTCATCGGATTTCATCGCCGACCTTCCGGTAGCGGGGCGCTTTTACCAGAACGTGCTCGCCCTGGCCCCCGGAGTCCAGGATCCAGACGGCGACGGGAACCCGAACGTCAACGGGGCGCGCGAGCGCGATTTCAAGACGTCCGTGGGCGGAATCAGCAACGTCGACCCTTTGACCGGGACATTTCTCAATCTCGTCACGAGCGACTCGATCGAAGATCTGACGGTCATCACCGCCGGGGCGGGAGCGGAGTACGGACGCGCTCAGGGCGGATTCGCGCAGATCATTCAAAAGCAGGGGTCCAACGACTTCGAAGGCGTCTTCGGAATGCTGTACGAGTCGGCGGCCTTGGACGGCAACGGAGCCACGGGTATCCCGAATAATCTCATTCCGGACTTCTACCTTTACCAGCCCTCGTTGCAGGTGTCCGGCCCGATCGTCAAAGACAAGCTCTGGTACCGCCTTTCGGAAGAAGTCATCCGTCGTGAAGACCCCCTGATCTTCGCCGCCGGTGGATCCTTCAATACCATCGGGACCAAGAGGTTTTCCACCGACAATCAGCTGACCTGGCAGGTTTCGAACCGGAACAAGATTGCATTCAACTTCAGAGCCGACCCGCTCACGACGACCAACGTGGGGATCAGCGCGGTGAGCCCGGTGGAGACCACGGAGACCGTTAAGTCCGGCGGGCCGACCTACACCATGACCTGGACCGCCCCTTATTCGCCGACCCTCCTCGTCGATTCGACCGTGGCCTACCAAGACACCAAGCTGTCTTTCACGCCGACCCGACAGGGTGTCCCCAATGATTGCGTTGCCGGGACGTCCTTCCTCACCGGCTACCAGTGTTTCGACGTCCAGCAGGGCCTGACGAGTGGTTCGTCCGAACGCAACTGGAACGACTCGCGTCAGAGGCTCACGGTCAAAAGCGACGCGACCTACTACAAGGGTCGCCTGTGGAATGCGAACCATCAGTTCAAGACCGGCCTCGTCATCGAAAACGAGCGCTATTTCCGCACGCTCGAGAGGAGGCCTACGTTTCTCAAGAGCGACTCGATCACCCCGGGAGCGAGTTCTCCGACGCGCGTGTTCAACATCACGGCGTCTCTCGAGCCGTTCAGCCAGCAGCGGGCCGTCGGAACGACGTGGGGGGTCTACGGAGAGGACATCATTCGGCCGATCTCGAATCTGTCCATCAGCGTCGGGCTTCGCGTCGAGCAAGAAAACGTCAGCGCTCCGGGTTTTCGCCCCGTCGACCCGCAGGCCGACTCCGACAAGTACCTGGCCGCCGCGGCCGGCCTGAGTTCCGATCAGCGGGAGGGGTTGCGCCAAACCAGCTTCGTCTCCTTCGAGGATCGGCAGGGGGCGCTGTCCGCAGTCGGGAGCCAGTTTCCGGATGCCACCTTCCAATGGGGCAGCTTCAACGCGCAGCAGTCGCGATGGATCCGGTTCCGCCAACCGGACGACATCAACATCCACAACACCAACCTCTCGCCTCGCATCTCCATTGGCTGGGACCCCTGGAACGACGGGAAAACGAAATTCTCATTCTCCGCCGGCCGTTTCTACGACAAGATCTTCCTCGGGGTGGTCACGACCGAAACGGAGCCGGTGCTTGCCAATTTTTCGGCTGCGGCGGGTGATCCTTCCGTCGTCTTCGAACCGTCGTTCAGTTACTCGGCCGTCGATCGCAATCTGAAGACGCCCTATAACGACGAGTTCTCGTTCGCGGTCGAGCG
>JANMVW010000170.1:0-32286 GCA_031393555.1 Acidobacteriota bacterium
TGGCCAAGATCGGGAGCGTCGCTCGTTTTTCGACAACCCCAGTGACTGTTTGCAGCTCTCTGACGAGGTCGCTTTGCTTGATGACGAATTCCATGGTTTTCTCGTCCCCTCTCCCAAGAAACGAATTCTCCCTAGAGAGAGAGAATTAGCAGTAGTGATGGTAGCTGATTCGAATCTGCGGATTTCGCACGAACGTGATGCATCGGATGGACTTACCTTGTGGATGCTTCGGCGTTCCGCTGAGTCCCTCGCTTCCTTTCATCCGCGAATCTCCGCCCCGCATGCGAACCTGGGAGCTTTCCGAAGGTTACCCACAGGCCCGTCGTGTGGAAAAGCGCGGATGTCAATGCAGCAACTGCACGAAACTGTCCACGAGCTTGTCGAATTCCTTCTCATTCGAACGTTTCTTTTCGATCTTCTGAATGGCGTGGATCACGGTGGAGTGGTGTTTGCCTCCGAAGCGTCGGCCGATTTCCGGAAGCGATGACTCGGTCATTCGTTTACAAAGATACATGGCGACCTGCCGAGGAAAGGCGATCTGTTGGCTGTTGTTCTTCGACTTGAGTTCGGTCACCTTGAGGTTGTAATGGTTGGATACGAGCTTCTGAATGCTTTCGACGGTGATGGTCGGCGATTCCACCACGAGAAGGTCCTGAAGCGTTTCCTTTGCCAGATCGAGCGTCAACTCGCGCCCTGACATCGAGGCGTAAGCGACCACGCGGATCAAGGAACCCTCGAGCTCGCGAATGTTCGACTTGCTGTTCGTCGCGATGAACAAAGCGACGTCGTCGGGAACGACAACCCCGTCAGCCTCCGCTTTCTTCCTGAGGATCGCGATTTTCGTTTCGAGGTCGGGAGGTTGGATGTCCGCGATGAGTCCCCATTCAAAGCGTGATCGGAGGCGATCTTCCAGGGTCGGGATCGCCCGCGGCGGGCAATCGCTCGTGATTACGATTTGTTTCTGCGCGTCGTGAAGCGCGTTGAACGTGTGGAAGAACTCTTCCTGGGTCCGCTCCTTGCCGGCGAGAAACTGGATGTCGTCGATCAGAAGGACATCCACGTTGCGGTACCTGTCCTTGAACTCGAGCGTTCGCTCGAACCGGATCGCGTTGATCAGCTCATTCATGAACTGCTCGGTCGAGAGGTAGCGCATGCGCGCGCCGCCGCGGAGGGCGAGACGATTGCCGATCGCCTGCATCAAGTGCGTTTTGCCGAGTCCCACACCCCCGTACACGTAAAGCGGGTTGTAAGCGCGTGACGGTTGCTCCGCGACCGCGATCGCCGCTGCGTGCGCGAACTGATTGCAGGACGAGACGACGAACTTGTCGAAGGTGTAGCGCGGGTTCAGCCAACCCGGAAGGGCGTCGACGCTTTCTTGCGAGGCCGGCCGAGACGTCGTGCGCGAAGGACTCGAGGATGCGCCTTCGTGAACGAACTCGACCGAAAGGCCGGGTCGCTCGATTTCTCGAAGGACGTCCTGGATCACCGGGAGATAGTTGGTCTGCAGCCACTCCGCGAACCAGGAGTTGGGAACGCGGATCCTCAGGCTCGCATCGTCTTGCGAAACGAGATGAGTGGGGCGAAACCAGGTCTTGAACGAGTGCGCGTTCACACGCGTCTCGATCTTGCCGAGCACTCGGTCCCAGATATTCCGATCGGGAATATGCTCCATGAGCCTCTTCCGCCCGGCGCCTATTCGTTCACAGGTTTTCCACAGGTGTGGAAAAAATGCGTGATCTCGATTCGCATCAAAGTCTTTCTTTTGCAACGAGTTGGACGGATGGTGGGGAGAAAACTACCGCAAATGAGAACATCGAGGGCCTTCTCATCCGTCACCCACCGACACGCCCACGGGCATGACGAGTGGGAAGCTCAAACCTGGGATTGCGACTTTCCGAATTTCGACGACCGACCCGTCGCGAGGCTACCACAGCGCGTGAACGAGTTTCAACGGCGAGTGACAGGTTGCTCGTAGGCACGCGACGTTCGCGCGCTTGACACTCCTCGGGGGCTTCCATAGACTGACCGCTTTCGCCCTGAAGTTTGAGGAATCGAGCTTATGAAGCGCACGTTTCAACCGAACAACCGCCGGCGCAGGAAGACCCACGGGTTCCGCGTGCGCATGAGCACCAAGGGAGGGCGTCGTGTCCTTGCCCGGCGTCGCGCGAAGGGGCGCAAGCGTCTCGCGCTCTGACGACGACGGCGCGGATCGGACGTTTGCACGTGCCTCCCGCCTCCGTGCCCGCAAGCTCTACCTTGACGTCTATGAGCGTGGGCAGCGCGTGCACGGTTCCTTCTTCGTTCTCTTCGGTCTGCGAGGGGGAACCCCGCAGTCGAGGTTGGGGATCACCGCGACCAAGAAATTCGGGCACGCGGTTGCCAGGAATCGGATCAAGCGGGTTCTGCGCGAGATCTTCCGCAAAAACCGCGGCCTCGCGGCCGTTCCCATCGACGTCGTCGTTAACGTGAAAATGGGCGCCGGCGAGCAATCCTACGATCGTCTCGAGGCCGACTTCACCTCGCGTTTCCGCGAGCTGAGCCGAAGGCTTCGTACGTGACGGCCCGAACCCTTCTCGTGGCCTCGCTTCGTGGGTACAAGCGCTGGGTGTCGCCGTTGATGCCGCCGGCCTGTCGCTTCCATCCGTCATGCTCGGAGTACGCCGCCGAGTCGGTCGAGGTCCACGGAGCGCTCAAGGGAAGCGTGCTCGCGGCGGGCCGCCTGTTGCGCTGCCATCCCTGGAGCGCCGGCGGATTTGATCCCGTTCCCACCGCCACGGCCGCAGCATCACCGCCGCGCGCCTGAGCCCGTAGGTTTTCCATGGAAAAGCGTCTCGTCGCCGCCTTCGCGCTGTCTGTGCTGATCCTGCTGGGATGGTCGGTGATCTCCAAGAGGCTCCTCCCGCCTCCTCCCCCGGAAGTTGCGGCCGCCTCACCCGCCGCCCCGCCGGCCGTCTCGGAGACCGCGCCGGTCGTCCCCCCGCCACCGATCGCTGCCAACGCCGCGACGGAAGCCGCGGCTATCCCGGCCATCGCCGCCACCGCGGAGCAAGAGGTTCGTCTGGAGACCGGTCTCGCCGAGATCGTCTTGACGAACAGGGGCGGCCGCGTGCTGTCTTGGAAACTGAAGAAATTCGAGAGCGCCGGACGGGCTGTCGACTTCGTGTCCAGCGTATCGCGGCGGGACGGCCTCCTCCCCTTGGCGCTTTTGTTCGAAGACCGCGCCATCCTTCCCGGTATCAACTCCGCGCTTTTTGAGGTGTCTCGCAGCGAGGACCCGTCGGGCCGAACCCGTGTGGTTTTCTCCTGGTCCGACGGCGCCGGAAGCGAGGTCCGGAAGTCCTTCGTTTTTCACTCCGCCGATCCGCTCATGGACGTGGAGATCAAGGCGGTCGACCGGGGCCGCACGGTGACGCCACGCCTGTCCTGGGGGCCTGGATTCGAGGTGGAGGATCCCGAGCATCGCTCGAATACTTACTACCACGGGCAAGCGTTGGTGTACGACGGCGCGCTGGTCACCCGCTACGCCAAGCGGAAGATCGACACGACGATCACGATTCCCGAAACGGCTCGACTCCACTGGGCCGGACTCGAGGACCAGTACTTCACGGCGCTCTTTTTGCCCGCCGGATCTTGCGGGACCGTCACGATCGCGCCTTATGCCCAGAGCGCTCTCGCGATTCAAGGAAAAAATGTCCCGGCGGATGTCGCGTCCGCCGGGGTGATCGCGATCTCGATCCCCGAAGGAAAGACGCAACTGTTCGTGGGACCGAAGAACTTCGGTCAGCTCTCGTCACTCGGTCACGGGCTCGAGAAGGCCGTGTGGTTTTCGAGCTACCAGCCCATCTACGTCTGCGCGAAACCGATCTTCCTCGCACTTCGGTACGTGCACGAGCACTGGGTCCCCAACTGGGGCGTGGCGATCATCCTTCTGACGGTCGGCCTACGCGTCGTTTTGTTCCCGCTGAACCAGTACTCCATGGTCAAGATGCGCAGGGTCGCCGGTGACATGCAACGGGTCCAACCGAAGCTCAAAGCCATCCAGGCCAAGTACAAGAAAAGCAAGGACCCGGAATCACGACAGAAGATGAACGCAGAGACCATGGAGCTTTACAAACGCGAGGGCGTCAACCCGTTCGGCGGGGTGTCCGGATGCCTCCCGCTCTTGATCCAAATGCCGATTTTGTGGGCTTTTTTCGATGTGCTCACCGCGACGGTCGAATTGCGCGGGGCACCCTTTTTCGGCTGGATCCGCGATCTCACCCACCCCGATCCATTCTGGATCACCCCGATTCTGATGGGGGGGACCATGTTCGTGCAGCAGAAGATGACGCCGACGGCCAACGTCGACCCGCAACAGCAGCGGATGATGCTCTTCATGCCCGTCATCTTTACCGTGATGTTCGGTTCGCTTCCGAGCGGTCTCGTGCTTTACTACTTCGTGAACAATCTCCTTGGAATCGGGCAGCAGTGGCTGGTGAACCGCCATATCGCAAGGCTGGAGGCCGGCCCCTCGAAGGCGTGATGGACGCGAAGGAATTCGACGGCAAGGATCTCGAGGATGCGTTGGGCGCTGCGGTCGCCGCGTTGGGTCGTCCTGCATCGGAACTCGACTACGAAGTCTTGGAAGGCGGCCGCAAGGGCGTCTTCGGACTCGGCGCCCGGCCCGTCCGGATTCGCGTCGCGGTGGTCGCCGAAGCGGTTGAAGGGGTGCCAAACGCTCTCTCGCTTCCTCCCCAGCCTGCGAACCGGAAACTCTCCGTCTCGGCGACCGATTCCCCGCCCCGCGCCGCTCTCCGCGAAATCATCTCCAAGATGGGGTTCGACCTTGGCGTCGAGGAAGCACGCCGGGACGGGACGCTCGAGCTCACCGTCGATGGTCCCGATCGCAAGAGTCTGACGGCTCGGGACGGCGAGCTGCTCTTGGCGCTCGAGTTCGTGCTGAATCGCATGGGACGTCGCGCCTGGCCCGACGATCCCTCCGTACGTCTTGTCTGCCGGGGCTTCCGCAGCGAACGCGACGATGAGCTCGTCCAGATGGTGAAAGAGGCCGCGGCCCAGGTGGCGCGCTCCGGCGTGCCCCGCAGGCTGCGGGCCATGAACCCTTACGAACGGCGCGTCGTTCACATGACCGTGCGCGAGCTTCCCGGCATGACGACGGTCTCCGAGGGGGACGGGTTCTTGAAGCGCATCCGCGTCGAAAAGCTCGCGCCCTAGACCCAGGCGGAACACGTGCACGATCTCTCGACGACCCTCGCGGCGGTGGCTACCGCTCCGGGACGCGGCGGCATCGGCTGCGTCCGCATTTCCGGACCCGACGCGTATGCGATCGCGCAGGGGCTCGTTGTGACGCGCACGGAATTCGTGCTCCCCGGCGACGGGCGCCCGCACTTCGGCACGTTTCTTGATGGAGACGGACTTGAACTCGATCACGGTTACATCGTCGCCTTCGTCGCGGAGCGCGCCTACACGGGTGAGCCGACGGTTGAGTTGTGGCCGCACGGGAGTCCCCCCGTCCTCGACGCGCTGACGCGCGCCGCCGTGGCGCGAGGTGCGCGACCGGCCGGCCCGGGAGAGTTTACCTACCGCGCGCTGCGGCATGGACGACTCGATCTCGCCCGGGCCGAAGCCGTGCGCGACCTCATTGCGGCTCGAACCGTCTACCAGGCGCGCGTGGCCTTCACCCAAGTGGAAGGGGCGCTCGCGCGTCGCCTCGCCCCGTTGCGCGACGCGATGATCGATCTCGTCGCGCGCGGGGAGGCCGCCATCGAATTCGCCGACGAGGCCGAAACACACCTCGCCGCGGGCGGTCTCGCACGTGGTCTCGAAGCCGCCTTCGCATCGGCGCACGCGCTGCTCCTCGAAGCGAATCGGGGCCGCGTCGTGCGAGAGGGCGCGCGCGTGGCGCTGTCGGGGGTGACCAGCGTCGGGAAGTCGTCGGTGTTCAATCGACTGCTCGGACGCGATCGCGCCATCGTCTCCCCTCTTCCAGGGACGACGCGCGACACGCTCGAGGAGACCGTCGAGCTGTTCGGCATCCCGGTCACCGTCATCGACACCGCAGGAGTTCGCCCGGCCGGCGATGCGATCGAGGCGGAGGGTGTGCGTCGGGCCCGCGCGGCGGCGGGTGAGGCCGATCTGGTCATCCTCGTGCTCGATGCTTCACGAAGCTTGAGAGATGACGAGCGCGCGGCTTTGGCGGACCGGCTTTCCGAGGGCGGGACGGAGACGATTATCGTCGCTAACAAGATCGATCTCGCTTCGCCCGGTGAGGCGGGGCTTCCCTGGCCAAAGGCGATTCCGATCTCCGCGCTTACGGGCGAAGGACTCGACGCCCTACGGGAAGCGATCCACGGGGCGTTGTGCGGGGCCGGATCGCGGGAAGACCCCGTCCTGACGAATGTTCGCCATGCCGCGGCGCTCGAGGAGACGGTTTCTGCTCTCGACCGGGCCCGCCACGCGCTGTCTCTGGGTGAGGAACTCGTGCTCGAGGATCTCCGGGCCGCTCTGACCGCATTGGGCGGGATCACGGGCGAGGTTGCGAACGACGACCTGTATGATCGAATCTTCAGCACCTTTTGTATTGGGAAATAGATGACACACGTCACGGATGTCGTCGTCGTCGGCGCAGGGCACGCGGGTTGCGAGGCGGCTCTGGCCTCGGCTCGGATGGGATGCGCGGTCACCTTGGTGACCTTGAAGCGCGACGCCGTGGCTCGCATGTCCTGCAATCCCGCCATCGGCGGCCTCGCGAAGGGTCATCTCGTCCGTGAGATCGACGCGCTGGGCGGAGCCATGGGCCGCCTGGCGGACGCCTGCGGGATCCAGTTCCGGCTCCTGAACCGTAGTCGTGGCCCCGCGGTGCGCGGTCCCCGGGCGCAGCAGGACAAAGACCTCTATCACCGCGCGATGCTGGCCGAGCTCGTCGCCTGCCCGAATCTGACGCTCGTCGAGGGGGAGGTCACCGAGTTGATCGTCGACGCCGGCCGGACTTCCGGAGTGCGTCTGGCCGACGGGAGCGAGTGGGCGGCATCGGTCGTGGTCATGACGACCGGGACGTTTCTGCGTGGGCTGCTTCACGTCGGCCTCGACCATACGCCCGGCGGACGGGCAGGTGAGGCGCCGGCGAACGCGCTGTCGGCGGCGCTTGCCGGTCTCGGCTTTCGCATGGGCCGATTCAAGACCGGCACGCCGCCGCGACTCCTTCGAGCGAGCGTTGACCTCGACCGATTCGACCGGCAGCCGGGCGACCCGGACCCGACTTTCTTCTCGGAAATCACCGAGCGCGTCGCGTTGCCTCAGGTGCCCTGCCATATCGCCTTCACGAACGAACGCGTGCACCGGATCGTCGGCGAGAATCTCGATCGATCGCCCCTGTTTACCGGCGCCATCGTGGGCCGCGGGCCGCGCTATTGCCCGTCGCTCGAGGACAAGGTCGTCCGCTTCGCCGATCGGGAGCGCCACCAGCTCTTCTTGGAGCCTGAGGGTCTCGAGTCGCCTCTGCTCTATGTCAACGGCTTTTCGACGTCGCTGCCACCCGAGGTCCAGCGCGAGATGGTGCGGGCGGTCGTCGGGCTCGAAGACGCGGAGATGGTCCGTCCCGGTTACGCGGTCGAATACGACTACGTTGATCCGACCGAGCTTTTGCCGACGCTTCAGACCAAGAAGGTCCAGGGGTTGTTTCTTGCGGGGCAAATCAACGGGACGACCGGATACGAAGAAGCGGCAGGGCTGGGTTTGATGGCGGGGATCAACGCGGCGCTCGTAGCCCAAGGGGCGTCGGAGTTGATCCTGGGCCGCGAGGAGGCCTATCTGGGAGTCCTCGTCGACGACCTTGTCACGCGCGGCACGAGTGAGCCCTACCGGCTGTTCACGTCACGCGCCGAGTACAGGCTTCTACTCGGCGTCGACACGGCGTCGCGGAGACTGGGTGCGCATGGCACGCGCATCGGGCTCCTCGAGGCGTCGCGCGCGGCCGTTTCGGCCGCTCGCTGGACCACCATCGAAGAGGCGACGAAGGGTCTTGCCCTGGAGCTTCTGCCGCGCGATGCGGCGGTTCGGGAGCGCGGCAAGATCGGAACCGTGGCCGAGTTGGTGCGCCGCCCCGAGACCGACGTCGAAACCGCCGTCCCTTTCAGCCGCGCGCTCGGGGCTCTCTCGCCCCGCGATCGGCGCATCGTCGCAGAAATCGTGAAGTTCGAGGGTTACGTCGAGCGGCAACGGCGTCTCGCCGAACGTGTGCGGCGCTCCGGAGCGATCCGAATCCCGGAGACGTTGAAATTCTACCAACTTTCGGGGCTTTCCCGAGAACTCGCCGAGAAGCTCGAGGCCGTGCGGCCGGAAACGCTGGGCCGTGCGGCTCGTATCGACGGGATGACGCCGGCCGCGCTGGCGTTGCTCGCCGTGCACATCGAGAATACGCGAGAGGAGCTCGCGGGATGAGCGTCGGGCCGTCGGGGGTTCCCGATCCGTCCGCCATCGTGGCGAGGGCGCTTGCCGCCGGCATCGTGATCTCGGAGCCCGCGGCGCAGGCGCTCGCCGCACACGCGCGCGCCGTCCTGGTTGCGAACGAGCGCCTCCACCTGACCGCCATCACACAGCCGGAGGCGTTTTTCGAACGGCACCTCGGGGAGGCGTTCGAAGGTGCCGCGCTCCTTCCGGAGTCCATACGAGGCGTTCTTCTCGATCTCGGGAGCGGCAACGGCTACCCCGGAATTCCTCTCGCCATCGCCCGTCCGGGGCTCACGCCGGTGCTCGCCGAGGCCTCGACCAAAAAAGCAGCGTTCCTCCGTGAGGCCCTTGCCGCCGCAGGACTCGCGCACGGCCAGGTACTCGAAGCCCGAATCGCGCGCACGGTCGATGTCGACAAGCTCCCGCCGGTTGCCGTTCTCGCGACACGCGCCATGGGCGGTTGGGAGCGCATCGTACCAAAGCTCGTCGCGCGTCTAGCGCCGGGTGGATTGGTCCTGATTTGGGCCGGAGCCGACGCGGAAGCGATCATGACAAGAGCGTCTTGGTCCGGGCTCCGAGTTGAGCAGTCCCGGAGCCTCCCCGGGCGCGAGCAATCCAAGGTGTACCGGCTCGGTCTCAGTTCTTAAATTATAATAATTATATTTCTAGTTTCCACGTGGAAACCTCAGTGCCGGAGAGCGGGTCAGGCTGCGGCGCGCCGCGTTTCACGTGGAATCCCCGCCAAACCAGTCGATGCTCCCTGCGTGTGTTAGATTGCCGCTACTTTTCCTGTTGGAGTCGTCCTTGGGTCGCATTGTTTCTATCGTCAACCAAAAAGGCGGGGTCGGGAAAACGACTACCTCCGTGAGTCTGGCCGCGGCGCTCGCCATCGCCGAGCGGCGGGTACTTC
Organism: Acidobacteriota bacterium; assembly: GCA_031393555.1. Classification (GTDB taxonomy): domain Bacteria; phylum Acidobacteriota; class Polarisedimenticolia; order Polarisedimenticolales; family DASRJG01; genus DASRJG01. Next base: position 9,359 of record JANMVW010000170.1, read on the forward strand.
TGATCGATACCGACCCCCAAGCGAATTCGACCCGGGCGCTCGGCATAGAAGAGGACGCAGAACGGGCCTCCCTTTACGAGGCAATCTCGGGTGACGCTACGCTCCATGACGTGAGAATGCCGGTTCCCGGACTCCCCTACCTGAGTCTTGTCCCCGGTGATCGCGACCTGATCGGCGCCGAAATCGAACTCGCCGGTACGGACGGGCGCGAGTTCCGCCTCAAGACGCTGCTCGCAGCGGTTCGGGACGAATACCAGCACATCCTGATCGACTGCCCGCCCTCACTTGGACTGTTGACCCTCAACGCGCTCACGGCGGCCGACTCCGTGCTCATCCCGGTTCAATGCGAGTACCTGGCGCTCGAAGGGATCTCGCAGCTCACGGATACGCTCGACCGCGTGCGGCAGGCGCTCAATCCTGCCCTCGAGATCGAGGGCGTCGTCATGACGATGTACGACGATCGCACCAACCTCTCTCGGCAGGTCGTCGACGAAGTGCGCAGCGTGTTCGGCGATCTCGTCTACAAGACGGTCGTTCCGCGGAATATCCGATTGGGCGAAGCCCCAAGCCACGGCAAGCCAATCTTCCTTTACGACATCCGGTCCCGCGGGGCCGAGGCCTACCTCAGCCTTGCAAAGGAGTTCGCGGAGAATGAAAAGAAAGGCGCTGGGCAAGGGGCTTAGCAGCCTCATCCCCTCTTCAATCGCCAAATCCCAGGTCCAGCCGGTAACTTCCTTCCCCTCACGATCGGCTGAACTGCGCATTGAAGTTAGCAAGATCCGGCCCAATCCAAGGCAGCCAAGGAGGTCCTTCGACGACGCCGGGCTGGATGAACTTGCCAGCTCCCTGAAGGCCCAAGGGCTGCTTCAGCCGGTGGTGGTCCGCCCGTTATCGGAAGGACAGTACGAGTTAATCGCCGGCGAGCGCCGTTGGAGGGCAGCTCAGCGCGCCGGCATTCACCAGATCCCAGCAGTCGTCCGAGATGTCCCCGACGAGAAGCTCCTCGAACTGGCGCTCATCGAAAACCTCCAGCGGGAGGAATTGAACGCAATCGAGGAGGCCGAGGCCTACCGAATTCTGGTCGATGACCTCGAGCTAACCCACAACGAAATCGCCCAGCGCGTGGGCAAGCAGCGGACCACCGTAGCGAACGCGCTCCGACTCTTGAATCTCCCTGAGACCGTCAAGGACATGGTCCGAGGCCGCCTCATTTCCATGGGTCACGCCCGCGCGCTGCTTGCTCTCGAGGACGCGAAAGCGATTGAGTCGTTGGCTCGTCGGGTCGTGGCGGAGGGGCTTTCCGTACGAGAAGTCGAGTCCCAAGCCAAACGTCCCGCCGGAGTGAAGCCAAGGGCGGGGCGCCCAAGCAAGCCGATCGACCCAAACGTTGCGGCGGCGGAGGCGACGCTGCAGCGTATCCTCGGGACGAAGGTGCGTATCGCGGGAAACGGAACCGTAGGGCGCTTGGAGGTCCACTACCACAGCGCAGAAGAACTCGACCGCGTGTATCGCCTGATCGTCGACTCAGGGAAGAAGCGCGCCTAGCTACGCCGACAAGTTTGTCTGCCGCAGACTTAAATGTCGGCCGCAGACATAATAGTCGGCACTACCGAGCGGCAGACATATATGTCGGCGTTGATTGTTTTGCCGACAGTTCTGTCGGCGCCGAAGCGCCAACGCAAATTCGCGGTTGTAATAGCAAGTTCGTCCTCGAAACAAACAGCACCGAAGGCGAGCACGGCTGAATTCGCGGTCGAGGAGGATTGCCGTTCCTCTCGCTCTATTTCGTCTGCAGTGGGTCCGGCGCCTCTCGTTTTGAGGCTGGCACGCCTGTCGCTGAGAGGTTTCGGGCGCGCGGCCCGCTTTCAGGTGGAATTCGCGTCGAGCCCAAGTCCCAGAAAGGGGAGGCACCATGGCGAAGTGGCGGCTGCGTTCGACGGAAGGCGCGGAGGGGTCGGATATCGTCAGTCTCATCGGCGAAGGAACCGTCTTCACCGGCGACCTGGTCCTGAAGGGGGGCGCGCGCATCGACGGCAAGGTCGTGGGACGCGTCACGGCCCACGCACTCCTCGTCGTGGGACCGAGTGGAGACATCGAAGCCGAAGAACTCCGCGCGCACTGCGTCACGGTGTGCGGGAGCGTGCGCGGCAAACTCATCGTAGAAGACCGGCTCGAGATCCAGCCCGGCGGCCGCGTGTGCGGCCAAGTTCTCATGGAAAAAGAGGGCCTCGTGATCGCCCCCGGAGGACTCTTCGAAGGCCACGTCGAATACGCGCGGGACGAAGAAGAAGACGAAGCCCCAACGCACCGGGAGTTCGCGATCGAGGCCACCGTCTGACAGGCCACCGTCTGAATTCTTGACCCCTTAGGACCCCTGTGCTAACGTCCGCGGCCTTCAACTAACGTTAAGTAACAACAGAGGTTGAGGGCCGCGAGGCCTATGCGCGGCCCGAGCCTTCCCGCGGGCGGATCAGGGGCGTTCATGAGGGACAGGAAGCTGGCCACGCGTTACGCGCGGGCCCTGCTCGGGGCGCTTGCCACTTCGGCCGAGCAAGACCGCGCGGACGAGTTTCTCGGTGCGTTGGCCACCAGCATGACGACCAACGCCGAACTCCGAGGCTTCCTCCTCGACCCGGCGAGCGCCGCCAGCGCAAAAAAATCCCTTCTCGAGAATCTCTGTACGGCCCGGGGGATCCCGGATCGCGTGAAGACGTTCTTGGCAGTCATCGTGGACAACGCTCGGTTGCAGAATCTCCCGTCGATCGCCGAGGTCTTTCACCTCGAGCGCGAATCCAGCCAAGGGATGGTGAGCGCCACGTTGATCGCAGCCGCTCCTTTGACACCTGAACTCGAGGTTCGCGCCGCCTCGGCCCTCGAAAAGCTCTCCGGCCGAAAGGTGAATCTCACGATCGAGATTGACCCCTCGTTGCTCGGCGGGGCGGTGGCGCAGGTCGGATCGATGGTTTACGACGGCAGCCTCAAGACGCAACTCGCTCGGCTCCGCCGGACGATGGGGGAGGAATAGCAGGCATGGAGATCAAGGTCGACGAGATCAGCAAGATCCTCCGACAGCAAATCGAGGGTTTTCGCGGCCAGATAGACCTCGCCGAGGTGGGAACGATCATCTCGGTCGGTGACGGTATCGCGCGAATCCACGGTCTCGAAAAGGCGATGTCGGGGGAGTTGCTCGAGCTTCCCCACGGCGTCATGGGCATGGCGCTCAACCTTGAGGAGGACAGCGTAGGCGCCGTACTCTTCGGCGAGAGCGATCTCATCAAAGAGGGCGACCAAGTCCGTAGAACCCGCCGCATCATGCAGGTCCCGGCGGGGGAGGCCGTCATTGGGCGCGTCGTCAACACGCTTGGCCAACCGCTAGACGGCAAGGGAGCCATCCAAACGACCCACTTCATGCCGGTCGAGCGGGTCGCCCCTGGGGTGGTCGACAGGACCCCCGTCAAAGAGCCGCTCCAGACCGGAATCAAAGCGATCGACGCCATGATCCCGATCGGTCGCGGCCAGCGCGAGCTCATCATCGGCGATCGTCAGACCGGAAAGACGGCGATCGCCCTCGACACCATCATCAATCAGAAGGGCCAAGGCGTCATCTGCATCTACGTCGCTGTCGGTCAGAAGCAGTCGACGGTGGCCCAGGTCGTGAAAACGCTCGAGGAGGCCGGCGCGATGGAGTACACCATCGTCGTTTCCTCGGCCGCGTCGTCGCCCGCGCCGTTGCAGTACTTGGCGCCGTATGCCGGATGCGCGATGGGCGAGTACTTCCAGTTCAACGGCGTCGACGGCAAGCCCGCGAGTAAGACCAACCCGGGCCGGGCGGTCTTGTGCATCTACGACGATCTTTCCAAGCACGCGGTCGCCTACCGTGAGGTGTCTCTGCTCCTGAGGCGCCCTCCCGGCCGCGAGGCGTATCCGGGCGACGTGTTCTACTTGCACTCGCGATTGCTCGAGCGCGCCTCGAAGCTCAACGCCGAGCTCGGCGGAGGGTCGCTCACGGCGCTCCCGCTCATTGAGACGCAGGCGGGAGACATCTCCGCGTACATTCCAACGAACGTCATCTCGATCACCGACGGCCAGATCTTCCTCGAGTCCGATTTGTTCTATTCGGGCGTTCGCCCTGCGGTCAACGTCGGGCTATCGGTCAGCCGCGTGGGCGGGAACGCGCAGATCAAGGCGATGAAGCAGGTCGCGGGCACGCTCCGCCTCTCGATGGCGCAGTACCGCGAGCTCGCGGCCTTCGCGCAGTTCGGCTCCGATCTCGACAAGGCGACCCAAGACCAGCTGGCGCGCGGCCAGCGCCTCGTCGAGGTGCTCAAGCAGGCGCAGTACGCTCCGCTTCCGGTCGAACGGCAAATCGTCATCATTTATGCCGGCGCCAACGGATTCCTCGACGATATCGCGGTCCCGGACATCCGTCCGTTCGAGGGCGACATGTACCGGTACCTCGATATCCATCACCGGGATCTGCTCGCGGACATCGCGTCGAAGCAGGCGCTCGACGATGACATCAAGGCGCGTATCGGCACGGCGCTTGCGGCCTTCAAGGCCGAATTCAAGGCGTCGCGGGTCTTAGCGACGTAAGCGCATGGCGAAGACCCACGATCTCAAGCGGCGCATCCGCTCCATCAAGAACACCATGCAGGTGACCAAGGCCATGAAGATGGTCTCGGCCGCCCGGCTTCGCCGCGCCCAGGATCGCATTCTCGCCGCGCGTCCGTTTGCCCTGACGATGAGCAAGGTTCTTGCGTCCCTCGCCGCGCGGGCGAACCCCGAAATGCATCCGCTGCTCGTCCAGCGGGAGATCAAGAGGGTCGAACTGGTCCTCGTGACCTCGGACCGCGGCCTGTGCGGCTCGTTCAACGCGAACGCCATCAAAGCCGCGACGGCGTTCCTCGGACAATACCGCCCGGAGACCCTCAACGTCATGACGGTCGGCCGGCGCGGACGCGACTTCGTCCGGCGGCGTAAGCTCAAGATCACCGCCGAGTGGCTCGACATCTTCCGGAATCTCGATTTTTCCACCGCGCAGTTGATCGGCGACGACCTCGTCCGCCGCTACATCGATGGCGAGGTCGACGCGGTCTACGTCGCCTACAACGAATTCAAGAGCGTCGTGTCCCAGCGGCCCGTGGTCGAGCAAATTCTCCCGATTCCGCGGGCCGAGCTGGTCGCGGCGGGGGAGGGAGAAGACTACATCTACGAGCCGGGTCCGGAGTCCCTCTTCGATGAGATCCTCCCAGGTTACGTGAGCGTACAGGTGTGGCGGGCCCTCCTCGAGTCCGCTGCCGCCGAGCACGCGGCGCGCATGACGGCGATGGACTCCGCCACGAAGAATGCCAAAGAATTGACGGAGGCTCTGACCCTCCACATGAACCGTGTGCGCCAAGCCTCGATCACGACCGCGATCATCGAGGTCGTGTCCGGCGCGGCGGCGTTGGAATAGCGGAGATTCGAATGGTGAAGATCGGAAAAGTCGTTCAGGTCATCGGTCCGGTCGTCGACGTCGAGTTCGACGAGAACCACCTCCCCGCGATCTACAACGCGGTGCGCATCGTCGACGCGGGCCAAGAGACGGGCATTCCGGTGGACGTCATCTGCGAGGTGCAACAACACCTCGGAGAAAACCGTGTCCGTACGGTCGCCATGGAGCCGACCGACGGCATGGTGCGCGGGATGCGCGCCGAGGACACCGGCGAGGCGATCACGGTGCCGGTCGGCGAAGCCACTCTCGGCCGCGTGATCAACGTCGTCGGGAAGGCCGTCGACAAACTCGGCGAGATCGAGGTCACGGAGCGTTGGCCGATCCACCGTGCGGCCCCGTCCTTCGAGGATCAGTCCACGAAGGTCGAGATGTTCGAGACGGGCATCAAGGTCATCGACTTGCTCGAGCCGTACATGAAGGGGGGCAAGACGGGCCTTTTCGGCGGCGCCGGAGTCGGCAAGACCGTCCTCATCATGGAGTTGATCAACAACGTCGCGCTGAAGCACGGCGGTTACTCCGTCTTCGCCGGTGTGGGTGAGCGCACCCGCGAGGGGAACGACCTCTGGCTCGAAATGCAAGAGTCGGGTGTCGTCAACATCAAGGACTTCAAAAAGAGCAAGGTCGCACTGGTCTACGGCCAGATGACCGAGCCGCCGGGAGCGCGTCTGCGCGTCGCGCTGACGGGACTGACCGTCGCCGAGTATTTCCGCGACGTGCAGCACCAGGACGTGCTCCTTTTCATCGACAACATCTTCCGCTTCACGCAGGCGGGCTCCGAGGTGTCGGCGCTGCTCGGTCGTATGCCGTCGGCGGTCGGTTACCAGCCGACCCTTTCCAGCGAGATGGGCGAGATGCAAGAACGCATCACGTCCACCAACAAGGGCTCGATCACCTCGGTGCAGGCGGTGTACGTCCCCGCGGACGACTACACCGATCCCGCGCCCGCCACGACGTTCGCGCATCTCGACGCGTCGACGAACCTGTCGCGTCAGATCGCCGAGCTGGGCATCTACCCGGCCGTGGATCCTCTGGCGTCGACGTCGCGCATTCTCGACCCGCGCATCGTGGGCGAAGAGCACTACGCGATCGCTCGCCAGGTGCAGGGCGTTCTCCAGCGCTACAAAGACCTTCAGGACCTCATCGCGATCCTCGGCATGGACGAGTTGTCGGAAGATGACAAGCTCACCGTCTCTCGCGCGCGCAAGATCCAGCGGTTCTTCTCGCAGCCGTTTTACGTCGCCGAGCAATTCACCGGCTACAAGGGCAAGTACGTCAAGATCGAGGACACGATCAAGGGCTTCAAGGAGATCGTGGACGGGAAGTGTGACGACATGCCCGAGCAGGCTTTCCTTTACGTGGGCACCCTCGACGAGGCTCGGGAGGCTGCCGAAAAGATGAAGGCGAAGGCGTGAGCGACACCATCGACCTTGAGATCGTGACACCCGAGCGCAAGGTCCTCAGCGTTCACGCGCGCGAGGTCGTGGTGCCGGGAATCCTCGGGTCGTTCGGTGTTCTTCCCGGGCATGCTCCGTTCCTGACGAGGCTGGGGATCGGCGAGATCTCCTACAAGGATGAGACCGGCACCCATTTCTTCGCAGCCGCGGACGGATTCGTCGAGGTTCTCCCGAACCGGGTGACGATTCTGGCCCGGCTTTGCGAGCCCGCCCGCGAGATCGACGTCGAGCGGGCGCGCGAGGCCAAACGTCGCGCCGAAGAATCCATGAAACAGGCCGCCAAGCTGTCCGACCAGGACATGCTGATGGTCGAGCTGTCGCTCAAGAAAGCGCTGACGCGCCTTCTGGTCGCCGGCCGCTCGCGCAACTAAGAACGGGGTGACGCGGACCCTCCCGGCCGCCGTGATGCTCGCGCTCCTCGCGGGCTGCGGAGAGCCTGCGCGCGTGGGAGCCATCGTCTCGCGAAGCGGCGCCGCGTCGTCCTACGGAGAGCAGGTCGCTCGCGGGTTCGATCTCGCCGTCGAGCAGATCAACGCGGCGGGAGGCGTCGGGGGACGCCGGCTCGAGCTGCTCTACCGAGACGATTCCACGAACCCCGAAATCGGGATCGCCGCTTTGCGCGATCTCGTCGAGCATGAGCATGTCACCACCGTGCTCGGCGCGGTCTCGTCGACCGTCACGCTCCGGCTGGCTCCTTACTGCGAGCGAAACCACATCGTTCTCGTGTCTCCATCCGCCTCCGCATCGCAGCTGACCGGGGCGGGGAACTACATCTTCCGCACCGTCCCGTCGGACGTTCTCGAAGGCGCGTCGATGGCGGATTTCGCGCGCGATCTCGGGCTGGAGCGCGTCGCCATCCTCTCGGTCGACAATGATTACGGTGCGAGCCTCGCGGGCGCTTTCACCGACCGGCTCCGCGCGTCGGGCGGGAGCGTCGTCGCGTCGCTCACGTTCCCCGAAGGGGGCGAAACCGCAATCGCGGACGCCGTGGCCGCGTTGTCGGGTCTGACCCCTCGCGGGCTCTACATCGCCGCGTACGCCGACGACCTCGCGACCGCTTTAGGGCTGCTGAGCGAGACGCGCCTCCGGCCGATCATTCTCGGCACGTCGAGCGCGGCGTCGGAGCTGATCCGTACCGCGGGACCCTCGGCGGAGAACCTCGTCTTTCCGAGGCCGAGCTTCGACGCCACCGCCGATTCGGCCGACGTTCGCTCGTTCGCGGCCGCCTTCAACGCGCGCTACGGGGCCGAGCCGGACATCTACGCCGCGCACGCCTATGACACGGTGCGCGTGCTTGCGGCGGCCGTGACCCTCGCCGGCTCGTGGGCCTCGGACGAGATCCTCGATGCGCTCTTGCACATCGACAACTACGACGGCGTCACCGGCCGTCTCGCGTTCGACCGGAACGGCGATGTCGTACAGTATCCGCGCTTGTACATCGTGCGAGGCGGACAGTTCGTCCCTTACGACCGTTTCGTCGAGAGCGGCGGGGCGTTGCCCGTGCCCGGGAGGTAGTTGCGCTCCGATGAGCTCCACGTTCAGCCGACCGTTTCTCTCGATCGTCATTCCCGCCTACAACGAGGAGACGCGACTCGTCCTGACCCTCGGCAAGATCGCGTCGTATCTCGACACCGCCTCTATCGACGCGGAAATTCTGGTGGTGGACGACGGCTCGAAGGACCGCACCGCGGAGCTCGCGGCCAAGGCGCTTCTCGGCCGGCGAGGCCGCGTGCTCAAAAACGGGGACAACCGCGGCAAGGGCTACTCCGTCCGGCACGGCGTGCTCGAGGCGCAGGGACGCTTCGTGCTTCTCACCGACGCCGACCTGTCGACCCCCATCGACGATCATGCCAAGCTCGCCACGGTGATGAGAGATCGCGACCTCGACGTCGTCATCGGCTCCCGGGCCCTTCCGGATTCCGAGGTGTCGGTGCCGCAGGGGTGGGCGCGGCAGGCGATGGGGCGGAGCTTCAACACCATCATTCGCATGGTCACGGGGCTTCCCTATCGCGATACGCAGTGCGGTTTCAAATTGATGGACCGCGAGCGGGTGAAGCCCCTCTTCGACAAGATGGTCGTGAATCGCTTCGCATTCGACGTCGAGTTGCTGTTCCTGTGCGCGCGGTTCGGGCTTTCGGTCGCCGAGGTTCCGGTCACCTGGCGAAACGTCACGGGGTCGAAGGTGTCGATTGTTGGCGACCCGCTGAACATGATCGCGGACGTCTTGCGCGTCCGTTGGCGGTTTCGCCGCGGCCTTTACAATCCGGAGCCTAGAGCATCCGGAGCCGCATGAGCGCGGACCTCGCGCTGGTTTCGTCCCTCGTCTCCGCGCCCGCCTACAGCGCCCTGAAGCGTGCGCTCGAAACCGAGAGCGGCCGCGTCGCATCGAGCGGATTGACCGGACCCGCACGCGCCGCGGTCTTGACGATTCTCCTCGAGCGCACGCGACGCCGAGCTTTGCTCGTCGTACCCGACGAGGCGTCGCTTGCGGCTTGGCAGCGGGACTTGGCCGCCCTCGCCAACCTCCTGGGGCGAGATCCCCGGGGCATCGTGGTGTTCCCGACCTTGGTCTGCGACCCCTACAACGGGATACCGCCGCACCCCGAAGTGGAGCGCGAACGCGTGCGCGCGCTCGGGCGGCTCGCACGGCGAGACCTCGACGTCTTGCTCGTGCCGGCCTCGGCGCTGCTGACCTGGCTTCCGTCTCCCGCCGAGATCACCGCGAGCTCGCGCACCGTTCGGGTCGGTGCCGTTCTGGCTCCGGAGAGCTTCCTACTCGACAGTCTTCGCGCCGGATACCGGCGCGTCGACACCGTCGCGGGCCCGGGCGAAATCTCCCGGCGCGGCGGCGTCGTCGACATCTATCCGCCCGAAGCGGACGAACCGGTGCGCATCGAGCTGTTCGGCGACACCGTCGAGTCGTTGCGATCGTTCGACCCCGATCATCAGCGCTCGACGGGCACGCTCGACGAAGCGGTGATCGGCCCGGCCGCCGAAAGCCCTGCGACCGACAGCGCCGTCTCTCGACTCGCCGCCTATCTCGAAGGTGGGCTGCGTCGGGCCCATGAGGAAGGCTCCGCGCTCTCCGCGTTTCGCGCGAAGATCGACGCGTTGCGCTCTGCCGGACACCTTCCCGGCTTCGAGGCTCTGTCCGCGCTGACCTCCGACAAGCCGTCCACCGTCTTCGATCACTCCGGAGGACTTGCGGTCGTCGTCGATGAACCGGAACGGGTCGAGGAAGAACTCGCACGGGCGGGCTACGAGCTGCGCGCGGCGTACGAAGAGAGCGGCGACCGGGTGCTGCCGCCACCCTCCGCGTTGTTCGTCCCGGAGGGCGCGGCGATCGCGGCAACCCGTGAGGCGGTGCTCGTTTTTCGCGAGCTCGACTCGGGCGAAAGCGGCGCTGATGCCCTCCAAGTGGCCTGGCCGAGTCGTCGGGCCCGATCGTTCGCCGGGCGCGTGGCGGATTTTGCGGCCGCGGTCAAAGAAGCCGGCGCCTCCGGCGAACAGGTCCACTGCGTGTTGCGAGCGCCAGGGAGCGCGGCACGGCTTGCGGAGATTCTGGCGGCCTACGAGCTCAACGCGACGATCGCGGTCGCGGGCCTGCGCGAAGGGTTCGAGTTCCCCGAGCAGAAGCTGACGGTGTACTCGGAGCGCGAGATCTTCGGCGAAGAAAAGCACGCGCCGGAGCGCAAGTCGAAGAGCCGCACCGCGTTCCTCTCGGACTTCCGCGACCTCAAGGTCGGCGATCTGGTCGTGCACGTCGACCACGGGGTTGCACGCTACGCGGGCCTGGGACGACCGAAGGGCGGCAGCGTCAATCGCGATTTCATGATTCTGGAATTCCAGGGAGGCGACCGGCTGTTCGTTCCCACCGACCGCCTTGATCTTGTGCAGAAGTACAGCGGCGTTTCGGGACATCAGCCCCGGCTCGACAAGCTGGGCGGCGTCGGCTGGGAAAAGGTCAAGAGCAAGGTCAGGAAGTCCGTCGAATCGATGGCGAAGGAACTGCTCGAGCTGTATGCCCGTCGCCGCGCCGCGACGGGGCATGCGTTCGCCGCCGACGGTCCCTGGCAGGGCGAGCTCGAGGCCGCGTTTCCGTTCGAGTTGACCGGAGACCAAGCGCGCGCGGTCCGCGAGGTCAAAGAAGATCTCGAGCAGGGAAAGCCGATGGACCGCCTGCTCGTGGGAGACGTCGGCTTCGGGAAAACCGAGGTTGCCGTGCGGGCTGCCTTCAAGGTCGTCATGGACGGAAAGCAGGTCGCGCTCCTGGCCCCGACGACGGTGCTGGCGGCGCAGCACTTCGAGACGATCAAGGAGCGGTTCGCGCCCTTTCCGGTGAAGCTCGAGATGGTCTCGCGTTTTCGGACGGCGGAGCACACGCGAGCCATCCTGCGCGCGGTGGCCGCTGGGGAAATCGACCTGGTGGTCGGCACGCACCGGCTCCTCTCGAAAGACGTCGCCTTCAAGAGCCTCGGGCTCCTTGTCGTCGACGAAGAACAGCGATTCGGCGTCGCGGCGAAGGAGCGGTTGAAGCAGCTCTCGATCGGCATCGACGTTTTGTCGATGACGGCGACCCCGATCCCTCGCACGCTGCAGATGTCTCTCGCGGGCGTGCGCGACCTTTCGATCATCGAGACGCCGCCACCGGGGCGTTCGGCGATTCAGACCTATCTGGTGCCGTTCCGGAAAAACGTGGTGGCGCAGGCGATACGGCAAGAGATGCGCCGCCAGGGTCAGGTCTTCTTCGTACACAACCGCGTCGAAACGATCCCGGCATTGGTTCGGGCCTTGAAGGAACTGGTTCCCGAGGCGCGCGTCGTCGTCGCACACGGCCAGATGCCCGAGCGGGAGCTCGAGCGCGTGATGCTCCGCTTCACGCACGACGAGGCCGACGTCCTGGTCACGACGACTCTCATCGAGAATGGACTCGACATTCCCCGCGCCAACACCATCATCGTCAACCGGGCCGACCGCCTCGGACTCGCTCAGCTCTACCAGCTTCGCGGGCGGGTCGGCCGAAGTGCGCAGCACGCGTACGCGTATTTCCTGATCCCGGGAAGCCAAACGCTCTCCGACACCGCCAGACGCCGCCTCAAGGCGCTCCAGGAGTTCAGCGAGTTAGGTTCGGGCTTCCGGTTGGCGGCTGCCGACCTCGAGATCCGTGGGGCGGGGGAGTTCCTCGGATCGCGCCAGCACGGGCACATTGCTTCGCTGGGCTTCGACCTCTACTGCACGATGCTCGAGCACGCCGTTGCGGACATGAAGGGTGAACCCATCGAAGAGCGCCCACCGGTGTCGCTCCACCTCGCGGTCGATATCAAGCTTCCGGAGAGCTACATGCCCGAAGTCGGCGACCGTCTCGCGCTCTACAAGCGCCTCTCGGTCGCGAGGGACGCCGCGGAAGTCGACCGTCTACAGACCGAGACGGAAGATCGTTGGGGGCATCCGCCGCTTGCGGGGCGCAATCTGTTCGAGATGGCGCGTCTGCGGTTGATCGCGGAGCGCGCGGGGGTGAAAAGCGTCGATGTCGTGAACGCGAAGCTGCAAGTGCGCTTTGGCGAAAAGGCGGCCGTCGATCCGCGGCGCCTGATCGATCTCGTCGCGCGGCGGCGGGGTGCTTTGACCCCTTCGGGGATGGTCACCTTGCCCGCCCCCGAAAAAATGGGGGAGAGGATCAGCGTCGTTCGGGAAATTCTGGAGGAGGCCATGGCCGGGTGAACCCGCGAGGCCTTGTGCGCTCCGCACTCCGGCGTCACCATAGGAATCGTGACGCCTCTCCGTTGCCTCGCCGTCGCCACGTTCGCCCTCGTCGGGCTGTCGGCGTGCGACCGTTTCGCCACCGATCCCGGAAAACATGTCGTCGCCGAGGTGGGAACGCAGGCCGTGACGGTCGCCGAGCTACAGGCCTATCTGGACACGATCCAACTGCAAGATCCCGCCAGCGACCCTCTCACCCCGGGCGACCTCGCCAGGGTCAAGAGCCGCTTGTTCGATGATTTCCTCGAAGGCGTACTCCTTTTCCAAGAAGCGCGGCGGCGGGGGGTCACGGTCTCCGACGCGGAGTTGGCGGCGTATCTCGGGGCCGATGCGTCGTCCCAGCCTGCCGCCCGCGAACTGGCGCGACGCGATCTCACGATCCAGAAACTGCGCGAGTCGGTCGTGCTCGCCAAGGTCCGTGTGGATGACACGGAAATCGACGCGAGGCTGGCCGCGCAGGTACCGCCAGCGGAGCCGGCGCTGCAGGGGACGCTCCGGACCCTGCGACTCGCCTCGTACCCGGAGGCCGCGCGAGTGCGCCAAGAGATCCTCGCCAAAAAGCTCTCGTTCGCCGAGGCAGGACTGGCCTACGGCGCCGATTCGCTACCCGATGCGCCGCGGGACGAGGATCTCGAGGCCCTCCCCCCTCACATTGCCGCCGCCGTAAAGGCCCTGAGTCCGGGAGGTGTGAGCGCACCCCTTCCTTTCGAGTCGAGCGTGCTGCTGTTCCTTCTCGAAAAGTCGGACGATCCTTCGGAGTCCATCTCGCGGCGGCGGGAGGGCGCCCGCCGGGCGATCGCCCTCGACAAGGCCCAAGCCGCGGCGGATCAGCTCCTCCAAGAGCTCCGCAAAGCGACGGTGGTGACACGCCACCCGGGTGAGTTGCCGTTCGCTTATGTGGCGGAGGACGCCGTCCCGCGTGCAAGATGATCGGCATGAGAGTTCCCTTGAAATGGCTTGCGGGTCTTGCCGCGGCGCTGGCCCTCGGCGGGGGCTTCGCGCATGCGGACGTCCTCGACGAAATCGTGGCGAAGGTCAACGACGACATCATCACGAAGTCCGATCTCGATACCGAAGAGCAAGGGCTTCTCCAAGAACTCTACCGGCGACATTCCGGGACCGAGCTCGACGCTCAGGTCGCCGACGCCAAAAAGCAGCTCTTGCGCCGGATGATCGATCACCGCGTGCTGTTCCAGAAAGCGACGCACATCTTCGACGTGACGAAGATGCAGGACTACTACCTCGAGATGTTCAAGGGACAGCAAAACCTAAGCAGCGACAAAGATCTCGAAAAGCTCCTGGCCGCCCAGGACATGACGATGGCCGACCTGAAAAAACGCCTCGTCGAGGACTTTTCGCCGCAGCAAGTGATCCATGTGGAGATCTCCGACCGCATCGCCGTATCGGACAAGGACGAGCGGGCCTACTACGCCGAGCACGCCGCGGATTTCGAGGTTCCGGCGGAGGCGACCGTGCGGGAGATCGTCGTCAAGGCCTCGGAGCCCGAGCGGGCGGAAAAACGGGCGGTGGCCGAGGCCGTGCGCGCGAGGGTGCTCGCCTCGGGAGCTGATTTCGCGGCGATTGCCGCGGAAGCCTCCGACGCCGGAACGAAGAAAGCGGGAGGTTTGCTGGGCACCGTAAAAAAGGGAGACCTCGCGGCGCCGCTCGAGCTCGCGGCGTTCACCGTCCCCGTCGGCGAGATCAGCCAGGTCATCGAAGCCGACTACGGGTTCCATATCCTGAAAGTCGATGCGCGCACGGACGCGGGGTCCAAGCCCTTCGACGATGTGAAAGCCGAAATCGAGAAGAAAATTCAAAACGAACGCTTCGACGTCGAGTACAAGAAGTACATGCTCAAGGCTTGGTCCGAGGCCACGATCTGGATTTCGCCCAAGTACCAGGATCGGTTGTCGCCGATCGAAGCCTCAAACTGAGGGTCGCGCGACCTCCAAAAACATGGGCCGGGGGCTCCGAATCAAGCCGCTCCAGACGAGAACTTGCACGGCCTGGCTCAAGTCGCTAAACTTACATTAAGTCTATGATCAATAGAAAACTGGTTCGGCCCAACTTGGCGGAGATGAAAGAGCGGTTCTCGACGAACCGTGCTCCTCAATCTCCTGCGGACCCCGCTCCCGCGGAGCAGGCGGGCTCCCGCGACCAGAGCCGCAGGCGCCAGGTTCCGCCGGAAAACACCAGCGCCGAGGCGTTTTACTACGTCAAGCAGATGACCAATCACACCCCGATGGTCGTCGTCCTCGACAACGGCGATCAACTGCGTGGCCACATCGAGTGGTACGACCGCAACTGCCTCAAGGTGAACCGCGAGGGGACGCCCAACCTGCTCGTGTACAAGCACGCCATCAAGTACATGTACAAGCAGGAAGAAGAAACCCCCGCCGGCTAAAGCGTCCCCATGGTGATCGCAAGCATCGCGGGGTGAAGCCGCGACCCCGCCGCAACCACCGACCCGTCCTCGAGAAAACTCGGACCCCCTCGCACGTCGGTGACGATGCCACCCGCCTCCACGACGACGAGCGCGCCCCCGGCCAGGTCCCAGGGATTCAAGCCAACCTCGAAAAAGCCGTCATACCGTCCGCAAGCCGTGTAGACCAGGTCGAGCGACGCCGATCCGGCACGCCGTAGGCCCGACGTCGACCGCACGAACCGTTCGAACGCCGCCAGGTAGGCGGGGAGTCGAGTCATCTCGCGGAACGGGAACCCGGTTGCGATCAGCGCGGCATCCAGGAGGTCGATGGTCGTGCACGCGATGCGAGCGCCGTTGAGGAAGGCGCCGCCGCCGCGATGCGCGTGGAAGGTCTCGCCGCGACACGGATCGTGAACCGCGCCGGCGATCAGGCCGCGCCCGTCGGTAAGGCCGATCGACACGGCGAAGGCGGGTACGCCGTGGATGAAGTTGGTCGTGCCGTCGAGCGGATCGACGATCCAGCGGTAAGCGGAATGCGCTCCCCCCGTGGAACCTTCTTCCGCAAGGATCGCATGTTCCGGGACGTGCCGGCGCAACACGGCGATCACGGCGGCCTCGGCCTCGCGGTCGACTTCGGTGACGTAGTCGTGCCTCGCCTTGACCTCGATGGCCAGGGACTCGCGGTCGGCGAACCGGCGCCGAAGCACGTCCCCGCCGGCGTGCGCCGCCTCGATCGCGATCCGCTCGAACTCCGCCCCGGCCTGCTTCACGTCTTAACTCTCAACTGTGAACGGTTAACTTCTTCCGATGCGCCCTCGGGTGCGCCTTGTCGTAGACTGCCATCAGAGCCTCGACGCCCACGTGCGTGTAGCGCTGGGTCGTTGACAACGACGCGTGGCCCAAAAGCTCCTGAATCGCGCGCAGGTCGGCGCCCGCTCCGAGCATGTGCGTGGCGAAGGTGTGCCGTAGCGCGTGCGGCGAGATGTGGGCCGCGATCGCAGCCTGAAGCATGCGACGATCGAGAATCCGTCGCGCGCTGCGATCGGTCAAGCGGGTTCCTCGGAGGTTCAGAAACAACGCGTTCGCATCCCCACCGCGAACGCGCAGAGGCTCGGACGCGGACAACCAAAGGAGAAGCGAGGCCTGGGCTTTTCGCCCAAAGGGAACGATGCGCTCCTTGTTCCCCTTCCCCAGGACGCGAACGAGCCCTCCCGAGTGATCCACGTCGTCGAGGTCGAGAGCGGCCAGCTCCCCGATCCTCAGGCCGGTCGCATACAGGAATTCGAGCAGCGCCTTGTCCCGCCTCGACGCGATGTCGCCTCCCGCGATCGAGTCCAAAAGCGTGAAGACTTCGTCGACCGTCAGATTTTTCGGAAGAAGTTTCGACTGCTTCGGCGTCGGAATCCCCTCGGCGGGACTCACGTCGATCACGCCCAAGCGCACCGCGTGCTTCAGGAACGAGCGCACCGCCGAAAGCTTTCGCGCGACCGATGCTTTCGCAAGTCCTTCGTTGTGGAGCCGGGCCACGAAACTTCGAATCGCGAGCGCATCGATCGCCTCGGGGCCGGGGAGCCGCTCGCCATGGCGTTTCTCGAGCAAGGCGCGAAACTGCGCAAGATCGCTGACGTAGGCGCGCAACGTCTGCGCCGAGACGCGCCGCTGATCCTCGAGATACGCAAGGAATCGCGAGACGGCGCGATCGTAGTCGTTCTCCTCTTTCACGGCGTGCGCTCCGCGAGGGTGGCCACCCCTTCGGCTTCGATCCAGGCCGTCAGGGACGCCATCGCCTTCGTCGATCGTGCCGCGCGCCGGTCCTGTTTTCTCCTCGACCGCGACGGGGCTTCGGGGAGCAGGCCGAACGCGGCGTTTTGCGGCTGGTAGTGGGACGGGTCGGCCGTTGCGATGTAGCGCGTCAGCGCGCCGAGCATCGTGTCCTCGGGAAGAGTCAGCGGCCGGAGGCCCGTCGCCAAGCGCGCCGCGTTGATTCCAGCGAGCAGACCCGTGGCCGCCGATTCCGTGTACCCCTCGACCCCCGAGATCTGTCCCGCAAACAGCAACGTCGGCCGCTCGCGCGTTTGCAGCGTCGGTGTCAGCACGCGGGGCGCGTTGATGTAGCAGTTCCGGTGCACCTGTCCGAGGCGCACGAACTCCGCGTCGCGTAATCCCGGGATCGTGGCGAAAATCCGCTTCTGCTCGGGCCAACGCAACTGGGTTTGGAAGCCGACCATCGAGTAGTGCTCGGCCGCCAGGTTGTCCTGTCGGAGTTGTACGACGGCGTGCGGGCGCGATCCCGTCCGCGGGTCGATCAGGCCGACCGGCTTCATCGGGCCGAACGCCAAGGTGTCGACTCCGCGACGGGCCATCTCCTCGATCGGCAGGCACCCTTCGAAAAAGGGCGTCCTGTCGAATTCATGCAGGGGAGCTTTCTCGCCCGAAAGGAGCGCGCCGACGAACGTTTCGTATTCCTCGCGCGTCATCGGGCAGTTCAAATAATCCGCCCCGCCCCCCTTCCCGTAGCGCGATGCGTCGAAGACGATGTCGCGGTCGATCGTGTCGGCCTCGATGACGGGCGCGATCGCGTCGAAGAAGAACAGATAGTCCTGTCCGGTGAAACGCGCGATCGCTTCCTGCAATCGCTCCGATACGAGCGGGCCGACCGCCAGGATGACGATCCCGCTCTCGGGAATTTCGACGACCTCTTCGCGAACGAGCTCGATCAGGGGGTGCGCAGTGAGCACCGCGGTGACCGCCTTCGCGAACTCATCGCGATCGACCGCGAGCGCCCCTCCCGCCGGGACGCGATGCAAAAGCGCGCACTCGAGGATCTTCGAGCCGAGCGCCGTCATCTCTTCCTTGAGCAGCCCATGAGGCGTTGCGTGGTCGAGCGACTTGAGCGAATTCGAGCAGACGAGCTCGGCGCAATCAGAGGTCCGGTGGACCGCCGTCGGGCGTACGGGGCGCATTTCGTAAAGGCGCACCCGAACGCCGCGTTGGGCGATCTGCCACGCCGCCTCGCTGCCGGCAAGACCGGCCCCGACGACCGTCACTTCTGCTACCGCCATGCCGGTTTTGTCTCCAAAAACAGAGCGAAAGCGCGATTCCGCGCGGATCATAGCTCAGGGGGGAGGGGGCCGTTGGACGGTCCCCCGACCCCCGTGTACATTAGGTGGGATTCGGGACCGGTTCGTCGCAATGGACGATCGCGGGCGACCCGGGCATGGGAGAAACGACCGATGACACTATCGAAGACGACGGCAATTCTGCTCCTCACCGCCGCGGTCACCGCCCCGGCGTTCGCAAAGAAAGACAAGACGAACGCCGCGGCCGCGCCTGCCGCGACGGCCTCGACTCAGGCTTCCGGCGACTCTCGCCCCGCCGCGATGGTGGGCAAAGAGGTGATCACGCTTCAGCAGCTTGATAGCGCCGCGGCCAACCAGCTCGCCAAGTTCCGCCAGCAAGAGTACGACGTGCGCGCGGAAGTGCTCACGGGAATGATCCAAGAGCAGTTGATCACCAACGAAGCCGCCGCCCAGAAAGTCACGACCAACGATCTCGTCCAGACCGAGATCATTGCGAAGGCGGCGAAGCCGACGCCGGAAGAAGTCACCCAGTACTACGACAAGATGAAAGCCCGCATGGGCGGCAAGACGTTCGACGAGGTCAAGGGCGACATCGAGAAGATGCTGACGGGGCAAAAAGTCGCCGAGCGCAAGGATCAGTACCTGGCGGAGCTCTCCTCCAAGTACGAGGTCAAGATGATGCTCGATCCTCCTCGCGCCACGGTCACGCTGCGCCCGACGGCCCCGGTCACGGGCCCCAACGACGCGCCGGTCACGATCGTCGAGTGGTCCGACTATCAGTGCCCGTTCTGCAAGCGCGCGTTTCCGACCGTCGAGCAGGTCTTGGCCGAGTACAAGGGCAAGGTGCGCTACAGCCACCTCGACTATCCGCTTCCCTTCCATCAGCAGGCGATGCCGGCCGCTCTGGCGGTGCATTGCGCCGGCGATCAGGGGAAATTCTGGGAGTACAACAACAACCTCTACGGAACCGCTGGCGACCTGAGCGCGGCCGATCTGACCAAGCGCGCCGCGGACCTCGGCCTGGATGCCGCCGCCTTCGAGGCGTGCACCACCTCGAAAAAGCATGAGAGCTTGATCAAGGCGAACTTCGACGACGGCGGCGCGCTGGGCGTCACGGGAACACCGGCCTTCTTCATCAACGGCCGCATGCTCGTCGGCGCGCAGCCGATCGAGCAGTTCCGCACGATCATCAACGACGAGCTGTCCCGCAAGGGCGTGTCGGTTCCGAAAGCAGGCACCGGCACGAACTGATTTCGACGTACTCGCGATGTCCTGACGCCGCCCCGCCTACGGGGCGGCGTTTCTGTCTAGGCCGGTCGCGGGCCGGGAACCTGGACCGACGGCAGCTCCCTCCGCAGGCGCCTGAACCGTTCCACGTCCGCAAGCCCGGCGAGTGTCTTCGGAAACGCCGTGAACGCGAGCGGGCTCGCCACGATGATGAGCTTGGTTCGCGCCCGGGTGATCGTAACGTTCAGCCGATTTCCCGAGAAGAAAAACGCCGCGGCGTCCCCGGCGAGGTGATCGGGATCGGACGCCACGAGCGAGACGATGACCAGCTCGCGCTCCTGTCCCTGAATGCGCTCCACGGTGTCGATCACCGGAAGCGCCGCGACGACCCCGGCCGCCTCGAGCCCGCGCTTGACGAGCGTCCGGATGAGCCGGAGCTGCGCCCGAAACGGAGAGACGACCGCGATGTCGCCGGGGTCTCCCCGCTGGCGGACGATACGGTCGAGCACCATCCCGGCGACGACCTGCGCCTCCGGCAAACACCGGGTCCGAAACCCCTCGTGTTCGACCAGCGCGAGCACGGCGGGGCGTTCGGGATCGAACAACTCGTCGTAAGGCCCGCCGGACACGTGGGGGAAGCGGGCGCTCGCGTTGCGCGCCTCGGGGGCGAGCTGCCCGTCGTAGAACACCCGGCTCGGGAAGTCGTTCACCCCCGCGTTCATCCGGTAGGTCGTCTTGAGCAGCGCGGGCGGATAGAGGGCGGCAAGGTGCTCGAAGACCGACCGCGCAGCGAGGGGATCGGGATGGCGACCCTGCACGATGGGCCCGAGCTGGCGGTGGTCGCCGACGAAGACGTAGCGCGGAGCCGCGAGGAGCGCGCAGCTGGCATACGTCAGGGGAATCTGCGCGGCCTCGTCCACGACCACGACATCGAAGGCGTTTTCTTCCCAGACGGCCTTGAGCGAAAACAGCGTGGCGCCCACGACCCGCCGAGGATCGCGCCCGGCGGGAAGCCGCCTCATCGAAGGGACGACGGCGACGCGCGTTCCGCGAAGATCGTCGGCGCCGCTCGCCTTGCCGGCCTTCACGACGGTGAGCGTTGGGTCGGCCAGCGCCACCATCCGCAGCGCGTTATTGACCGCGCGGTGCGTATACGACGCGACGAGCACCCTTTGGCCGGACGCCGCCAGCGCGGCCACGATGCGCGCGAGGACGTAGGTCTTGCCGGTGCCCGGGGGGCCCTGAACGAGCGTCACCGGAGACGCGGCCATCGCCGCGACGAACGCTTCTTGCTGCGAGGCGTCGAGAGTGGGGACGAAGGCCCGGGCCTGAGCGGCGGCCGCGGAATTCTGCTTCGGATCGATGCTGCGCTCCGCCACGCCTTCGAGCACGAGGCGCACGGCTCCGGCCGAAGCGGAGCGCCCCGACCGCACCCGCGCCAAGGCCTCCAGCGCCAAGCTGGTCAACGACTGCGCCTCGGGGTCGAGCTGCAACGGCCGGGTCGGGTCGAACCCGCCGTCCGTCCTGAACGGATCGCGGGAGACGACAAGCAAGCCCGTGGCATCGTCGAACGACTCGTAGGTCACGCCGAGCCCGCGGGCGCCCTCCAGCCGCTCGCCGTTTCCCAGTCTCAGGGAATCCCCGATTCGGAATTTCGCGAGGTTGTCGTCGCAGCGCAGGTTGATGCGCCCCCCAGGTTCCTCACCGCGATGCGACAGGCCGGCCAGACTGTCGCCGCGCTCGACCCGCTCGTCGAGGGGGAGCGTCATCAGGTCGCGGTGGCCAAGGAGGATCGCGTGGTGCTCCCGGTGGAGCAGGCGCGTCAGGCGATCCCACAGCGAAGGCGCGCTCACGCCGTGAACCACGCGCGGATCGCACGAAGCGATTCCAGCGCGTCCCGACCTGCCTCCTCGAGGTTCCGCCGAACCGCCGTCGGGTCCTCGGACGCGGCGAGCCCCGCGTGCAGCACGAACAGCGCGTCTTCCGCCTGGCCGGCCGACGGACGCGGGAGGTTTCGCGCGACCGCGGCCACCTCGTCGAACCGGTACAAAAAAACGGGAAGCACGACCGTGCGCCGTAACCAAGGGGCCAGATCGACGAAGCGCCCCGCCAGATCGCCCGCGCGTGCCGGTTCGAGCCCCAACTCTTCCGCGTTCGCAGCGAACGCCCCCGCGGTGCCGTCTCCATATGTGTAAATCGGCTCATCCCGGGAGGCGGGGGATTCGAGCACGTCGAGCAGGTCGCGCACGGCCTCCGCGCGCTCGTCGCGCGTCGACACGATCGCGACCCGCGCCGTGTCGATCGCCCCGAGCGGTGCCGCCTCTCCCCACGCGATCGAAAACGGCTCGCCGCGATCGAGCGGGTCGGACTCGAGGCGCAGGTAGAACTCGCGCTTGAGGCCGCGCGGAAGCCCCGCCGGGTGGTGGCGCAGCACCTGCCCGTCGAGGAGCGTTCGCGCCTGGGTCCGCATGCGCAGGAGTCCGTCCGACGGCACGCCCGCGGCAGCAAGCGCCGCGACGTCGGCCCGGGCCAACTGGTCGATAGTGGCCACCCCATGACGCAGCAGCACGCGCCGGCGCGCGCGCGTCACCCCGTGCACGAACGAAAGATCCCGCGCCTCTTCGAGGCGTGGAAGGCAGGTGCCCCGCCACCGGCATCGCGCGCACGCGGTCGAGAAAAACGGAGACGTCGCCGCCTCCCCGCGGGCGACCTCTTCGGTTCGGGCGACGGCATCGTCCACCGTGCAGCGGATCGCGTCGAGATCCAGCTCTTCGCGCCGCCCATCGCCCAGGATGAGAAAGCCCGTCTCCGGCCGCCGTCCCTGCACCGATTCGAGCAACAGCGCCGCGAACCCCACCTGGAATACCGCGTCGCTGCGCGTCGTCCTCGCCGATTTCACGTCTCCGGGGATGTAATGAAACTCCCCGAGCGTCGATCGGCCCGGCGCCCGCTCGAGAAGATCCGGCCGCGCCAGCCGCGCGCCATCAATCAACACCGCCTGGTCGATCCCCGCGACCCCTTCACTCATCAGCGCGCGCGTACGAGCGAACGCCCCGTCCCAGTCACCTCGGTCAACTTCGATGGCGGGATACCCGAGCGGCTCAACGACCTCGCGCTCGAAGCGCTGCCCGTGCTCGAGCAGTAGTGCCATCGCGTCGTCGGGCGGCGTGCGAAGCTCGCGATCGAGCGTCGCATCGAGCGCGACACGATGCTCGCACTCCGCGAAATCATAGAGGTGATGCGCGAGAATCGTCGCGCGTGATCGTGACGGCGACGCCATGGGGCGGGGAGCGTAACACGGACGTCACGGGGCTGAATGACGTGACCGCGTACGCTCCCCGCGGGGGCTAGGGGGCGGGTGCTGGGACGACGGCGCCGTGTCTCTGCGGCGACGCATCGTGGCGGGCGTTGTCGAGAAGGGTGAGGAGGTTGAGGAGGGAGTCGAGGGTGGGAGTGGCGACACCAACTGACGGTGCGCTTAGCGAGTG